>JBMNPN010000042.1:0-20375 GCA_050943615.1 Coriobacteriales bacterium
GCGGGCCTGCGCCCGGAGGCGCACATCTCGACGGCCCTCTTCCTCTGCTCTAGCGAATAGGTCATCCGATCCTCCAAACCAAGTTCGTTTGGTACGGATTTTCGTTACCACCCCCTCGTGTGCAGAACCTCGCTACGTGTATGTGCGCTGGCGGCGCTATTGCGCGCGTGGTGCATCGAAGCTCCTGACGTGGTCGACCACCAAGGCCCTGTCGATGCAAGTTGCGCCGAGCCCAGCCACGTGGTCGACCACGTACCGTCCTTCGATGCAGAAACCGCATCGAACCCGCCCGCGTGGTCGAGCAGACGGCCAAAATCCGCATCGAACCCTCCCACGTGGTCGACCACCGGAGGCACTTCGGTGCGCCGTGCGCCGAACCCAGCCACGTGGTCGACCACCTACCGGCTCTCGATGCAGGCCTCGAGAGATTGGGTTCTCTTTGCGGCTTCTGCAGCTTCTCGCTTCCTGTCTGCGGTCAAAGAAAAAGCCCCGCTGCAGAACAGCGAGGCTTTTAGAAGGAGGCGCAGCTCAGAGAAAGACGTTGGTCTAGGCCGTTGCGCCTTCCTCTTCCTCGTCCTCGTGAGGCACGAGCTCGATCTTCTCGGGGTTCTCGTCGATCATGTCGTAGCCGTTGAAGTTCCAGGTCTCGGGATCCTGCGTCATGCCGCCGGTCTCCTTGCCGAGGAACATCAGGCGCGGAAGCGCCATGCCGTCGATGAGGGCCAGATAGCCGTGGATCATCGTGAAGCAGATGAAGAAGTACATCATGAAGTAGTGGATGATGCGAATCTTCATCGGGCCGCCGACCAGGACCGTGAACCCTGCGAAGAACGGGATGTCCATCGTGACATCCCACAGGCAGAAGCCCGTGTAGCCCATGAACAGGATGCAGACGGCGATAAACAGATAAGAGAGCTTCTGCGGAACGCCAAGCTTTGCGGACAGCGGATGGTCCTTCTTGATGAACAGATAGTACTTGATCCAAGCGCCGAACTGGTGCCTGTTGTACTTCTGCGGCAGCCAGTTCCAGAAGTCGGTGACCGTCTCACGCGTGCCACCGATGGGGGAGGACTTCACGAAGAAGGCCAGGATGATGCGCATCACGCAGTTGATGACGAGCACGATGCCGCAGAAGATATGCGTGCCGCGGGCAACGCCCATGAGCCCTGCGACAACCGGGTAGTGAATCTCGATGCCGCTCAGGACGAGCAGGATCATCGCGATGAGGTTGATCCAGTGGGTGATTCGGAAAGGCAGCGGGTGCATTTCCTTGTAATGTGCAATTTCTGCCATCTCTATCGACCTCCCCAAGGACTCAGTTGCGTTCGGAACTCATGGCCGCTCTTGGGCTCGATGATGTGGATAGCACAGGCAACGCACGGGTCGAAGCCGTGGACGATGCGCAACGCGTTGATTGGCGCATCGATGTTGTCGACTGGGGTGCCGATAAGTGCCTGCTCGATGGTGCCGCAAACGCCATCGGCATCGCGCGGGGAGATGTTCCAGGTGCTGGGCACGATCTCCTGGTAATGCGTGATCTTGTTGTTCTCGACCTTCTCGCAGTGGTACAGAGCGCCGCGCGGGGCCTCCCAGAAGCCCTCGCCCTCGCCCGTGTCACGGGCGCGCTCGGTGAACCAGGGGTTGCCCTCGCCGGGGTTCTTCAAGATCTCGACGAGCTCATTGCACCAGTCGATCATGTAACCGGAAACGGCGTAGGCTTCGATCGGGCGGGCGGCCAGACGGCCGAGCGCGGAGTCGAGCTTGAGGATGGAGGAGGTGTTGACGGGAAGGCCAACGCCCTTGAGGACGCGGGAGACGCCTGCCTTGATCTCGGGATTGCCGCTCATGTAGCTGACCATCACACGGGCGAGCGGGCCGACCTCCATGGGCTGGCCGTCGTAACGCGGGGCCTTGGACCAGGTGTACTTGTCGTTGACGACCTCGTTGGCCTCGTCCTTGTAGTAGCCCGGGAAGGTCTCGGGAGGCTCGGTGACGCCCTCGAGCGGGTGGCGCGGTGCGCCGTCGTCGGCGTAGTACGCGTGCGTGGTCTCCTCGGTCATCTTGGAACCGTCGAACTTCTCGAGGACCGGAGTACCGCTGGAGACGCGGACGATGCCGGCGGGGAAGTAGCGGTCCTCGGCGGAGCGGGACTCGCGGTCGAACACGCCGTAGGCCATGAAGTTGCCGTGCTTGTTGTTGCCGATGCTGACGACGTCGTTCAGGTAGACCTTTGCGATCGCGATGGCGTCGGGAATCATGACCTCGTCGACCCAGCTGTGGAGCTGCTGGGAACGGGAGAGGATATCGTCGAGCTTCTCGACGGAGGGCACCCACATGGTGCCACCGGGGATGGAGGTCTGGATGTGCGGCATCTTACCGCCGATCAGGGCCGCGATCTCGTCTGCGGTCGCCTGGGCATCGATGGCCTCGATGTAGTGGGCCGTGGCGATGAGGTCGACCTCGGCGGGGAGCTTGTAGGCCTTCGGGGCCTGCCCCTCCATGAACCAGCCGCCGGACAGCCAGGAGTACTGGCCGTTCTCTGCGAACTTCTTCAGGCGCTCTTGGACGGACTTGAAGTCGCGAACTGCCATGCCGTTTGACTGCGCGAAGTCGACCGCCTTGTCGGGGTCGGCATTCACCGCGTTGAGCGGGTTGACGTAGTCAAGTGCGCTCAGCTGGTAGAACCACAGGATGTGGCTGTGCATGAACTGCGCGCCTTCGACGAGGTTGCGTACGACGCGCGCGCCGTTCGGATGCTGGATGCCATAGGCGGCTTCGGCAGCGTAGACGGACGTGTGCGCATGGGAAACCGGGCAGACGCCGCAGACGCGCTCTGCGATGAGAGCGGCATCGGTTGGCTCGCGGCCCTCGATGATCAGCTCGACGCCGCGGAACAGGCCGCCGGACACCCAAGCGTTCGAGACCTTGCCGCCCTCGACTTCCATCTCGATGCGCAGATGGCCTTCGATGCGGTCTACCGGGTCGATGATTGCATGCTTTGCCATGGTTTACTCTTCGCCTCCTTCGCTCTCAGCGACGGTCTCCTTGTCAGCTTCGGACTTCTCTTCCTGCATCTCTTCGAGAGCCTCGGCCGCGCGCGGGGAACCGTGCGTGATGCCGTGCTTTGCGTCATAGGCGCGAATCTTCTCGTAGTCGGGTCCGCCGGCACCTTCGGTGCGGCCGGCGACCTTCATGCCGATGCCGTGGATGACCAGGACGGCGGCGATGATGCCCGTGATGCCGAGCGCAATCGGCGTCGGCTGGACCTCGATGCTGCCGATGTGGATGTTCTTCATGCGGCTCAGGAACGGGGCGTCGAAGTCGACCCAGTTGCGCTGGGTGACGGTCGGGTCCGCATTGGCGCAGCCGATGCAGGGCGAGCCCGCGTCGATGCACCAGCTCACGCGGCGGTTCCAGCGGATGGTTCCGCAGTTGGCCTTGGTCTGGGGACCCTTGCAGCCCATCGCGTAGAGGCAGTAGCCCTTGGACTCCTCCTCGCTGCCGAACTCGTAGACGAACTCGCCGTTCTCGAAGTGACCGCGGCGCTGGCAGTTGTCATGAATGGTCTGGCCGTAGTACATCTGCGGCATGTTGTGCGAGTTGAGCTCGGGCAGGGTGCCGACCAGCAGGTACTGGACGATGACCGCGACGAGCGTCGACGCGTTGCACGGGCAGGACGGCAGGTTGACCACGGGAGTGTCGACGCCGTTGTCGCTCAGGTACTTCTGCACGCCCTCTGCGCCGCCCGGGTTGGGCTCGGCTGCGCAGAAGCCGCCGTCGACAGCGCAGGAGCCCGCGGCGATGACGGCTGCGGCATCCCTGCACGTTTCGAGCAGCGGGCTATTGTCAGACGCGCAGACCGGCTCGCCGGCGATGCGCAGAATCTGGCCATCGTAGCGGGTCATGACCGCGCCCTCGATGACGACGAGGTACTTGCCCTTGGCAGCGTTGATGGTCTGCTTGCGTGCGTCCTCAAGCGAATAGCCCGCTGCTGCCGAGAGGGTCTCGGAGTAGTTGAGGGCGATGTACTCGAGGATGACTGTCGCGGGGTCGGGGTCATCTGCCTGGGCAAAGGACTCGGTGCATCCAGTGCAGGAGCCGAGCTCCATCCAGATGACCGGTGCAAGTCCCTGCTTGCCAAGGCCGCCGCTTGTCCCGATGAGAGAATTGCTCTCGAGAGCTTCAGCAACGTCGGTGCTCGTAACGCCTTCTATGCCAATCGCTGCGGCGATGGTCCCACAGAAGCCGAGGAAAGCACGACGCGTGATGCCACGCGACTCAAGCGACTCGATTAACGAATCTTGCATACTTGCCTCCTTTTGTCTCACCTGAACTGCAAATCCCCCGATTTGCTATCGGACAGGATTAGGACATGAAACACATATTAGGAGATGATTATTGTGCGGCCGTCTTTAAAACGTTTGGTAAACAATCGTCGGACGATATTAAGCGGCCAACGGGGGTCCTGTAAAATGTTTCAGGTTGTATTTGGTATCGCCTCAATAAAGGCTTTGCTTTATTGGATATGCCCAGTTGAGAGAGACGAATCCCCGACATGAAAGAAGAGCGCTCATATATTTCCAAGAACCGTAAGGCGTATCACGACTACTTCGTGGAAGATCGCGTCGAGGCAGGCATTGCGCTCACGGGCACGGAGGTAAAGTCTCTGCGCGAGAACTCGACTCAGCTGCGCGACTGCTTCATCGTGATTCGAAAGGGCGAAGCGTGGCTCAACGGGGTGCACATCTCGCCCTACAGCAACGGCAGCTACTTCAACGTTGATCCCGAGCGCAGGAGAAAATTGCTGCTGCACAAGAAGCAGATCGTCAAACTCGCCCAGCAGGCGGACCGCAAAGGGTATTCGCTCATTCCGCTTTCCATGTACTTCAACGAAAAGAACATCGTGAAGGTCGAGGTCGGTGTCTGCCGCGGCAAGAAGAGCTACGACAAGCGCGCCTCCATCAAGGAGCGCGACGTCAAGCGCGAGATAGACCGCGCCATGAAATCCCGTGGGCGTGCATAAGGCACCCGTGCTGTGCGCTGAGGCCGTATCGGACCGGCAGCGTGTCCACCGTTTTCGGCAACCTTTTTCAAACGGGGCTGGCTAATTAATGAATGAGGGCGTATATTTGAGAACCCGCCTTTGAGAAAGAGGGCGGGAGCGAACATTGAAAACGTTCGGAACTGGGGGTGACTGGTTTCGACATGATAGCTTTGACGGGGGCAGCAGGCCGTGGTCTCCTCGCCACGTTAAACAGGGGTAAAGCCAATTAACTGGCAAAGTTGTTTCTTTCAAGGGCGCTCAGCGTTCCAACGCTGTCGCCCTGGCTGCCTAATTTAGGTCCAGCCCTCCCAACCGAAGGCTCGATTCCCGGCTTTCGCGCGGGATCATTTTCAGGGAATTGCAGCTGCGGACGTAGTCGGTATGCCGCAGCCTAAGCTCGAACCGGCGGAAGCGCGCGACGCTTGTCGGTGTGCCGAGAGCGCTTCCTACTCGAACAGCGACTGAGCCTGAAGACACCTCCCGATTGGCTACCGTGGACCGGAGTTCGATTCTCCGCACCTCCACCAAGATGATTTCGCCCTCTTACCTGTAATGTTGCAGGTCAGAGGGCGTTTTTTGTTTCTGTTATCGTGCGGCCATTGCACGCCGCTTGGAGAGCCTTGCTGCTTGGGGCGCCTTACGCCTCGAGCGCGTCGTATTGCTCGTCGGTGACGGGCTCGACCCATTCGGCGCTTGCGCCTTCTGCGGGGACGGCGAGCGCGATGTGCTGAAACCAGCTGTCTGCCGCCGCGCCGTGCCAGTGTTTGACCTCGGGCGGGATGCTCACAACGTCACCAGGGTGCAGCTCCTGAGCGGGCTTGCCCTCTTCCTGGTACCAACCGCGTCCGGCGATGCAGATGATGACCTGACCGCCCTTGTGGTGGATGTGCCACCAGTTGCGGCAACCGGGCTCGAAGGTGACGTTGGAGGCGCCGAGTTGCGGGTCTCCAAGCGGGGCGAGGTAGCTCGTGCCGGTGAAGTACTTGGCAAAGTTCACGTTCAGCTCGCCTTTGGGAAAGTCCTTGGAGAGGCCCTCCTCGCTTCTGATGCTGTCCTTCTTGCTCATGTCGGTTCCTTTCTCATGCCTTGCTCGTTATGAAAGCGCGGATGCCACGCGCCGCGCCCAAGCCGTGACCTCCGAGGCGCTCGTTACCATGTGGCCCATTCCCTGGGAGTCGAACTGCACTTCCAGGGGCTCGACGGCCCGCGCGCCCTTTGCGGCGTGCTCGAGGTCTTTTATGACGTGACCCGGCCAGCCGCCGTTTGTCATGAACGGGACGATTGTCTTGCCGCTCCAGTCTACCTTTCCCATGAAGGTCCTGACCGCGGGTGCCATCGTGTACCACCACGTGGGGGTGCCGATGCAGATGACGTCATAGTCGTTTGGGTCGAGGCCGAAGTCGGCTAGTTCGGGCTCGAACTCCGCATCTACCTCGCGCTTTCCCTGGTCCACCACGTCGTCGTAGCTTCCGGTGTAGGGCTGCACGGTCTGGATGGCGAGCAGGTCGACGTCCAGCTGCTCGGCAAGCGCCTCTGCTACGCGCCTTGTGTTTCCGCCCGCCAAGCTGTAGTAGGCGACAAGGATGTTGCTTGTCTGTGCCATGCTCGCTCCCTATCTGCAGATGTCCTGCGCCCAGGACACGGCGCGCTCGAGGTTCTCGTCGGTCTCGTGCCCGAGGATGGAAAGTCCCTTTCGCACGTCCGCCTTGGGGCATGCGGTGCGCAGGTCGCGCTCCGAGCTGCCCATCCCAGAGCCTTCGTTGGAGCAGAGTGGCGCGATTGCAAGGCCTGCCGTGTCTGCGGACTCGAGGAAGGTGAACACGGGCATGGGCATCGTTCCCCACCAGTTGGGGTATACCAGAACCATGGTGTCGTAGGCGGCCATGTCGGGTGCGAGCGTCTCGAGTTCCGGGCGCGCATCGGTGTTCTTATCGGCTCGCGCACGGTCGATGCAGGCCCGGTAGTCGGCGGGGTAGGGATCTTTCTCGACGATGCGGAACTGGTCGCAGCCCAGCGCGTCGGCGATTGCCTGGGCGAGCCGTTCGCAGTTGCCATGCTCGAGGTTGCGGATTGCGCCGTCCATATAGGTTCCCCCTGGATGGGAGAACCAGGCTACAAG
Organism: Coriobacteriales bacterium; assembly: GCA_050943615.1. Taxonomy (GTDB): domain Bacteria; phylum Actinomycetota; class Coriobacteriia; order Coriobacteriales; family QAMH01; genus CACZQA01. The sequence goes on from JBMNPN010000042.1 coordinate 7,164, forward strand.
GGTCTTTGCCATAACAAGTCTCCAGGCTTCAGTTTTCTTTGCATACCTATAATCTCAGGAAAACGCAGGTGCGTACAATGCTATGTAAGTTGTATGCTATGCGCAGAGTGCATAGTTATCTGGAATGCTGGGAGGTCGGGGCATGGATATCGAGAGGGTTCGCCAGTTCGTCGAGGTCATGCACTGCGGGTCGGTGACGGCGGCGGCAAAGAAGCTGCATATCTCACAGCCCGCGCTCTCGCGCTCGCTTCGCAAGTTCGAATCCGAGATCGGCGACCAGCTCTTCGAGCGCACGTCGAACAAGCTCGAGCCCAATGCCCTGGCACATGCGATTTACGGGTCCGCGCAAGAGCTCGTGTTCACGGAGCGGCGCTTTCGCGACGATGTGGCATCTGCGCGTCTGCACAGCAAGATGCTGAGAGTCGGGGGCTGCGCTCCGGCACCCCAGCGCTACTTTGCCATCCAGCTCATAGAGCACTTGCCTGGAACGATTCTCTCCCAGGAGATGTTCGACGAGCCGGGCGACCTTTTGGATCGGCTGCGCGAAGGAAGCGTCGATATCGCCGTGCTCAACGAACCTGCTCCCGGCATGAAGAACCTGCCCTTCATGCAAGAGAACCTCTTCGTCTCGGCTCCCGTCGAGCACCCGTTTGCCCGCTGTGAGGAGCTGTCTTTTTCCGATCTGGGAAGCGAGACATTCGTCTTATATGCGGGCATCGGGTTCTGGGCGGAGATCCACGAGCGGCTCATGCCCCACGCACTGTTCATCCGCCAGGACGACTACGAGGTTTACTCCGAGCTCATGCGCACGTCGCATGCGCTCGGGTTCTCCTCTGACGCGCCGGTCTTTGCGAGCCCGAGCTCGGCGCACGACAAGATGAAGGTGGAACGGGTCGATGTGCCCATTACCGATCCCGAGGCGCATGCGACGTTCTACCTGGTTGCGCGCGAGGACACGCTCGAGCGAAACGGGGCGGTGGCCAAGATCTTCGAGGACGATGTCATCACGCCCTGGCAGGTGGAAGCAGAATAGCTCCAGAGCGCGTTCCTACGCGCGAGCGCTCGCCTACTTCGCGTATATCTCCTTTGCCTTCTTGACGAAGGCGGCAAGTGCACGGCCGCGATGCGAGATGGAGTCCTTCTGCTCGGGCGTGGCCTCGGCGGTCGTGATTCCGCCAAGGTCGTCGCTGATGAACAGCGGGTCGTAGCCAAAGCCGTTGTGCCCGCGGCGCTCGTGGCCGATCGTTCCCTCGCAGGTACCGCGGGCGACGATCTCGGTGCCATCGGTATCGATGAAGACGATGGTGCTCACGAAGCGGGCGCGGCGCTTCTCGTCGGGAACGCCGGCGAGCTCAGAGAGGAGCTTGTCGTTGTTCTCCTCGTCGGTGGCATCTTCGCCCGCGTAGCGGCTCGAGAAGACGCCGGGCTTTCCGCCGAGTGCCTCGACCTCAAGACCGCTGTCGTCTGCAAGCGCGGGAAGGCCGGTGTTCTTGAGCGCTGCCGCTGCCTTGATGCGGGCGTTTCCCTCGAAGGTGCCGGCGTCTTCCACCGGCTCGGGAAAGTCTCCGCAGCTCTTCAGGCTCACGAATTCCCAGTCGAGCGGCGCCAAGATGCGCGCGATCTCCTCGAGCTTGTGAGCGTTGTTCGTCGCGATGACGACCTTCTTGGATGCCATGCCCTTACGCCTCCTCGATTGCCGCGCGCTGCTCTTCGAGAAGTTCCTCGATGCCGGCTTGCGCGATGTCGAGCATGCGGTCGAGCTTTTCGCGGGAAAACGGCGTCTGCTCGCCAGTCCCCTGAATCTCGATGATCTCGCCTTTCGAGTTCATGACGAGGTTCAGGTCGACTTCCGCATGCGAATCCTCCTGGTAGTCGAGGTCGAGCAGGATGCGCCCATCGACCACGCCGACGCTGATGGCGGCCACCTGGTCCAAGAGCGGGCTCGTCTTGATCTTGCCGGCTTTCTGCCAGTGCTCGACGGCATCGTGCAGGGCAATCCAGGCGCCGGTGATGGAGGCGGTGCGCGTGCCGCCGTCTGCCTGCAGGACGTCGCAGTCGACGTGGAAGGTGACCTCGCCGCCGAGTGCGTTCATGTCCACCACTGTGCGAAGCGTGCGCCCGATGAGACGTTCGATTTCCATGCTGCGGCCCTTTCGCCCGTGGTATTCGCGCGCCGTGCGCTGCGCTGTCGAGGCGGGCATCATCGCATACTCCGCGGTGACCCATCCGCGCCCGGAGCCCTTCCTCCAGACGGGGACGCGCTCTTCGATCGTGACCGCGCAGATCACCTTGGTGCGGCCCGTCTCGATGAGACAGGAGCCGGCTGCGGTCTCGAGGAAGTTGCGGGTGATCTTGGTCGGGCGCTTCTGCTCGGGCGTGCGCCCGTAGGATCTGCCGAGTCCGATGTCGATGGTCATGTGCCGTCCTTTCCCGTGGGCTCGACGGCGCTTTGGCTGATCGGGCCTGCTTGCAGTGCGTGCGGTGCTATATGCGCTCGAGCTCGTCGAGCGAGACGTAGGTCAGGTCCTCGATGGGCTCGCCGAAGATGTGGCCGCCGATCTGGCGGAAGTCGTCGAGGTCCTCTCCCGTGGTGAAAAAGCTGTTGTGCGCGGGAGCGCTGCCATCGTTCAGGTGGTCGCGGTAGCTGAGTGTCGCCTCGACCTCCTTGGCGGCCTCCTCGGAAGAAGAGATGATGTGCACGCTTTCCCCGATCGCCTGCTGGATAAGCGGGGCGAGCACGGGATAGTGCGTGCAGCCGAGCACGAGCGTGTCGACTCTCGCCTGCTTGAGGGGCGTCAGGTAGTCGCGCGCAATCTCCTGGAACGCGGGGCGCAGGTAGATGTCGGAGGCCTCGGCGGTGAGCTTCTCGATGGGGCTGTTGCTCTTGCGCAGCCCGTCTTCGACGATTTCCACAAAGCGCGGCGCCGCCGTGGAATAGACGGTGATGCCCGCATCGAGATTGCGGATGGTGTCGGAGTAGATGCCCGACTCGACGGTCGCCTTGGTCGCGATGACACCGCAGCGACGGTTGCGCGTGGCGCGCACGGCGCCGCGGGCCCCAGGCTCGACGACGCCCATAACGGGGATTTCGAACTCCATCTGCGCAAGAGAGAGCCCCGCGGCAGTTGCCGTGTTGCAGGCGATGACGATGAGCTTGACGTTGCGCTTGGAAAGCCAGGTGCAGAACTGCCGCACAAAGCCGCGCACCTCGCGAAGCGAGCGGGGGCCATAGGGGCAGCGGGCGGTGTCGCCCAAGAAGATGAGGGATTCCTCGGGCAGGCGCTCGTGGATGGCACGGGCCACCGTGAGGCCGCCGAAGCCGGAGTCGAATATGCCGATAGGTGCGTTGTTCATAGCCGCCCCATCTTACAACAACGTTACAGGGCAAGGTCATGCGCTGAGGGGTTTTCTACTATGGGGGTCGAAACATCCACGCGAGGGCGTGTCATGCCCCTCGCACATCCGTGCCTTTTCGTCTAAATGAGCGATTGGAGCTGATCGATGCAGTACGAATCCCGTGACCAGATCGAGGAGCGCTACCTGTGGGACCTGTCCGATATCTACCCGAACGACGAGGAGTTTCTCTCGGCACTCGAAGCTGCCAAGGGCTATGTTGAAAAGCTCGCCTCGTATCAGGGCAAGGTCTCGAAATCCCCCGATGAACTGCTTGCGTTTCTCAAGCTCACCGACGAGATGGGCGTCGAGGTCGGAAAGCTCGCCAACTATGCGGCGCGCAAGGCCGACCAGGACACCCGCGAGGCACGCTACCAGGACTACAGCGCCCGCGTCATGGACCTCTACACGCATATCTCGGCGGCCATCTCGTGGTTTAGCGCGGAACTGTTGACGCTCGATGAAGAGCAGGTCGAGGGCTTCTATAAGCAGCAGCCCAAGCTCGAGCATTATCGCCGCGAGCTCGACCAGACTTTCCGCATGCGCGCCCATACGCTCTCGGCGCCGGAAGAGGAGCTGCTCGCCCGCGCCGGAGACATGGCCTCCCAGCCCGAGAACATCTTCTCGCTGTTCAACGACGCCGACCTCACGTTCGAGGACGCCGTCGATTCCAAAGGAGAAAAGCACCCCGTCACGCACGGCAGCTACATCCCGCTCATGATGTCGACGGACCGCGCGCTCAGAAAGTCCGCGTTCGAGAGCCTCTATGCTGCCTACGGTCAGTTCCGCAACACGAGCGCGGCCATGCTCGGCGCCCAGGCAAAGCAGGTCAAGTTCTATGCCGACGCGCGCAAGTACAGCTCGGCGCTCGAGAGCTGCCTTGACAGAAACGAGGTCCCGACCAAGGTCTACACCCAGCTCATCGACGCTGTGCACGAGAACCTGCCCGCGATGTACAAGTACCTCGACCTGCGCAAGAAGGCGCTCGGGATCGACGAGCTGCACTTCTACGACCTCTACGTGCCGATCGTCGGCGATGTGGAGATGAAGTTCACCTACGAGGAGGCCTGCGAGCTCATCTTGAAGGCGCTCGAGCCGATGGGGGAGGACTACCTCGCGCTCGTGAGAAAGGGCCTTTCCGAGCGCTGGGTCGATGTCTACGAGACGCCCGGCAAGCGCAGCGGTGCGTATTCTGCCGGAAGCTACGGCATCCACCCCGTCATCCTCATGAACTTCCAGGGAGAGCTCGACGACGTCTTCACGCTCATCCACGAGATGGGGCATTCCATCCACACGTACCTGAGCTGCCACAACCAGAGCGCGACCTACTCCGACTACGTGATCTTCGTGGCCGAGGTCGCCTCGACCTGCAACGAGGCGCTGCTCACCCAGTACCTGCTCAAGACCGAGACCGACCCCAAGCGCCGCGCCTACATCCTGAACCACTTCCTCGAGCAGTTCCGCGGAACGATCTACCGGCAGACGATGTTCGCGGAGTTCGAGCTCGAGGTGAGCGAGATGGCGGCGCGCGGCGAGGGCATCACGGCAGATGCGCTCTGCGAGGAATACCGCAAGCTCAACGAGCTCTACTTTGGTCCGGGCATCGTGGTCGACGAGCAGATTGCGCTCGAGTGGGCGCGCATCCCGCACTTCTACTACGAGTTCTACGTCTATCAGTACGCGACCGGCTTTGCCGCGGCGATCGCCCTTTCGCGCCGGATTCTGGAGGAGGGCAAGCCGGCGGTCGAGGACTACCTCGGCTTTCTCAAGGGCGGTTGCAGCAAGCCGCCGCTGGACCTGCTGCGTGGCGCGGGCGTCGACATGGAGAGCCCTGCGCCGGTGAACGCGGCGCTCGAGTACTTCGACGAGCTTGTCGATGAACTGGACGGCGCGCTGTAGAAAAGCGTGAGAATTTCTCTCGCACAAGACCTGAGTTTTCGCTATACTCATTTCTCGCGCATGCATTGCATGCGAATGTGCCGATGTAGCTCAGCTGGTAGAGCACCGCTCTCGTAAAGCGGGGGTCCAGAGTTCGAGTCTCTGCGTCGGCACCATCAAAAATCAAGCCCCTGACCTGTGAAACAGCAGGTCAGGGGCTGTTTTTTTATGCGGGCTACAGGAGAGATGACAGGTGGTCGACAGTGCAGCCGACCGCCTGGTGATCTTCGATGTAGGCGGCCAATTGAAGTTCACTACGGGGGGCGCACCAACCCGAGTTCTGCGAACGCTGCACGGAAACCCTCTTCGTGTGCGCGCACATAGGCAAGTTCCGCACGAGAATCCGCACACGTGAAGGGGCTCGGCGCATTTTCGCCCTGATTCTTCGCAGAAGTCCCGCTCGTGCGCGCACACGAAGGACAGTTCCGCGTAGCGTGTGCAGAACTCTCTCACGTGCGCGAGTGCGGGCAGATCTTTGATGCACGCCGCGCATCGAACTCCAGCACGTGGTCGACCACCAGGCGCCCCTCGATGCAGCGCGCGCCGAACCCTTCCACGTGGTCGACCACCAGGGCCACTTGGGCGCAGAATCCGCATCGAACCCGCCCACGTGGTCGGCCGGCCGGCCGGAATCCGTATCGAACCCTCCCACGTGGTCGACCACCAAGGCTCCGTCGATGCAGCGCGCGCCGAACCCTCCCACGTGGTCGACCACCAGGGGCGTTTGGATGCAAGATGCTCCGAACCGCTCACGGGCGCACGCGTGGCCCCATGCTCTGAGAGCTCTCCCGTGTTAATATGGGATATTCCCGCGATGGGATATTCCTATGGATCATTAGGGGAGACACATGGGAACCGTATTGTTAAAACCACAAAGGCTGGACTGGCTTCTGCGACTTTGTGCTGCAATAGTCTGCCTGCTGTTCGCGTCTATCTTTTTCTGCTGTTGTCCACAATATGCGCTGGGTGACAGCGAATCGACATCAGGCGATCCGCTCAGCGTCGAAGAAGAGACCCCCAAGCTCACCACCCCCAGCATCTCCGGTGTCTCAGTTGAGAAGAGCGGAATTCGCCTGACCTGGAAGAAGGTTAAGAACGCGGACGGCTACTACGTCTACCGTCGCGCGCAGGGGTCTCTCGTCTCCAAACTCGTGCGGACCATCGATACGCCCCTGCAGCATGCTTGGACCGACAAGGGCGCTTCCTTCGGCGTTGTCTACTCGTATTCGGTCGTCGCGTATCTTGAATCCGAACCCCAGCTCGCAACCGAGGTGGGGCAAGACGAGGCGCTCGTGATGAACAATGAGGTGTCTGAGACGACGGCCACCTCCGAGGAACGCTCTGCCATGCGCATGAAAGGTCCCGCTTCGGTCAAGATCTCCAAGAAGTCAAAGGCGACCTCAGCAAAGATCTCGTGGCACCCGATTTCGTATGCAAGCGACTACGAAGTCCAGTACAGCAAGAACAGCCTGTTCAAAAAGGCGAAGAAACTGACTGTTTCCGACGCCGACCGGTCTTCGGTTCGCATTTCAAAGCTCAAAAAGAAGAGTCCCTATTACGTACGCGTCCGCTCGGTGGCAAAGCTCGAGGACGGACGCATCAAATCGCCCTGGTCGTATACAAAGAACGTCGCTAAGACCAAGAGTGCCAAGGTAACTCGTCTCAAGCACGGCAAGAAGACATTCGAGCTCAGGTCGAGGGCAAAGCAAAAGGTCAAGGGCTACGACACGCTCCAGGGTTCCTGCAGTGATGGCACCTATGGCTATTACTCGCTCTACAATCGCAACAAGGAGAAATGCAAGATAGTCAAGGTCAAGCTCTCGAATATGAAGGTGAAAAAGGTCTCGAAGGTGCTTGCCGTCGCGCACTGCAACGACATGACCTACAACGCCGATGACGACTGCATCGTCGTTGCGCGTTGCACGCTCGATAGGAAATCGCTCACGCTCGTCGACCCCAAGAAGCTCACCGTCGTGTCCTCAGTCAAACCAAAGCTGAAGGCAAAAGCGCTTGGGGTGAGCAAGAGCCTCATAAAAAAGTGGACGGGTTTCTCTGCAATCGCCTACAACCACGAACGGCAACAGTACGCTGCGATTCTTCTGAGCACGCGTGACATCCTCATTCTCGACCGCGACTTCGTTCCCGTGCGCTATATCGATGTCTCCCAATACGTCAAGAACCAGTATCAGGGTATCGAGGCCACGGACGACTACATCTGCGTATGCCTGAGTCCGAAGAGCTCTGGAACTACCAACATGGTTGCCGTTTTCAGCTGGACCGGCGATAAGGTCGGGAAGTTCAAGACGTCGACGGGCGGCGAGTTCGAGAGCGTGTTCTTTGCGGGCTCGAAGCTGTATCTCGGCACGTACGTGAGCTGCATCAAGAGAGTTGTCAAAAAGATCAAGGTCAAGAAAACCAAGAAGATCAAAAAGACGGTCAAGGGCAAGAAGAGGACCGTGGTGAAGAAGGTCAAGGTCACCAAGCGCGTAGTGCGCTACGAGCTCTCGCGTAATAACTATCTCTATCGCGCTACACGATACTGACACCCCCAGGAAGCATTTTCGAGCGACTTGCTTGCCTTCACGGGAGAGCGGCAGGCAGCCTCCCAATGTTCTTCCGAGCAAATGAAAGGGGCGGGACACCGTGCGATGCCCCGCCCCCTGCTGAACCGAATGCAGCTGCTATCGGTTACTTGCCTTTAGGCGCTCCAGCGCTTGCGGCCGATGCGTTCGAACTTGTCCATATCGCTGTCGGCCATGCCGCCGATTTCCTTGTGGCGCAGGTCGTAACGGCTGTCGTTGGGATCGTCCCAGAGACGGTCCGCGACGGGCTTCCACTCGTCGGCTGCCGTGTAGCACTTCTCGCACAGCTCCTCTGCCGGCTCGCCGTCTTGCGGGTTGGTCGATTTTGCGCCCGAGCGCTCGACCATCTCCGCGAGCCTGCCCTTGTTGTCGAGGATGGGGCAGGGACGCAGCAGGTTCTTGTCGAAGGGCTGGTTCTCGTAGTACTCCATGAAGATGGGCGAACGCAGCGCGTCGAGCACGGAGTCCTTGTGGATGTTGGCGTTGGCGTAGTGGGCGAACACGCAGGGCTCGACGTCGCCTGCAGCGCTGATGTGCAGGTAGCGACGGCCGCCTGCGATGCAGCCGCCGACGTACTCGCCGTCGTTCCAGAAGTCCATTGTGAACAGCGGCTTCGTGTCGCGCATAGCGCGGATGAAGTGGTACATGTGCTCGCGGGCCTCGGGGGAAGCCATGAGGTCGGTCGGGGCGCTCTTGCCGATCGGCATGTACGTGAAGAACCAGGCGAACAGCGCGCCCTTGTCGATGAGCCAGTCGATGAACTCCTCGCTTCCGATGTCCTTGTAGTTGGCGGAGGTGTAGCAGCAGGAGACACCGAAGGGCAGGCCGTGCTTCTTCATCAGGTCCATGGCGGCGACGACCTTCTTGAAGGTGCCCTCGCCGCGACGGGAGTCGGTGGCCTCCTCAAAGCCCTCGACGCTGATGGCCGGGATGAAGTTGGCGACTCGCTCGAGGTCCTGGCAGAACTCCTCGTCGATGAGGGTGGCGTTCGTGAAGGAGAGGAACGCGCAGTCCTGATGCTTCTCGCACAGCTTGATGATGTCCTTCTTGCGCACGAGCGGCTCGCCGCCGGTGTAGATGAACATGTGGGTCCCGAGCGCCTTGGACTGCTCGATGATGCTGTCGATGTCCTCGTAGCTCAAGGAGAGCTGGTTGCCGAAGTCGGCGGCCCAGCAACCGGTGCAGTGCAGGTTGCAGGCGCTCGTCGGGTCGAGCAGCATCGCCCAGGGGATGTTGCACTGGTACTTCTTGCGGTTTTCCTCCTGCGTAGGCCAGCAGTCGAAGTTGGCGTCGAGCACGAATGTCTTGATCATGCGGCGCATGACATCCGGGTTGAGCTCGGTAACGCGCAGGATGAGCTCGTACCAGTTGTTGTGCATGTTGATGGCGTTCGTGATGGCTTTGCGCTGAGAAGGATACAGGTCCTCGGGAACGGCCTTGTTCACGAGGTTCATGATCTTCGGGATGCGCTCCTCAGGGTTCTCGATGAGGTAGTCGATTGCCTTGGCAATCGCGGCGCTCTCGAGGGATTTCTTGACTCCCATGTCCACTCCAATCGTAGTTCCGAAGTATTACCTTAATGTGTGTTAAACTACACCTGTGTAATAAATGGTCACATCTATTATTAAAGAGGAATTAATTTACTCAACCATCAAAATTGTGTTAATCGGGTATTAAGTCACAATAATTCGGTGAGTGTTTAATATCCGAGAAAAAGAATAGGCGAGAGAGAATGACATATGCCCAACTAGAGCAGGAGACCGGTCATAAGAAGACCGACCTGCGCATTGTCAAAACGCATCGCTTGATAAAGGATGCGTTTAGGCGCCTTCTCGCCCGAGAAGAATATACGAAGATCACGGTGACGGCTGTCGCCAATGAAGCGCAGATCAACCGAAAGACGTTCTACGCGCACTTCAACTCGGTCGAGGACCTGCTCGCTTCATTTCTGCACGACCAGGTCTCTGAGATCTTCGCCAACTCGGATGTTCCCGAGGAAGGGGAACCTGCCGAGGGGCGTATTCGCAGATTGACCCGGCTCTTTCTCGAGGCGCTCGAGCACAGTCTCGAGATCGAGGAGAACCTGCTGCGTAACGTTCCCATCACCTGGCTGGTCGACCAGATGAGAAAGCCGTTGTGCGAGAAAGTCGCCCAGATACGTCGAGATGCCGAGCGGCCGGTCAGCGAGCGGATGGAGTACTACATCGATTGCTATGTGACCTGCATACTCTCGACGTTTCTGCTCTGGCGCGAGCGGGTCAATGCGGGCAGTGACTCAGAGACCATCGACGATCTGGTGGACATCGTGATGGCATTTGTCTCGGGCAAACCGGAAGCGGAGCTTTAGGAGCAACAGCTTCGCTTCTGTGCTTTTGGCCGTGGCCTTGGTTTAGCGAGCTGAGGCCACGGCCTTATTTGTGCCTTCTTTCTGCCGCTCTCGAATAACTTCCTATTTGCGCTTGACATGTCATAGCGGCAACGTATACTTGCATTCATATGAATGAGTGTTCATATGTTCAGTCAAGAAAGGATACTTCGATGCCGGAAGCTGATGAACACGTCGATTGCGTGTCGGCGGCGGAAGACGTGCTAACCGTGGAAAACGTCCAGAGCAAGATGCCCGATGAGGAGCTGCTCTACGACCTTGCCGACCTCTTCAAGGTCTTTGCCGATACGACGCGCATCAAGATCCTCTACGCCCTGATGGAAGAGGACATGTGCGTTGCCTGCCTCGCAGAGGTGGTGGGGGTCTCGCAAAGCGCGGTATCGCACCAGCTGCGCGGACTCAAGCAGGCGCACCTCGTCAAGTTCCGCCGTCAGGAAAAGCAGGTCGTCTACTCGCTTTCCGATGACCACGTGAACACGATCCTGGCACAGGGCCTGACCCATATCTGCGAATGACGGTATCAGGGGTGCTCGATGTCCGACTACGGCGAACCCGGCAGGGAAGGGGATTCTCATGAAGCGCATGTACAAGCTGGAAGGCGAGATCTGCGGGAATTGCGCTGCCAAGATCCAGGACAAGGTCTCGAAGCTGGACGGCGTCAACAAGGCTTCGGTGAACTTTCTCACGATGAGGTTCACGCTCGATGCCGACGATGACAAGTTCGCGAAAGATCTGGAGCAGTCCAAGAAGATCTTCAACGCCATCGAGCCGACCTGTTCGATCAAGGCGTAGGCGCTGGAGGCCCGCGAGGTGTATAGGGAGTTTTCCGAAAGATGTCTGCTGAGATGAAGAAGCGTCTGGTGCGCATTATCGTTGCGCTCGTGTGCTTTGCCGTGCTCGAGGTGGCAAGTGCGCTCGGTGCGTTTGCGGTATCGAACGGACTGTGGATTCAGTTCGCCTGCTTTCTCGTGCCGTATCTGATCGCAGGCTATGACGTGCTCGGGCGCGCCGTGCACGGCATCGTCCATGGTCAGGTCTTCGACGAGAACTTTCTCATGGCCATTGCATCTCTCGGGGCGTTTTGCCTGGTCTTTTTCCCGGATGCGGACCCGCATATGGCCGAAGGTACAGCGGTCATGATCTTCTACCAGGTCGGCGAGCTGTTCCAGGACTATGCAGTGGGCAAGTCGCGCAAGTCCATCGCCGCGATGATGGATATCGCGCCCGAATACGCCAATGTGCGGCGCAACGGCGAGCTCATGCAAGTCGACCCCTACGATGTCGAGGTCGACGATGAGATCGTGGTCAAGCCCGGTGAGCGTGTGCCGCTCGACGGCGTGGTCATCTCCGGTAACTCGCAACTTGACACCGCCGCGCTGACCGGCGAGTCCGTGCCACGCGTGGTCGAGGAGGGCGCCGAGGTCGTGAGCGGTTGCGTCAACATGACCGGCCTGCTTGTCATCCGCGTGTCCAAACCCTATGGCGAATCCACGGTGCAGCGCATCCTCGAGCTCGTCGAGGAGGCAAGCGAGCGCAAGGCCCGCACCGAGAACTTCATCACCCGCTTTGCGCGCTACTACACGCCGATCGTGTGCGGCCTTGCCCTGGCGCTCGCGGTGCTGCCCCCGCTTCTGGTGGGACAGTCTTGGAGCAGCTGCGTGCAGAGCGCGCTCGTGTTCCTGGTCGTGAGCTGTCCTTGCGCTCTGGTCATCAGCGTGCCACTCTCGTTTTTCGGCGGTATCGGCGCTGCCTCCAAGCTCGGCATCCTCGTCAAGGGCTCGTCGTATCTCGAGACGCTGGGGCATGTCGACACGGTCGTGTTCGACAAGACCGGAACGCTCACCAACGGAAGTTTCAATGTGGTGGCAGTACATACAGAAGAGGGAATCGATCCCGACTTGCTGCTCTCGTTTGCGGCGCATGCGGAGGCGTACTCCGATCACCCGATAGCTCTGTCCGTCAAGGAGCGCTACAGCGGCCAGATCGATCCCTCGGTTATCGAGCATGTCGAGGAGCTGGGCGGACGCGGCGTGAAGGCCGAGGTGGAAAAGCACCTCGTGCTCGTCGGCAACGACAAGCTCATGGCAGAGCACGAGATTGACGCGCACACTTGCGAGCTGGTCGGCACGATCCTGCACGTCGCCCTCGACGGCACCTATATTGGGCATATCGTGATCGCCGATGTCATGAAGCCCGATGCCCAAGAGACCGTCGAGCGTCTGCATGCGGCGGGCATCACCAAGACCGTCATGCTGACCGGCGATAGAAACGAGGTCGCCGCGGCCGTTGCCAAAGAGGTGGGCGTCGACGAGTACCGCGCTCAGCTTCTGCCGCAAGACAAGGTTGCCAACGTGGAGGACCTGCTCGCCAAGGAGGGAGAGAAGGGCAAGCTCGCGTTCGTGGGCGACGGCATCAACGACGCGCCGGTTCTCATGCGCGCCGATGTCGGCATCGCGATGGGTGCGATGGGCTCGGATGCCGCAATCGAGGCCGCCGACATCGTTCTCATGGACGACAAGCCCTCAAAGATCGCAAGTGCCATAAAGATTGCGCATAGAACGATGCGCATTGTGTGGCAGAACATAATCTTTGCCATCGGGGTGAAGATTCTCATCATGATCTTGGCCCTGCCGATTTTTGGCATCGCCACCATGTGGATGGCGGTCTTCGGCGACGTCGGCGTTGCCTGCCTAGCAATCCTGAACGCCATGCGCGCCCTGCGCATCAAGGAGTAGCGGCTCTCTTCGCACACAGCTGGCGACGCGCACAGTTATTGCCCATTTGGCGCCAGATGGGGAAATACTGTGCGTGGCTACGAGAAATCGTTAAGTCGCGCACGCCCACGCCCCATTTGGCACCAGACGGGGAAATACGGTGCACGGATTTGAGAAAGCAAGGAAGCGCGCACACCCT
>JBMNPN010000043.1:0-20189 GCA_050943615.1 Coriobacteriales bacterium
GGCGATTCGCCTGAAGCGCGCACGACAGACGATGAGACGAGCAATCCGACGCCTGAAGATGCAGAGCTCTCAGTAGAAGACAGCAAGGCAGAGCCTGTGTCCTCAGCTGCCTCCAACAAGGAGGCGTTCTCGTGGGGCAAGTCCTGCAGCCTCTACGGAAGGGACAAGCTCGCAAAAGACCTGCGGAACTCCTCGACGGCGAACAAGCTCATGAGAGAGGCGGGGCTGATCGAGAAGACGAATGACGGATGGGTGCCGACCGAAAAGGGCCGGCAGATCGGAATCCGAGAGGGCTCGTTCGACAATAAGCCCCGTTGCGAGTTCACTCCTGCTGTCTTCGAGAAGGTGGTCCAGATTCTTGAAGGCGAACAGGGGTAATGGGGAACGGCCCCACGGGATTGCTACTGCAAGGGCGCCCCGTCGCTGTCGCTGAGTTGCTTATCGCGTTGACGAACGATTAGGCTGAGACTTTCGGTTGCCGCCTTGTGGCAAGTAAGGCCCGACGCCCCATTAGGCGCTTGAAAAAAGGTTTCCCCAGGGGTGGCTGCAGTGTAGGGCAGGCGAGGGACACGGGGAGCCAACATGGGGCAATAGCCCTGCCTCCCTTTTTGGGGATAGAAGCCGGTTTTGACCGCTCGGCGGGTGCGAAACGCCAACGGGGTGGATATTGACACCGCTTTGACCTGCTGCTTCTCTAGCACCGTCGGAGAAGTGGCATCGAAAAATCCAGTGATAGCGGTCAAAACCGGCTTTGAACCACACCCGCGAGTCAAACGAACCCAAAATTCCCCGCCCGCTTGGGGATAGAAGCCGGTTTTGACCGTTCGAAGCGACTTCTATCTGCACGCTCAGTTATTAGCTACCCCAATGACCTGCAGGTTTTCTCCAGGCAGTGAGAGAACGGCACCCTGATTTCGCGGTCATCGCGGTCAAAACCGGCTTCTATCCCCGCACGTCTGATAGAAGTCGCGGCAGTATGGGCCACCAGTGCCTATGGGCTGCAACGTTATTATGGCATCTGACCCGCCAGGCTCGGCAATCGTGATCTCGAAGCCTTCCCTTGCGTTGCCGGCGTTTCGGTTCTTACCCGTCCTCCGATATCGAGCCGTTGCTCAGGTCGAGCACCGAGCTCAACTGCCTCTGGGTTGCCAGCTCTTTGGCATCGTTCCAGCTGGGTGCGAAGTTGAAGACCCGCACCGCCACCTTGCCCTCGGAACCGTCCTCGCTAATGGGCGTGACCTGTATGGCGGGGCGGGCGTCTTTGCAGTAATAACGGTGTCCCAGGGGCATGCTATCGTGGTCGACACTGATTCGATATCCCTTTGCCATTGCGGCGAGGGGAGGGGAAGAGGGGAGCGTGGCAAGATGGGACGCATTTGGAAGTTCGATAAGCAGGCGGAGAGGTTCTCGGCAGAGCAGCTCGCCTCGGAAAAAGAGCTTGCCGCAGACATCGTCCCGATTCCTGCCAAGAGCGACCGTATCGAGCTGGACTAGGAGGCCTGGGTCCGCTACAACATGCGCAGGCGGCAGCGGAGCAACTATGAGGGATTAGTCGTTCTGAGCAAACATATATGTCAATAGTTATACATTTATGTTAAACTTTTGACATGAAGCACTTCGACGACATATACGAGATCGCGGCGGACAACTACGGGCTTGTCACTTACGCCGAGGCCAAGAAGGCCGGCATAACGGGCGGCGAGCTTAACCGCTGGGTATCCCAGGGCAGGCTTGAGCGCAGGGGGCACGGGGTCTACCGGCTCACGAGGCGCACCCCCGAGCCCTATGACCGCTACGCAGAGGCTGTCTGCCTCGTGGGGCAGGACGCCGTCGTGTGGGGAGACTCAGTTCTTGCGATGCTGGGGTTGGCCTACGAGAACCCGCCCGTGGTCTACGTTGCCCCCGCACGGCGCGTGCGTAGGAAGCTTCCTTCCTGGGTGAAGGTCGTGAAAGAGCCCGTGAAAAAGCGCTCCGCCTACGAGGGCGTGCCCTGCCAGGTGCTGCCCGAGGCGATTCTTGCGTGCAAAGGTCACGTGCTGCCTGAGCGGCTTCTCGCTGCCGTGCGAGATGCGGTAGCTCGAGGATTTATCACCAAGTCGGAAGCTGCAGAGCTTGAGAAGGGGATTGCATGAGCGCGAGAAAGCGGCCGAACAGTAGGCGGAACTTGGATATTGCAATAGAACGTCTGGCCGAAGATCGCGGCGATCCGCTTAGAACGCGGTCGGCTCTTGCTTCCGCGATAGTGGCGCAGATGCTCCCCGGTGGCGTCGTAAACCAAGTTGCGAGCGAGAGCCTCAACGTGCTCCCGACTGTGGGCGAGGCGGTTGCATGGGCTAACGACTTGGTGCGAAAGATTGACACGGCATAGCAGTGAGGCTCTGTTTGCACTGCAGCCTGAAGTGGCATTGAAACTAAAGTATTGAATCAGCGCATTGGAGGCGCACGAAAACATGGGCGTGAAGCATCTCAACTTCTCGAAATCGAAGTACTGCGGACTGTGGCAGTGTCCCAAGATCGCGTGGCTCGCAAAGCACAAGCCCGAGGAGCGCAAGGTAGACGCGTCGACGCTCGCCCGCATGGAGAAGGGAAACGAGGTCGGCGACCTGGCGATGGGGCTGTTCGGCGACTACGTCGAGGTGACGGCAAAGAGGCCCGACGGCCGCCTCGACCTGGGCGCGATGATCGATGCGACGAAAGGGGAGATGGCACGCGGCACGCACGTCATCTGCGAGGCGTCGTTCTCGTACCGCGGCCTGTACTGCGCCGTCGACCTGCTCGTGCGCGAGGGCGGCGGCTGGGCGATCTACGAGGTCAAGAGCTCCACCCACAGCGACAAGCCCGTCTACATGGCGGACATCGCCTACCAGAGGTACGTGCTCGAGTCCTGCGGCGTCGACGTGACGGGGACCTACCTGATCTGCCTGAACAGCGACTACGTCCTCGACGGCGAGCTCGACCTCAAGGGGCTGTTCCGCGTCACCGACGTCTCCGAGCAGGTGGAGGCCGAGATGGCGGACGTGGAGCCCAACCTCGAGTTCGCGGAAAAACTGCTCGCCCAGGACGAAGAGCCCGACATCGACCTCTCCGCCAGCTGCGACGACCCCTACCGCTGCGCTTACTGGGGCTACTGCACGCGCGACTTGCCGGAGCCGAACGTCTTCGACCTGTACCATACGGACTTCAAAAAGAGGGTCGAGTTCCACAGGGAGGGCAAGGACTCCTTTGCGGACCTCGAGGGTGACCCGCGGATTGCCGGGAAGATCCAGCGCCGCCAGATCGACTTTGCGCTGCACGACAGGGGAGAGCACGTCGACGTGCCCGCCATCCGCGCGTTCTTGAAAAAGCTCTCCTATCCCCTCTACTTCCTCGACTTCGAGACGGTGCAGCCCGTCGTGCCCGAGTACCAGGGGACCAAGCCCTACGCGCAGGTGCCCTTCCAGTACTCGCTGCACTACATCGAGCGCGAGGGCGGACCGCTGCTGCATTCGGAGTTCCTCGCCGACCCGTTCGAGGACCCACGCCGCCCGATCGCGGAGAGCCTCTGCCGCGACATCCCGGCCGACGTCTGCGTCACCGCGTACAACAAGTCCTTCGAGTGCAGCCGCCTCTCCGAGCTCGCCGACGCGTTCCCCGACCTTGCCAGTCACCTGCGCGCAATACGCGACAACGTTGTCGACCTGCTGGTCCCGTTCCAGAGCGGCTGGTACTACAACCGCGCCATGGGCGGCAGCTTCTCGATCAAGAGCGTGCTGCCGGCGCTGTTCCCTGACGACCCGAGCCTCGACTACCACAGCCTCGAGGGCGTCCACAACGGCGGCGAGGCGATGAGCGCCTACCCCGCCATGCGGAAAATGGGCGATGAGGAGCGCGAGCGGACGCGCCACGACCTGCTCAAGTACTGCGAGCTCGACACCTACGCGATGGTCAAGGTCTGGCAGCGGCTCATAGAGGTCGCGGGCTGAGGGGCGCCGGCAGCGCTCACCAGAGAACTCCTTTCGGCGGGCCCTGCTTGACCAGCCCCTTGTTGAGCGCGCGGTACAGGTAGCGCACCGCGTACGACGAGTACGGCCTCCACAGCGAGCAGACCACCTGCCGCACGGCGGGGTCGCCGAGAGGGGCGCAGTAGAGCCACTCGAACGACTGCCTGAGCGCGCCGTCCTCGACGGGCAGCACGTCGGGCCGCCCCGCGTAGAACAGCAGGAACATGTCGCACGTCCACCTGCCGATGCCCGGGAGCGCCATGAGCTCGGAGCGAATCTCGTCCTCCGGGGCGCCGCAGAGCTGCTCGAGGTCGTTGCCGCCGGCGTACTCGGCGAGCGCGCGCAGACTCTCTGCCTTGCGCGTGGAGATGCCGCACTCCCTGAGCTCGCCCACGGAGAGGGCGGCGACCGCGTCCGGGGAGATCTTTCCGCCGCACGCCCCGCGGATCCGCGACTCGATCCCCGCGGAGGCCTTCATGGAGAGCATCTGTTCGACGATCGAGTGGGAGAGCGCCTCGAACGCGCTGCCCGCGCGCCGGTACTCCAGGTCGCCCAGGCGCGAGATGAGGTGTGAGAGCCTCCAGTCCCGCTCGCACAGGTAGCGGACCTCGTCTGAGTCTTGCCTGATGATTGGCATGAGGGTCCTTTCGTTCGTCGTAGAACATGATTCTATCGTGGCTTACGAATTAGAAAAGACGATTCAGAAGAGGACGACGGAGGTCATCGAGCGGTTCCTCGAGAGCAGGGGCTACGAGATTCTCAAGCGGCTTGCGGGCTTTTACCTCGAGGAAGAAGACTTTAGTATTTCTAATACGCACACCTAATTGAATTTGGCCGTTATTTTCCTTTCTATTGTGCAACATCGGGTAGAGATGCAAAAATATTTTCAATCTTCTTGACGATGTGCTGCTGTTCGCCAAGTGGTGGTATGGAGATTAACGAATAGGGTGTCTGCCTTCATGTGCAACGCTAGGAAAGGCATGTAAGGAAGTGTCGTTCTGTCTTTGTGAAGAAGAATTCCGGCAGAGGAGTCTGGTGAAGTGACGGTTTCTGCGTTGTACTGTACTGAGATTCGATAATAGAGAGAAGTGCGTGCGTGACTGAGAAAATCAACGACAGCAGCACCGGTATAGCGATAGTCGTCGTAATCGCTGTGGTGATAGCCGGCGTGATTGTTCTGTACTGGTGTCTGCCCGGGCTTCTCGGGATACCCACAGGCAACTACAAATGGAATATCGTGAGGGGGCCGAGTGGGGCAATCTCACTATTAGCCATTTTGGAAAAGTCACTGGCGTGATCCATGACGTGAACAGCAACGAAATAGAATTCGATAGCTCTCCGATCCGCAAGAATGGAGACGGAAGCTACGCCATTACCGGAGAAGACGGGAACACGGAAGTGGT
Organism: Coriobacteriales bacterium; assembly: GCA_050943615.1. Classification (GTDB taxonomy): domain Bacteria; phylum Actinomycetota; class Coriobacteriia; order Coriobacteriales; family QAMH01; genus CACZQA01. The sequence continues at coordinate 5,384 of JBMNPN010000043.1, forward strand.
CCTGTATCCGGTGGGGAACGAGGATGACTTGTTCGTGACAAAGCCAAAGCCCGACAACGTCCTCACGTACGAGACGTACATGGAAACTGTCGCTACGTGAGTAAGAGAAGGGGCCGAAGAGCAGAGGGAGAAGTACTTTTCCGAGCTGAAAGCTGATTTCGACGGGGCTGGAAAATTGAAGAGCGCCTCTAGGAGGGAAAACTTCGCCGTCATAAAAAAGCTGGAGCCCGGTTTCGACGGGCGTGCTGGCGGCGTGTTCCTTAATGACCGGGCCGAATGCTATATCGACGTGCTGAAGATCAGGGTGAAAGGGAAATCGGTTGGCAGGAGCCTGATCTTGGCGAACTACCCGTCTTCGAGCATGCGAATGAAGTACTTCTACTTTGATGGCGAGAAATACCGATTCGAGGCCTCGAATTCAAGAGAAGACAAGATTACAGACGGGGTATACGATCCCTCGAGAATAGTGTCCAAATTCTACTTTGATTACTCGGTTCACGGAATAGACAAGCAGTATCGATTCCAGAGCTGGAAGTAGCCGGAAGTAGCCGCACGCAAGAATTCATGAGAGTGCGGGCAAATAAGCAATGCTGCTGCGTTGAGTGCACGAAAATGGGATAGTGCCTAAGAAAGTCGTTTGGGATTTGAGGATTGGGGAGACATATGAAGAAGCACTCTATTATTTTTTTTCCTTGCTGTCACCGCGCTTACGCTTGCATTGGCTGCTTGTGGAACGAACTCCGCAAGCTCCACAACAAGCAATTCATCAGGCCAGGATTCGCAGCAGATGAGCGAGGATGTGTCATCTCAAACATCACAGAAGCTTGATATTACTGCACCAAAACAATCAGACATAGATATAAACGACCAGAAAATCTATATGACGTGGAAAATCAAAAATTCGACCGACCTCCAGATTCATGATATCAATGTAAATTTCTCCAGCTTGGATGCGGATGACAATATCCTAGAGACCCCTTCTTGGACCACGGGAGAGTCAAAGGTCAAACCTGGTCAGAGCATTGATAGGTTTACTGGTTTTGATACAGACGCAAAGGCTGTTGAACTCACTAGCTACTCCTATACTGATAACGATGGCAACGAATACGATGTTGATCTTTCTGATAATCCCATTCGGGTAGAAATAGCGAAATAGGCGCCAGAAAAAGTATCAGCAATTCGCAGGGTAATGGAATGTTTCATTACAAATCTGTGCTCCACGCCTCCGGCCAGCTTGCAGGTTTTTCAATTTCCCTGAGAGGTGGCAGCGCGGCTACGATCTCGTTCGTCCTCATGGAGACCGTCACCAGCCTGCCGATGAGGTCGAGGATGTAGCGCGGATCGTCCGAGTACTCGTTGGGGTCGTTGACAATGCCGGTGTTCTTGTCCGTCTTCACCTGATATCGGTCTATCATCCAGTCGAGCGGCGAGCGGCCATTGACGACATATTCTTGCGCCGACTCGGGGATGTTCGATATGGTCACCTGCTTGTTGTAGACGAGTTTTGTGAAGTCCTTCTCCATCTTGCCCGTCTCGGGATTGCGTTTCTTTGCCCACTTGAGCTTCTCGACGGGGCCGGGGTCCTCCCCGGGAAGTGCTCCGGTGATGTCGAGGTCCGGCCAGGGCTCGACGGACTCGTATCCGAGGTGCAGCTCGCCGAGCGCGCGCCCGGCGGCGCAGAACTTCTCGAAGTCCTCGACGAGCGGGATGCGCGGCAGCTCTCTCTGGAGGTTGGCGGAAAAGCGCGTTCGGTACTCGGGACTGTGGAGGATGCCATAGATGTACCAAAAGATGTCCTTCTTGGTAATCTCTTTGGGACCGTCCTTTGCCTTTCTGTTGTGGAAGGCTACCGGGTACGCGTCACGGAAGGCTTGCAGCGCCTGGTCCGTGATGGCATCATGTCGGATATAGCGGTTGCCCCAGGCGTCACGGACGACCTTCTCTTTTTCAGCTGGTATAAGTTCCATTGTTGCGTCGTCGTCTTTTTCGTACCAGTACAGCGGAAAACACTGAATTGACCCGACGAAGTGTAGGTCTGGCAGAAAATCAGAGACCAATACAGACAGTTCTTCCTTTTCTGCTGACTCGCAAATGACAATATTGGGAGCGGTCTCGTTAGGTTTTAAGGGCGGGAATAATTTTGCTGGTTGCCCGTATCGTTGATTCAGGTCACGACTGTAATAGAGAAACTGTTTACAGAATGGACGATATTCTCCGACTATGATGTTTTCGGGAGAAAATCGTATCTGATGATGATGTTTGACATGGTCAAGCATAAATCCTGACCAACTATAGTTCTTTGAATCGTAGGTTACTTTATTGATGTCACCATGGACTTTAAGTGTTTCGGAATTTGTGTTCTTGATGAGCTTCTCTACGTTATGTTCAACCAGTCGTCTGGAGTAGTTCCAGACCCAGGAATCCTGATTTGTTTTTATGCCATTTGACCAAATTGACCAAATACCCAGATTAGTTTTCTTTGTGCCATGAGAAATGGCTACTGGTGCAAACTCATACCAACTATCATCACGTTGGTCGAGCCAATCGCCGTGCCTATCTTGTGTAAGTGTCTCCCACTCCGGGTCGAAATCCTTGCAAGACGATATCGCTGCTAGTTTTTGTTCGCGATTCAAGCTCTCATCGATACAATGGTAGTGGATATTGCCATGTTCTTGAGAATCAGGATTCTTTATGAGCATGGTTATAGCAATAGCGGCGGTTGATCCATTCCCGAAAACATTCTCGCCCTGTCTCTTCATCTGCTCACGTGTCATTCGTCGATACTGGTTGTGACCAAGGAGATCGAAGATATAGATAGAGCTGAACTCCTTGGATAAGCAGCGGCGCATGCCTGCGCCCGCCTCGGAGCGCAGCCAGCCGGCGTTGGAGACGAAGCAGACGATACCCTCGTCTCCGATGCGGTCGGATGCCCAGCGGAAGGCCTCGATGTAGGAGTCCATCAGGGAGTTCTTGTTGGTGGCTGACGTATGGGCGGAATAGGTCTCTCTAATACGCTGTTCGAGCGTCGGATAGTGCTCGTTCTGGTTGTCGTCGTTGGCATTCTTTTGTCCAACAGAGTACGGGGGATTGCCGACGATGACTCTGATGGGAGCATCTTGCTGGTCGAGGATACGTTGGGAGTTGTCGATGAAGGTGTCGAGGTCGAGCTCGTCGCCCTCCTCGTCCATCTGGAAGGTGTCGGTAAGCACGGCTCCCTCGAAGGGGACGTACTCGCCTCCCATCCGGGAGTGGTAGGCGTACTCGACGTTCACGACCATGATGTAGTAGGCGAGCAGCAGGATCTCGTTGCTATGGAGCTCTTGCCTGTACTTGTGCTCTAGGCGGTCGATCGGCATTAGGTCCGGGTCGCTCACGAGCTCCGCCATGAAGGACCCTGTGCCTGCGAAGGGGTCGAGGATGTGGACGCCCTCGTCGCACAGGCGCTTGCCGAACTCCCTCTGCATGGCCCGGTCGGCGGCGTGGAGGATGTAGTCGACGATCTCGATGGGCGTGTAGACGATGCCGAGCTTCTCGGAGGTGCTCTTGAAGGCCTTGGAGAAGAACTCGTTGTAGAGGTCCTTGATGAGCGCCTGGCGGTTGGAGTCGGTTCTGCAGAAGGACGCTCTGCGGCGCACGGAGGCGTAGAGCTCGTCGAGGCTCTGGCGGTCCGATGCGCTCATGTCGCCGACGCCATGGCCCTCCAGCTCTCCCAGGAACTCTGTGATGGCGACCGAGACGGGGTTGGACTCGGCGAAGGCGTAGTCGCCGAACAGGGCGTCGAAGACCGGCAGGGTCACCATGTGCTGGGCGACCATCTCGACGGCCGCCTGCTGCGAGACGCCGGGGTTGAGCGAGTCCCTGAGCGACTTCAGGAACGACGCCATCGCCTCCCTCGCGACGGGGTCGCTCTGAATTGCCTCGTTTATCTGGTCGACGTGGGAGCGCGCGATGCGGCCGACGTCCTCTGCCCAGCTGGACCAGTAGACCTTCGAGCCGCACTTCTCCACCGCCTTGGCGTAGACGGCGCGCTCGAGGATGGTGGAGCCGAATTCGAGCTCGAACTCACCCTGCTCGCCATTGCGCTCGCCTCCGCTGTCCTCGCCGGCGTCGGGGTGCCCGGACTTGGTTCCGATGCCGAGGCTGCCGCCCTTCTTCCTCGGCTTCCTCATGGGCAGGCTGTTGATGTAGGCGTCGATCCTCTGGTCGTGGGACCTCAGAGCCTGCAGCACGCCCCACACCACGTCGAAGGTGTCCGACTTGTTGAGGGCCTCCTCCGGCGTCATGTCCGAGGGTATGACGACGGGCAGGATGATGTAGCCGAGCTCCTTCTCCCGCCCGGTCCGCTCGTCCGTGAAGGTGCGCATGACGCGCCCGACCGCCTGGACGACGTCGACCTTGCTCCTCTTCGGGCTGAAGAAGATGACGGCGTCGAGCGAGGGGACGTCCACGCCCTCGGCCAGGCAGCGCGCGTTCGTGAGGATGCGGCACTCGTCGGCGCCCTCCCCGGACGCGAGCCACTGGAGCTTCTTGGCGCGAACCTTGGAGTCCATGGAGCCGTCGACGTGGTCCAGCGAGCACTCGGGCCCGTGCTCGCCGGTGCTCTCCACGTAGCTCTTGACGACCTGCTCGAAGGCGGCGTCGATGTCCTTGGACGCCTGGATGGTCGAGCAGAAGCCCACGGCGCGGTGGAGGGGCTCGACCGGCGCGCCGTCGAGGGAGATCATCTCCCGGTCGAGCTCGCCGCCTCCGACGTTCCAGTTGTCGAAGTCGTCGACGAGGAGGAAGTCGGGCGTGTCGCCCGCCTCATCGCCCTCGTAGGCGTCGAGCCGCCTGCGGGCCTCCTCGCCGTGGGTGGCGAGCCCCCGCCAGCAGCCGATGATCTTCGCGGTGTCGCCGACGTCGAGCTCGGCCTCGTCGGAGCCCCTGGGCACGACGATCTTCGTGCCCGGCACCGCGTCCTCGTTGATGGCGAGCACGACGACGCGGTAGTCGCACAGCAGCTTCTTCTCGACGGCCTCGGCGAACGTGAGCTCGTAGGCTATGGGGCCGTACTTCTCCTCGTCGTCCATGGAGTAGAGCTCGGCGGCCACCTCGCCGGCCTTGGTCTTGACGTTGTCGCCGTAGACCTTGGGCGTCGCGGTCATGAACAGGCGCTTGTCGGCCCTGATCCGCGCGCCGTCGATGACGATCTGGAAGCTTGCCACGTCCTCGTCCTCGGCGTACTTTGTGCCGGCGGTGCGGTGCGCCTCGTCGCACACGCACAGGCCGAAGCGCGGCAGGCCCGCGTCCTGCGCGTCCTGGATGACCTGCATGGACTGGTAGGTGGTGAAGACGACGACCATGGCATCGGGATGGTGCTCCCGCGTCCACCTGTAGCGCTGCAGGAGGCTCGCCGGGTCGGTGTTCGCCGGGAAGGACACGTCGACCACGTCGTCGAGGACGTCGTCCTCGTCGATCTTGGAGGCCTTCGCGTCCGAGCAGACAACGAGGCTCCTCATCTCGACGCGCGCCTGGTTCGTCCACTCGCGCATCGCCTGGGAGACCAGCGCGATGGAGGGCGCGCAGAAGAGGACGTCGGCGCACGAGCCGCCCTTGAACCTCTCCTCCGCGAGCCTGAGGGACATGAGCGTCTTGCCCGTGCCGCAGGCCATTATGGCCTTGGCGCGGTCGCAGGTCTCGAACTTCGCCTGGATCTGGTTGATGGCCTCCTGTTGGTGGGGCTTCGGGCTGTGGGTCCTCTTGCGGCGCGACTCCTCGTCCTGGGCGCGCTCCTGGAGCAGCAGCGACCAGTCGACGTTAGCCGTCTCCATCACGGTCGGCGTGAGGATCATCCCGGCGGTGCCGCGGTTCTGGCGGAGCGACCTCATGTGCTCGTGCACGTTCTGCGAGAGTTCCTCGCCGGCGGAGACGATGATGATGCCGGTGTAGCGGTCGTCTGCCTCTGCCGAGGCGAAGGTCGTGCTCAGCTCGCCGTAGGTGAGCTTGTGGGCGGGGTCGTAGTTCTTGTACTGGATCGCCCAGTAGCCCCCCTCCTCGTCGCTCCTCTCCGCCACGGCGTCGATGCCGACGTCGTGGCCGGTGTGCATGGGGTTGTCCGGGTCGTTCCAGCGCCAGACAGTCCCGACGACCTGCTGCATCTCGGGGTCGTTGCGGAGGTACCAGGTGGCGACGCGCTCCCAGAGGTCGCCCTTCTCCGTCGTGTTGCGGCTGTGGGACTCCAGGTAGTCCATTATGTCCTGGAACGTTACGATTCTGGTCTGGTCTACGGCCATGGATGCTCCGCTCTCCTCTTCCTGATGCGCGGCCTCGTCGCCGCGCCCATGGAGAGCATTGTACTTGTCTTCTGGGACGCTGACATATCAGCCACGTCATATGTTGGCGTGTAATCAGAAGTTACTCGATTGGTTACAAGTGCTTATGAGGAGTTGAGCAACGTGTACAACAAGAATTGAGCAGTTTTGTTAGGGGTGCGTCGTTTGTTCTGTAGCAGAGAAAAAATGACCCCGCCTGGTTCGCTGCATTGCTGCTCGCGTGCGGGGTACTGTCAACATGATTTTATACCGTCACTGCCGAGTTTGTGGAGCTTGACTGTTAGCCTGTTTCGGTTGCTATCTTGCTCACAGCTTGGAAAAAGATGATAAAAGGGTGGTATCCGCTAACCGCCGATTAATTTCTGGGCAGCTGCCGCGTCAATATTTACGACTCTTTCGAGCGTTTTTGCAACTTGACGGATAACATGGTAGCTGCGAGAATAACTTCGCTGCACAAAACGGTCTAACCGTTTTAAAGGGGGGCTTCCTTCGGGGAGCGCCCCTATTTTTATTTGCGGCAAGCAAATCCGAACTTACCCCAATTCCAAAGCGCATCACTGACACTCGCCAGCCTCACATCTCTAGTTCTGCCGGTTCTGAACGATGAAGTTGCTCAGGTGCTCAACGCAGCTGTCGATGACGATCTTGTCGCCTTCCTCGTTCTAGGCAAGGTAGATTAGCAGGTGATGTGGGTTTCGGGTCTCCCGAGCTCGAAGCGTTTTCCCAGGTCAAAGGTCATAAACCGCAAGTTGGACCGTTTCGAATCCGCAAGTTGGACTTGAATGATAACGGGGCTTTTGCAGATCGATTGTTAAGCCTTGCACAACAACTAGCCCCGATGCTGCAATTGCACCAGGGCTAGATTACTACTCCCTGTCCGCGTCACCGTGCATCTCTGCCTCCTTCGCTACCCAGACTGCTGCTGGGCCTGTGGCTGCATGAGGAGGAACTCGCGCATGAACTTGATGGGCCAGGGGTGCGACGGGGCGCGGTAGATGACGACCCAGGGAGTGTCGAGCATCTGGAGAATCACGTCGACTAGGTGAGAGCCGCCTTCCGACACGACAACCCTCCTCCAGGGCTCGCCACGCGTCATGTCCCAGCTGCTTATTCCCGCGCGCGAGCCGACGCGGTAGAGGAAGCTGCCATCGCAAAGCTGCGTCTCCCAGAGCCCGAAACGGTACGAGGACGGACCGGTGGCGCTCTTGCTGAGCTGGGTGCGGTGCTCTCCGCTCACATTCGTCCCGATTTCTCGGGCGCTTCTGATTTCGGAGAAGTCGGGCACCATCCTGGCATCGGTCAGCGAGACGAGGGCAAAGGCGCCGGATGAATCGACGACCGCATAGTCGAGGGGGTTCCCGGAGCAACTGCAAGACTCGACGATAGCGGACGCGGCGTCGCTGCCGATGAGACCGAAGAGCTTTCCGAGGCGGGCGCTCTTACAGGATATGGACGAGTCGGGGGAAACAGAACAGACGCAGAAATCGAGAGCGGAATGCCCGCTTGCCTCGTCGTCCTGTGAGCCAATGAGGTTCTTGATTGGGCCGACGAACGTCACGGGCTGATCCGGCAGCGTCTTGAACACGCTCGTCTTCCCGATGGAGAGGTCGTGCTTGATCGCGAGCTGGACTGCGGCGGCATCGACAAGCGAGCAGGCGCCCCTCTTCATCCCAGCGGTACCGGCATCGTAAATCGAGTTGACGGTCTCGGACGATATGTTCTGCACGATGATGCGGTCTGTGGACGCAACGTAGGCATCGGGCCCGTCGGTTCCGCGCACATCGTCCGAGACGACGAGGTTGAGACGCTCTCCGCTGACGGAATCGGCGCGGGCACAATCGAACCCGAGCTCGCAAAGGCGCTGCACGAGCAGGTCGAGCGCAGCGTCCGAGACCGGCAGGGCGGCGGATCTGTCTATGACGGCGACGCCCGGGTACCCGTCGATGCTGACAACGGACCTGAGCTCTCTTGCGGAGGCGTGCTTGTCGCAAGCGGACAGGACCCTGTTCCTGCGCTCTGGAACTCGGACGCGCTCGAAGACAAGGTAGTCGCCGAATCTGCGGTTCACGGCATCGAGTGCGTACAGGAGGAAATAGGACTTCGACACGTCGTAGCCCCGGGAATCGCTATAGGAAAGAAACGGCACGGATGACTTGCGCTTGGCAAACTGCCTTTTGACATAGCAGCTCTCGAAGGGAGCGGAGCTGTCCGGCACGGGAACGTCGGAGCCACGATGCAGGGCCCATCTTGGCAGGTCCTCGGGTTTTGTAGAAGAAGGCCTGAAGCCCTCCTTCTCGCTTCCCCTCGTGAAGGTCGTGGTGGGAAGGCAGAGGGCGAAGACCCCGTCGTCGAATCCGGGGACCCCGCAGCGCACGACCTTGATGTCGCACGTGATGAACTGAAAGGGCCGGGAGGCATCCCCTCTGGTCTTGTAGACGAGATACGTGTGCCCGTAGCCGCGCATCAGGTGCATGCCCTCGTCGCTGGTGGGTATCGAGTTCAAGAGGAGCTGGGCGAACGCGCCCTCGGAGGGCCACTCGGGATCGCCCGGGGCGATGCGCCTCACCGTCGAGGACTCGGCGGATTCGTTCAGCTTCCTTACGACATCCGCAACTCGGGAGGGAGGGCAGTCCAGAAGCGCCCAGGCGCGATGCGATTCGTCGTCGGGTGCATCGGGGGAGACCCGGTCGTAGCAGCTGCCGAGAGAGGAGCGGGTCTTCTCGACCTTCGAAAGTCCTGCCGTGAGGGCTTGACCAGAAGCGGCGCTGATGCACAGGAGCGTGAAGCGGTCGTGGAAGCTTTCGGCATCCTTCCACGAGAGTCTGAAGAGGTTGGTGAATGCCTCGTGGCTCTCTGGGTCGAACGGCCGCTCTCTGTCGTGGGCGATGGGATCTCTCATGATCTCTCCTTTGGGCCGGTCCATTCTCTTGCCTGGCATATGAGCTGCTCTATGGCGCCTTTCCCCTCGAGGTTCTCGCGCCCGGTGGAAGGGTCGAAGAGCCAGGGGATCACCGCGAGTCCCAGAAGCCTGTCGGTCGACGAGACGAGCTTGCCGATGTCGTCGTATCCCGCTGGCGGGAGCACGTTGACGGCGCAGATCTTTCCCTGCAGGAGACTTGCCTTTTCGGCGATGCGCTCGTCTGCACGTACGCCGTGTTTGAAGGGGTGGTCGATCGACTGGAACTTCGGGTCGAAGAAGAGGTCCATAGGGATCAGGTCTCCGTCGCGTTCCCTCATGAGCTGGAAGTCGGCCTTCTCGAAGACATCGTCGGGGAGCACACGCAGCGAGTAGCCCCTTTCGGAGAACCAGAAGTCGAAGACCGCCTCGAAGGCCGCCTCGCCGAGCGCCCCGAGCCCCATCTGCGCCAGCTTGGGGGAGGGGAAGAACTCGGCAGGCGAAAACTCGGTGGCATATCCGTGGGCAATGAACCAGTCTCGGACCGGCTCGAACGACATGAGCTCTTCGTAGCGGAAGGACCGCGCGGCGACATGGAAGGCAAAGACGTCGTCTCTGAGCTTGAACTTGTTTGGTGCCGCTGTGCCTTCGATGCCGTCGAACTCTATCTCGGTCGCGAGGAAATCGCCGCTGTACCAGGCAGTGTAGGAATCGCACCCTTCGGGAACGGGCCCGTAGAAGCTGCGCAGCACGCCCGTCTCGTCGGCATCCCTGCTCTCCCTGGAGCAGGTGGGATGGGCGAGGAAGGTCTCTCTCATTCTCTCGTACATCTCGATATCGCCGTGGTTGCGCCAAGACGATCCCATCGCCGAGTGCATGAACGAGTGCGTGAGCTCTGTCATGGAAGAGAGCCTGTTCGCCATCATCTTCACAGGCGGCTCGGTAAGGTCGGCCGGGCTTTCCATGCAGGCCTTTCTGATGGCGCCGAGCTCGGGAGTCTCGCGGATGCAGCGGTTCCACTCGAAACCGCAGCTTTGGGCTATGGTCGGGTCGAGGAAGATTGTGATGGTGCCGAACTTGACGCCGCATCTGTGGATGCGCCCGATTGCCTGGCTGATGCGGCGGTAGCCGCGCCCCTGTGCAGATGCGAGCTGCCGTAGCTTCCTCAGCTCTCCTGCGCGCCTGTACGGCCTTACGGTGACGATGCGCTCTATCTCGTTTGCGCAGACGTCGAATTCCGAGCGGGAGAGCTCGTATCCGGCCCTCAGCTCGTCGAGCTCGAAGAGGTACTCGAGCGCGGCCTCGGCCTTCTCCCGGGTAACGCCGCTGGGGCCATTTTCCTCTAGGCCGCTCAGGTCGAGCTGCGGAAAGAGGTGCGAGGGACACTCGAGGTACACGAACCCGATATCCGTCCTGTCGTTCTCGCTTGGCGCATGCTCGTAGACGTAGTGGCAGGAGTCGAGGAGGGGCAGCGTCATGTCGACGGCCTCACCGGTCGAGCCGTAACATGCGAGCACGATGGCCCTCTTTCCCGCCTTGAGAACGCTGTCGAGAGATCCCGGCTTGAACGCGTGGTTCTCGTCGTTCTCAAATCTCCCGAAGACGTCTTTAATCGTTCCCGTCATAACGGGCACGAGCTCCACATCATCCTTGGAGAGCCCGTGGAGGGAGCAGAGCTTTGCGAGGTCAGGTTCCAGGAAGTCATCAAGTTCGCCGTTTGCGTCCGCGCCCTGGTTCCTGAACGCGAGCATGCACGGGGCCTCGGAGAAGTCGAGGGACAGGAACTCGTCGATTGCCGCATAGAGCATGAGCCTGCGGTTGGCGTAGAAAGCCCCGCCGTCTTCGCAGCAATTATCGTACTTCTCCTTAAAGGGCAAACTGTGCGAAAAGAGCTTGTCGACGAGCCATCCGGCAGGCTTGTTGCCAGAGATGTCGGGAGCGAACTTAACGTCGATGTTGACGCGGTCGTAGACGCGGTTCAGGTTCCCGATCGCATCATCGAGGCGGGCGTTTACGCTGTCGGGGACGGGAACCCGCAGAGAGGGGTCGACCACGTCGATTTCATCCCAGTTGAAGTTGGAGAGCACGGAGCGGTGCCGCGCCGTGGCCGATAGCCCGATGCAGAAATTCGTCTCGACGAGCTGCAGAAGGATGCTCTCGGGCGTGGTAGGGATGGAGTAGCTCGAGACGAGGGTCTCGTTCATGTGCGAGTTGTCGTCGTTGAGCATCGTGAGGCTGAACCCGCTCGCGAGAAACGAGCGGCGGGGAAACCGGGGGATGTTCTCGACGCTGCCGTTTTTGCGCCGGCGCTTCTTGAAGGCCATCCGCTCGATGAGGGAGGCGATCGAGAAGGCGAGGCTCTGGTCGACGAACTTGCACAGGAGCGTCGTCATGATCTCGAAGGTGCTGGAGCCCTTGATCTTGCCGGAGCGGGGAGTGGGCTTCATTCGGGAGATCTCGTCGAGGAGGCTGGGGACGATGCCCCTGATCTTGAACCCCGCATACGAGAAGACGTAGTACATCTCCCGGGTGACGTTGCCAAAGCTGTTCTCGCATGCGAGCTTGCCCTCTATGCCGAGGGACTTCTTGAGACGGGAGAGCTCGTTTTTCGGAACGACGAAATTGCTGTCGCCATGGAAGTAGTCGCCCAGCTGGGGCACCATGGGATCGGTGCCGTCGTTGATGAGGTAGACGAATGACGAGCCCACGCTGGAAAGCGAGCCATCGTAGAAGAGGAAGGGGTTGTTGGATCTGTCCTCGGACACGAGGAGGATTTCCCTGTCGAGGTTGTAGAGATCGGAGCAGTGGCGGGCCGTCTTGACGAGCTTTCTGTATATGCCCCCGAGTTTTCCTGCCAGCTTTTCGGAAAGCTCGATGCCGTAGATGGTCTTCCAGGGGTTGATCTCCATGTCCTGGGTTGCGAGCTCGTACACGAATTTGCGGACGTCTCTGAGAATCGGGCGCGAGGCCTCCTGCTTCAGGGCGTCGACGATGTCGCCTTTTGCGGCGTCTATTTCATCGAGGTAGAAGCGCTCGCCTTGGACGCCGGTGCCCCTTAAGATTGAGATGCGGTCCCCGAGGATGGTGTCGATTGTGGTCATGGCCTTTTTGTACGTGAGGAAAACGATCGATGCGCGGTACCAGAGGACGGCGGGGTACATCTCTGCGATCCAGGAGTATTGGTCGTTCGAGAGCAGGGACTCGATTGCCTGGCCCGCAGAGGATGGCACCGGATTGCCCTGCTCCGAGTGCGACACCATGCTCCTGAAATCAGAGATATAGGACTTAACGAGGTGCCTGAACCTCTTCCTCTCCAGTTCCAGAAAATTGATCTTGAGCTTCTCGATACGGTCCTTGAGAGAATCGAGGAACGTCTTGTTATAGCCTTGCATGTCCGATTTTTTCTTGTTCGAACTTTTCATGTCGGCAAGGAACTTCTCGTAATTGGCCTGAGCGGACACGAGCTTTCTGTGGGCGTCACAGAGGTCGCGAAGCCCCTGTTCGAGGGACTCGTCGCACGCTGGCGGAAGGCGGTAGGTCCCCTCCTTGCCTCTCAGGGAGCCGAAGAACTTCATCAAGGAGCTCTCGTACGAGGGGATGATGAGGCATGCCTTTTCCGCTTCGGCGTGGGGCACACCCTTTTTCTCGAGGGCGGCGATGGTCAGGTTCCTGACTCTCTCGAGCTCGTGGGTGCGGGTCATGAGATAGTACTGCCGCTGTGTACACGCCGCTTTTCGATTGAGGAGATACTTGTCCGCCATCTCATCGGCAACGGCATAGGTCTTGCCGCTCCCCGTGGGAAGGTCGAGGAGCACGTACCCACGGTCACGTGAGAGCATGTCATCGCTGGATAGCCAGTCTACGAGCACGTCGCTTGGATATTCGAACCCCATATCGTCCCCTATCGTCCATGAAAAAGGGGAGGGGAAACCGTTCGGCTCCCCCTCCCCTCTTGTGATCAGAAAGTCATGTGCTTGGCTGCCCCACGTTGCGCTACTTGACCTTGACCTTCTTGCCGCAGTTCTTCTTGGAGAAGTACTTCTTGTACTTCTTGACGTACCTCTTGTTGGTCTTCTTGGAGCCGACCTTGACCTTCACGGTCTTGACCTTGGAGCCCTTGAGGGCGCCCTTGACGCGCTTCTTTGCGAGCTTCTTGGACTTGACGGTGATGGTCTTGACCCTCTTGAAGGACTTGAAGGCGCCCTTCTTGATGGTCTTCACCTTCTTGCCGAGGGTGATTGACGTAGTGGAGCCCTTCGTGGCATGGGCCTTCTTGGCGGCCTTGGCGACAGCCTTGGCGGTGACGGTCTTCACGTTGACCGTGAAGCTGGACTTTGCCTTGGGGGTGCGCTTGGAGCTGGGGCCCTGCTCGGTGTCCTCGGACGTGGCCTGGTCCGCGTCGCTGTCGGTCGTCTCGTCCCCGTCGGTCACGTCCCCGGATTCGGACGAGGTATCGGTATCCGTGCCGGACGTGTCGCCGCTCTCTGAGCCCGTGTCGGTGCCGCTCTCGGAACCCGTGTCGGTGCCGCTATCGGCGCTGCTGTCGGAGCTCGAATCAGAGTCGGAACCGGATTCCTTGTCGCGCGCGGCCTGCTCGGCCACGGCATCGGGGTACGCGTGGACGGCGGAGTCTCCGGAGCCGGTCATGACGGATGTCTTGAAGTCGATGGTCTGGTCGTGGATCTGCTTGGCGATGTCCTCGATGTCGGAGTCGAGGTACTCGGCGAACTCGCCGTTCTCGATGGCCTCGTTGTTGATCTCGATGACGAACTCGAGGTCGGACTTTGTCTTGCTGTCCGTCCACTTCTGGTCGGACGCGAGGGCTTCCTTGGTCTCGGCGTTCGTCGCGCCGCCGTCGTCGGATGCGACGACGCCCTCGAGGGCCTCCTGCGCTTCCGTCAGGGCGGCGGAAAGCGATGTGGTGTCGCCCTTCTCCACGGGCGCGACGTAGCGAGTACCGAACAGCTCGATCCAGGCGCGTGTCTTGGTCGAGGAAAGGGTCTTGTAAATGGAGTCGGACAGGGTGATGGTCTGCTTGTCGAAGTCGACGGTGTACTGGTCGGCGGGAATCTCGTAATAGAGGGCATTATATCCGTCATAGGTGTAGAAACCGTACTTGTCCATGTGGCGCCCCGCCGGGTCGTTCATGCAGAACAGAAGCATCACGTCGGCGGAGGAGTCCGCCTTCGTCTCGAAGCTCATGGTCTTAGAGACGGACTTGGTTGCATAGCCGGTATTCATGCTGGTCTCGTATTTGGCGATATACTCTCTGAGCGAATACTGCTCGTCGAGGTTAAAGTACTCGTCATAGGTGATCGCGGTCCCGTACGCGCTCTGGGACGTGGATGTCGTGGACGCGGCTTGTGCCTCCTGGACCGTCGCCATTGACGCGACGGGAACGCACATGGCGCATGCCACGGAGCCTGCGAGCACAGTCGCGATTACCCTCTTGCCGATATTAGACTTGGTCATTTTCTCAACCTCTTTTGTTTGTTTGGATATATCTTGCGGCCGCTCCGACGGGGCGCCGGGAATCCCGCGGTCGCGCGAGTACAGTAGCGGAATCCGTGCGGTACTACGAGAGCGTCACATCCCCGCA
>JBMNPN010000044.1:0-20086 GCA_050943615.1 Coriobacteriales bacterium
AAGGCCCTGGGAAATCTTTTCGAGATACCACTCGACCACGTCGTGCTCGAAGCGCTCGCGCACGTCGACGACGTGGTGCTCGACGCCCAGCTGCTCTGCCACGTCGGCGGCATGCTGGGCACGCGCTTCGGCTTTTTCACCCGAAAGCGCAAGAAGCGTGACGCCCACCACTTCGTGGCCGTCACGCTTCAGATTGTAGGCGGAGACAGACGAATCCACCCCGCCGCTCATACCAAGCAATATCCGCGAGGAATCACCTGACATGAGGAGGATTACTCCTCAGCAGACTTCTCGGCAGTCTCCTTGTCGCCCTTGTCAGCCTCTTCTTCCTCGGGCTTCTCGAGGGGAGCGACCTTAATCTCCACGCCGAGGGTCTCGGCAGCGGACTTCATGGACAGCGAGATACGACGACGCTCGAGCTCGACGTCCATGACCTTGACCTGCACGGTGTCGCCCACCTTGCAGACCTGGCTGGGGACGTCGACGTGGCGCGGTGCCATCTCGGAGATGTGCACCAGACCCTCGATGCCGTCACCCAGCTCGACGAAGGCGCCGAACGGGACGAGCTTGGTCACGCGACCCTCGACGATAGCGCCGACGGGATAGTTCTTGACGAGCGTGCGCCACGGGTCCTCGGTGGTCTGCTTGAGACCGAGGGAGATGCGCTCGCGGTTCATATCGACGTCGAGAACCTCGACCTCGACCTCCTGGCCGACCTTGACGACCTCGGAGGGATGGTTGACGTGGCTCCAGGACAGCTCGGAGATGTGGACCAGGCCGTCGATGCCGCCGAGGTCGACGAAGGCGCCGAAGTCGACGATGCTGGAGACGGTGCCCTTGAGGCGCATGCCCTTGGCGAGCTTGGAGAGCACCTCGGCGCGCTCGGCCTTGCGGCCCTCTTCGAGGACGACGCGGCGGGAGAGCACGACGTTGTTGCGATTGCGGTCCATCTCGATAACGCGGGCCTCGAGGGTCTCGCCCAGGTAGGTGTTGAGGTCCTTGACACGGCGCAGGTCCACGAGGGACGCCGGCAGAAAGCCGCGCAGCCCGATGTCGAGGATGAGGCCGCCCTTGACGACCTCGATGACTTCGCCCTCGACGTTCTCGCCGGAGTTGAACTTCTCCTCGACGCTGATCCAGGCGCGCTCGTACTCGGCGCGCTTCTTGGACAGGATCAGACGGCCGTCCTTGTCCTCCTTCTGGAGAACGAGCGCCTCGATCTCGTCGCCGATGTTGACGACCTCGGAGGGGTCGACGTCTTTGCGAATGGAAAGTTCGCGGGCAGGGATGACGCCTTCGGACTTGAAGCCGATGTCGAGCAGCACCTCATCGCGGTCGATCTTGACGATGGTGCCCGTGACCAGGTCGCCTTCGTCGAAGGGATTGATGGTGCCGTCGATCATGGTGTTGAGTTCCTCATCGGAAGGAACGTCGTTCATGTCGAAGACTGAAGGATTCTTGATTTCGCTCAAGAGGTCCCCTTTCCTTGGGACCCGCGAATAAAATCGTAAGGATAACGTTTACTCGAGGGCCAACAGATACATCACGGTGCGGCCTATTCCGCACACGAAGATGTATTGTAACCTATAAACTCGCCGCTCCATAGGGCAGTTTCAAGATATTCTCGTTTTCCCGTCTGAAAACAGCAATGGACCCGCTTGCTCGAGGCAAAAAAGCAAGCGGGTCTGAAATTGCAAGTACCTTTTTTTAGCGAATAGTCTAGAGCGCCTAAAGCGCCTCGTCACCGCTCTCACCCGTGCGGATGCGCACCACCTGCTCGATGGGCATGACGAAGATCTTGCCATCCCCTACCTCGCCGGTGCGGCACACGCGCACGATGAGCTCGATGAGCTCGTCGACCTTGTCGTCGGTGACGGCGAACTCGCACTTGATCTTGGGAAGCACGTTCATGATGACCTCGTTGCCGCGGAAGTACTCCTTCCAGCCGTTCTGCTTGCCGCAGCCGTGCACGGCGCTCACCGTCATACCGCCGATGTCGCTCTTCAAGATCTCGTCCTTCAACGGCTCGATAAAGTCGGGACGAACAATAGCCTTGACCATTTTCATGGGAAACTCCTCTCTAGTCCATGCCATCGAAGGCCGGGTAAGCATCTTCGCCATGGACCGTGACGTCCATGCCGCGTGCCTCGTCCGCCTCGCTGACGCGCAGACTGCCGTGGAAGCAGGCCTTGACGATGAGGCCGATGATGAGCGTTGCGATGGCAACGTAGACGATCGTGATGAGGATACCCGCAATCTGGCTCAAGAGCAGGCTGGGGTCGCCGGTGTAGATGAGTCCGCCGTAATCGGTCCAGGAAAGCTCGGGGACGCAGAAGATGCCGGTCAGGATGCCGCCGACCATGCCGCCGATGCCGTGGCAGCCAAAGGCGTCGAGGGCGTCATCGTAACCGAGCTTGCTCTTGAGCTTGGCGATGCAGAAGTAGCAGATCGGGCTCACGATGAGCCCCATGACAAGCGCCGCCCAGGGCCTCACGAAGCCCGCGGCAGGCGTGATGACGACAAGACCCGCGACCAGGCCCGTGGCCGCGCCGACCAGGGTGGAGTGCCCCGTCACGAGCTTATCAACGACCATCCAGCAGACCATCGCCGCACCCGAGGCGATGAGCGTGTTCATGACGGCCAGCGCCGCCACGCCATCGTCGAGTGCGAGTGCCGAGCCGCCGTTGAAGCCCATCCAGCCGAACCACAGAAGCGCAGCTCCGATGGCGGCAAGCGGCGTGTTATGCGCACGGTAGGAGGCGTTGCCGTAGCCGCGGCGCGGACCGCACAGCAGGCAGAGCACCAGGCCGGTAACACCTGAGGAGATGTGGACGACGTCGCCACCGGCAAAGTCGAGCGCGCCAATCGTGCCGCCGATGAGGCCGCCGCCCCAGACCATGTGGGCAAGCGGGCTGTAGACGAAGATGACCCACAGCGCAAGAATCGCCGCGATGGCGCCGAACTTGATGCGGCCGGAGACCGAGCCGATGATGATGCCGACGGTGATGATGCAGAACGCGCCCTGGAACACGGCAAAGGCCATGTCGGGAAGTCCTTCCACGCGCGTCTCGATGGCGCAGGTAAGGTCCGTGCCGCTCAAGAAGAGCTGGTCGAAGCCCCCAATAATCTGGCCGATGATGCTGCCGTCGTCCGTGGAGAACTGATAGCCGAACGCCATCGAGTACCCGCAGATGCACCAGATGATCGCGCAGATCCCGATGGCCAGAAACGCCATGATGATGGTGTTGCCGACGTTCTTCTTGCGCGACAGGCCGCCGTAGAAAAACGCGACTCCGGGCGTCATGAAGAGCACGAAGGCAGCACAGATGAGAATGAACGCAGTAAGTGCCGTGTCCATGCCGACCCCTTCCTTTTTCTTTTCCTTTCCGAACAGGACGGCTCCATTCTCATTCGGGCAGGTTAAGGGAATGTTTAGGGTCGGTTAAGAGTCGATTTCGACCGTGTTTTGACTTTGTTTCGTCCGCAGGTCGGAGTGCACGTTCTGCCTGTAACACTTTTTCGGGCACTTGCGTTGGCTCTGCCCCGTCTGCCCCAGACAAAGGGCCGCTCGAATACGTCAGGCAATGAAAGCACACGAGCACCGCCTCTCGATGGCAATTCAATTCTCATCTAGTTATAATTTTTATTTGATTTATTCAATAACAAGTATAATATGTAAATCCAGAACGGCCTTTTGCACGGCATCGTATGAGCTGTGCACACCGGAAAAATTACCCGCGGCAAGAATGGGAGTGCCTGTGCTATCGAATGATTCCGAACGAGTGACCATGAGAGGCAAGGCGTTTTCTCTTGCCCCGCTCAAACTCAAGGACATCAAGAAGGACAACTACGTAAAGTTCCGCCACGGCAACGCGACGCGCCGCATACTTTGCACCGACGGCGACGATGTCATCTTGCGCGGAACGCGCAGTCCGGGAGTGCTCGAGGCTGTCAATACCGACACGCTGCTTTCCGACTGGCAGCTCATGGTCCCGAGCAAGAAAAAGTAGCCACCGGCACCAAAATCTCAGCTGTTACGCACACTTTCAGCGTGCGCTGTACGAAATCACAATCTCCGAACCACCATCTGCAGGTCTAAACGTGCTCACATAGACATGCTTGTACTGGCGCAGGTAGTTGGTCCCAGGTTGATAGCAGCTCGCCATCGAGGTGACCTTGCTCGCATTCCCGATGAGCTTTTTCAGTTCGGTCCACCTTGCCTTGTGAGCTGATGCCGCTTTGAGCTTATTGAAAGCAGATACGCCCATCTTCCCCTTGTGCGAGAACTTGTAGAGCTTGCCCTTGATGCAATAAAGCCCCGAGAGCTTCCTGGACCTCTTGCCCGTCGCAGACGAACACCCGTAATACGAGCTACCCTTTTTCTTGACGCTCAGCTTGGTGCTGCTCCCGAGGCACTTGTTGATGCCGCGTGCCAGCCCGGTGCCCACAAAGCTCTTGTATTTCTTGTACTTGCGCGCCTTGGTGGAAATGGGGTAGTGCTTCGCGCCATAGACGCCATTGCACCAGCCGGCAAAATCGGCTTCCGGGTCATAATAGCGCCCGTTGATGGTCAGAAGACCATGGCGGGTGAACCCGTCTGCAGCGTGGTCGCGCGAACCGGGGACACGACAGGTAACCATGACGACCTTGTAACCGAGGAAGTCGGCAACGCATCCGAACAGCGCCGCGAAGCCGTAGCAATTCCCCGCGTGCGTCTTGAACATCTGATAGGCAAAACGTTTGGCCCAGCTCTTATTCTTGATGTTCACGGGGACCACGTCATAGTCAAAGTGCTTTTTGCTCGTGATGTAACGCCAGGCATCGCGCAGCTGCTTTGAACGTTTCTTGCTGCGGTTCGACACCTTCTCCAGCATCTTGATGCATTGCACGCGCAGAGAGGAATTCAGGTTCTTTTTCGCAGCACCGCTCGAGGAGAGCTTGATGCTGTCGATGGTCCTGCTAGTCCGCGCGCTCAGGTACTTGCCGCCAAGATAATAGAGCTTGCTTCCCACGACCTGCCATTTCGAGAGCAGCTTGCCCCGCTTATCGACGACAAAGCGCTTGCCATCTACTTTGACGAGCCGCTTTTTCGCAGTGCTGGTCTTGAGCTCACCGGTAGCAGAATTGAAGTAGTAAACAGACTTCCCGATGCGCGTGATGGTCGTCGGATACGTACCGTCCTTATAGCGATACGAGACCTTGACCTTCTTCTTGCCCGACTCTTTATATTCCCACTTCCCTGTTTTAGATGCCGTGGAAATATTTTCCGCCTCCTTAGCAACATCAGTGCTATCGGTGGAATCGGAAGCAGATGCGTCCGTCGAGTCCTCGGAAGTCGAACCTGTCGTAGTTGAATCTTCAGCAGTCGAGCTTTCTGCAGCCGTTGTCTCAACTTGCAAAGTATCGCCATCGGCAAGAGCAAGTGCCGGAACGCCGGACACAAGCAATACACCCGCAAGCAGCACGCACGAGACGCGTTTCATCTCAGTTTTCATAAAGCCCTCCCCCCGAAAAAGCAGCATGCGAAGAGCAGCGCGCGTACTACGGGCATACCCATTGATCATGCCAATCCGAACGTTAGCACACGCAGCCGTTTTGCCTTCAATCTAGTTTGCTCGCGTTCATGGATAGCGCAGCATAAATACCCGTGTTGTCGGAGGCGAGGGGGCGGAGATGAGCTCACGCCCCCACCCATATCATCTGCGAGATAAGGCATCGTTATCGCAGGCGATAATACGCTAATGCGCGATTGCCCAGTTGGGACCGGTCTCAACATCGGCGATCAGCGGGACCTTGAGCTCGACCACGTTGTCCATGACCTCGGTAACGAGCTCGGTGAGCGCCTCGATTTCGTCGTTGGGACACTCGAAGTCGAGCTCGTCGTGCACCTGCAGGACCATGCGCGCCGAAAGCCCCTCTTCGCGCAGGCGCTTTGCCACGCGGATCATCGCGATCTTGATGATGTCGGCGGCGCTTCCCTGCATCGGGTGGTTCATGGCCGTGCGCTCGCCGAAGTGGCGCAGGTTGGGATTTTTCGCCGTGAGCTCGGGGATGTGGCGCTTGCGCCCGAACATCGTGGTGGCATACCCGTCCTCGCGCGCCTTTGCGACCGTCTCGTCCAGGTACGTGCGCACACGCGGATAGGCCTCGTAGTAGCGGTCGATCATCTCCTGGGCCTCAGCCATCGGGATGTGCAGGCTCTGCCCCAGGCCAAAGGCCTGCTGACCATAGACGATGCCGAAGTTGACCGCCTTGGCGCGGCTGCGCATCTCGGGCGTGACCTCTTCCACGGGCACGCCAAAGACACCGGCGGCGGTGTGGGCGTGGAAGTCCTCGCCGCTGCTGAAAGCGGCGATCAGCCCCTCATCGCCCGAGAGGTGCGCGAGGAGCCTGAGCTCGATCTGCGAATAATCGGCGCTCAGAAAGACGCCGTCGGGCGGCGCGATGAACGCCTCACGGATGCGGCGCCCGAGCTCGGTGCGCACGGGGATGTTCTGCAGGTTGGGCTCCGAGCTCGAGAGGCGCCCCGTGGCGGCGACCGTCTGGTTGAAGGTCGTGTGGATGCGCCCGTCCTCGGGGCTCACCAGGCGCGGCAGCGCGTCGAGGTAGGTGCTCTTGAGCTTGGCGAGCTCGCGGTACTCGATGACCTTTCTGGGCAGCGGGTGGTCGTCGGAGAGCTTCTCGAGCACGGAGGCATTGGTGGAATAGACCGGTTCTTCGGTACCGTCGGCGTGCTTGATGGTCTTCTTGCCCTTCTTGGACTTGCGCGTGTCGAGCGCCAGCACCGTGAACAGGATGTGGCTGAGCTGCATCGGCGAGTCGATGTTGAAGTCCTCGCCTGCCAGATCGATGATCTCTGCCTTGAGCTCATCGATGCGCCCGGAGATGCTGTCGGAGATCTCCTTGAGGACCTCGGTCGAGATCTTGACGCCGAAAAGCTCCATGTCGAGCAGCACGGCAAGCAGCGGAAGCTCGATGTCGGTGAAGATCTGATACGAGCCGTCCGCTTTGAGCTTGGCGGTAAGCGGGTCGATGAGCGCCGCCATCGCGGCGGCCTCGAACTGCCCAGCGCTCGGCGCCCCCTCCCCGCTCGGAGTTAACAGGCCGAGTTCGCGTTCGGCCAGCTCGGCTGCCGTGCGCGAGGTGCCGGAGTCCAGCAGGTAGTCGGCGATGCCGCAGTCGAAGATGCGCGTCGGGTCGATCATGCCGCAGTCGAGCTTGCCGGCGCCCACGCCGTAGACTGAGCGCAGGAAGTGCTTGAGGTCATGGCCGGCCAGCTTACCGGAGGTGAGAACCTTGTCCACGAGCGGCTTTGCGGCAGAGAGCTCGACTTGCGCCAAACCTGCGCCATCGGAGAACACGACGTTCGGCTCCTGGGAAAAGAGCGTCTGCTCGGCCGGCTCGTCGAAGGCGACCGCGATCCAGCGCCCCGCCTCGACGGCCGCATCCACGAAGTGCTCCGCATCGCGGGAGACGTGATAGCTCAGCTTCACGGAGGGCTCCACGGAAGCACCGCTCGTCGCGCTGTCGCACAGCGCGAGCACGCTTCTCAGGTGGCGGTTGAAATGGAGCGCGCCAAAGGCCGCGGTCACGTCCTCGGGCTTGAAGTCGGGGAACTTCACGTTGTCCAGATCGAGCTCGAAGTCGAGGTCGCGCACGATCGTGGCGATCTTTCGCGAGAGGAAGGCGAGGTCCTTGTTGTCGCGGACCTTCTCGAGCTGCTTTCCCTTGAGGTCGTCGAGGTGCTCGTAGAGTCCCTCCATGCTGCCGTACTTCTGCAGAAACTTCGTGGCCGTCTTGGCGCCGACGCCGGGGACGCCGGGGATGTTGTCGGAGGCGTCTCCCATGAGGCCGAGGTAGTCGGGAATCTGCGCGGGCGTGACGCCGTACTTTTCCTCGACGCCTGCCGGGTCGTAGATGACGACGTCGGTGATGCCCTTCTTGGTGTTCACGATGTGCGTGAGCTCGCTTGCGAGCTGGCAGGCGTCCTTGTCGCCCGTGACCAGCAGCGTCTTGTCCCCGCGCGCCTCGTCACGAGACGCGATGGTGCCGAGGATGTCGTCGCCTTCCCAGCCCGGCACCTTCACGATCGGGATGTTCATCGACTCGAGCAGCGACTCGATGAGCGGGAACTGCACGCGCAGCTCCTCGTCCAAGGGCGGGCGCTGCGCCTTGTACTGGGCGAGCGCCTCGATGCGGAACTTGGGCTTTCCGGCGTCGAAGGCGCACACGATGCCGTCGGGCTCGGCCAGCTCGATAAACTTGAGCAGCATCGAGATGAATCCGAAGACGGCGTTAGTGGGCGTGCCGTCCGGTGCGTTCATGGGCGTCTGGACGGCGTGGTAGGCGCGGTGCATCAGGGAATTTCCGTCGATGACGGCGATTTTTCTTTGGGTCATGGACATCCTCGAAAACGTGTTGAGCAGTCATTTGCAACGCCGTCTATTATGCGCCAAACAGCTCAGGTCCCACGGTGAAATTACGTGGAGCCCCTGAGAAGTCCATAGCCTGCGAAAAGTTGCACTTCAGCAAGTAAAATGACTATCCTATTTTCAGTGTTGAATAACTTGGCAGCAGTTTCGAAAAGGGTATTCAAACAATCGTTTCTGCCAATTATGGGGAGAGGTACAATATGTATTGCACGAATTGTGGGGTGCAGGTTCCCGAAAATTCTTCATTCTGCCCATCCTGCGGGACTCCAGTTGAGCAACCCGACTCGACAGCGGCGGGACAGCAAACTGCCCAGATGCCAAGCGTCCAGCAGCAAGCTCCGCAAGCGCAGCAGCAAGCACCTCAGGCGCAGCAGCAAGTCGCAGCTGCGGACAGCGGCATTTCCAAGGGGATCATCACGGGTATTGTGGCGGGCACCGCAATCGTCATCATCGTGCTGCTGCTGATCTTGGTATTCAGGCCCTGGGGCACGCAAAGCGTCCAGACGCAGCCAGCTCAAACGACTACTGCGTCTACCAGCGCCTCAACCGATACGGCGCAACCGTCGCAGGAATCCGCTTCCGCTACAACCGATAAAGATACGGAAACGGGCCCCGACTACTACGACGAGCTCTACGCGTACTACAAGGCGCTGGGAAACTACGACAAGAGGGTCAGCTCAGCCGCGACGGCATTCAACAACTACCATAAGAAAGAGGACTACAGTCTTCGCAGCAGCTATTCGGACGATGCAAGCCAACTGAGAGACGAGATCTCAGCGGAGCAAGACGACATCAATAACTTCTATGTCGAGTCATCGTCTAGCTACTACAACGACTACGAGCACATGAAGCAGCTTGCATCTTGGCTGTACGAGCGCATCGACGTGATCTGCCGCGCCTGGGACATCAGCCTAGAATACAGCTATCCCGCGGACTATGAAGACGAGATCACGGCGCCTCTAAAGGCAGAGGTCGACTCCGGTCAAAGCAACAACCGGTACTACATCATGTTCAAGAATCACTACAGCAAGTGGAAGCCCGTAAAGCGGTAAGCGCGTAGACGCTATCTGCCGAGCAGGGGACAATTGACGGGGTCATCAGATGAGCAAGCACACGAGCAATAAGTCATACGGGCGTCATACCGCCAAGGGGCACGCAAGGTACGTCAGGCGCGTGGCCATCATCACCGCCTGCGTGGTCGTCGTAGCCGCGGCGATTATTGCCGGCGCCGTTTATGCCATTATGCAGCCGTCCTCAGAAAGCAGTCAGAGCTCTCAGGTAGAAGAGGTCTCCCAGCCCACGACGCAGACGTCGAGCGCCTCCTCCAGCAGCACCTCGAAATCGGCGAGCGCGTCTTCGAGCAGCTCTTCTTCGAGCTCCGCATCCGACGCCTCGGACTCTGCCCCCTTGAGCGGCTACACGATCTGCATCGACGCGGGGCACAGTGGCAGCCACACCGACTCCACCCCCAGCCCAAACAACCCCGACTCAAGTGTGAGCGTCGACATCCCGACAGAACCGGGCGGAGCTTCAGGTTCCATTTCGGGCCCTGAATACAAGACCACCCTCGCCGTCGCCAAGAAGCTGCAGGCCGACCTCGAGAAGCAGGGCGCCGAGGTCGTCATGGTGCGCACGAAGAACAATGGGCCCACAATCAGCCCGAAAGAGCGCGCGCTCATCGCCAACAAATGCAACGCGGACATGTTCATCAGGCTGCACTGCGACGGGGCCAGCTCGAGCGTGCGCGGGTTCTACACGCTCATCCCCGCCGACACGGGGTACCAAGCCAATAATGGCCTCTACAAGAAGAGCCAGAAGATGGGGCGGTACATGCACAATCACATCGTCAAAGAGCTCGGTGCCAACGACCGAGGGGTCACTGTCCGCTCCGACCAGGGCGGCTTCAACTGGTGCAAGGTGCCCTGCGTGCTCTTCGAGATGGCCAACCTGCCGAATGCAAAAGACGACGCGCTCATCGCAACCGACTCGTACCAGGAAAAGCTCGCGACGGCCATCTGCAACGCCTCTGTCGACTGGCTCACAAAGTAGGGGCATCTGCTCGCCGACAGGCTGCCCCTTGGTGGTCGACCACGTGGCGGGGTTCGGTGCACGGTGCATCGAGAGGCGCCTGGTGGTCGACCACGTCCTTGGGTTCAATGCGCAAACCGCCCATTAGCTCGCCCACGTGGAGGGGTTCGGCGCGGATTCTGCATCGAGAGGCCCCTGGTGGTCGACCACGTGGCTGGGTTCGGCGCACCCTGCATCGAGAGGCGCCTGGTGGTCGAGTTCGTTTTTTGCCCTATCATGTCACCCATGGCGAAATCAACCGACACAACTCCTACCGCTGCTCCGAAAAAGGACAGCGCCAAGCCCCGCTACGACTTCGGCGAGGTCTCGGAGGCAACGCACCACTCTATGCAGGGCAACAAACGCCGCGACACCAAGCCCGAGTTCATCGTGCGGCATATGCTGCGCGAATTCGGGTGGACAGGATATCGGCTCGACTGGAAGAAGTGCAAAGGACACCCCGACATAGCCTACCCGGGGCGCAAGATCGCCATCTTTGTCAACGGCTGCTTCTGGCACCACCACGAAGGCTGCAAGTACGCGACCACTCCCAAGAAAAACGTCGAGTACTGGCAGGCCAAGTTCACACGCAACAAAGAGCGCGACCGCGAGACGCGCGCGGAACTCGAGTCACGGGGCTGGAAGGTCGTCGTCATCTGGGAATGCGAACTGAAAAAAGACCAGATCGAAGCAACCCGCACGCGCCTGCATGACGAGCTCGAATACGCATTTATGGAAATCTGAGTATTCAACGAGCGGGAAATACGCGCTAGCATTGCCCTGAGGCGAACATGTCACGCGGACAATCGGCCAATTTTGACAGTGCCTTCGTGCAATGCGCCTTGTATGGCGAGGGAGAGACATGGACGAAAAAGAGCAGAAGGCGCAAAAGAAAGCAGCCTTCAAAGAGGCCAAGAAAACCTATAAGGCCGCACGCAAGGAGGCAGGCAAGAGCCGCAAGCCCTTCGTCTTCGGGATGGTGGCGCTGTGCGTTGCCGCCTGTGCAGCTGGCGCCTGGGGAGGCTGGTATTTCACCAACCAGCAGGCACAGCAGCAAATCTCCTCGCAGCAAGACCAGATCTCCCAACTGCAGCAGCAGCTCAGCGATTACCAGCAGAGCTCCAGCGAGTCGAGCCAGACCAGCCAGGACTCAAGCTCCATTTCTCAGGCAGGCACAAGCGCCAGTTCTGCCGAGAGCAGCAGCGCCTCATCGAGCTCAAGCGAGTCGGCAAGCGAATACGTCGGCACTTGGACAGGCACGATGACCAGCACCGACTCTGCCAACGGACAGTGCTCGGGCGCAAAGGAACATCCCATGACGCTTGATATCACGGGCGTTGAGTCAACAGGGCAGATAACCGGCGAGGCAAAAGTCCTCTACCACGGCCACAGCACCATCGCAAGCGATGCAGACCTCACCAAAGGCGATGCTATGGAGACCCTGACGAATCTTTCCGGGGCGCTCACCTCATCTGGCAACTTCGAGTTCACAAGCGAGGTCCCCGACGAGCCTGACGGCTCCATCACCATCTCTGCCACCACGGGCGGCGACACTTCCAACCAGACGCTGGAGGTCAAGGTGACCAGCAAGTACGGCTGGAACACGGTGACGGATACCTACACGCTCACCCGGTCGAACGGCTAACGCCCACAGCAGCCGCGGCGATGCTGACTACCCTAGCCCAATCCAGCTTGCGATCTTGGGGACATAGCCCATCACGAAGATGATGCCACCCAGAATCGGGATACCGTAGGTACACCACAGACGCGCCTTGGCAGGGAACTTGACACCCTTGCCGGCATCGGCTTCCTCCAGGAACCTGTCCCAGCCCCAGCCCCACTTGGTGCAGCAGAAAATGGCGAAGATGATGCCGCCCAAGGGCAGGATGTTGTTGCTCACGATGAAGTCCTCGATGGACTGGATGTCGCCAATTCCCGGGATGCCGACGCCGCTCCAGATGTTGAAGCCGAGCACGCAGGGAATGGAGAGCAGAGCCAACGCGATGCCGTTGCGTAGCACCGCACGGCGGCGGTCCCAGCCCCAGCGGTCCATGCTCCACGTGACGAGCAGCTCGAAGACGCCGATGACTGTGGAGAGCGCCGCAAAGCCCATGAAGATGAAGAAGAGCATGCCCCAAACGTTGCCGAGCGGCATCTGCCCGAACACGATGGGCAGCGTCTCGAAAACGAGCGAAGGTCCGGAATCGGGAGAGACGCCGTAGGCAAAGCAGGATGGGAAGATGATGAGGCCCGCCATGATGGCAACGACCGTGTCCATGCCGACCGTGGAGAGTGCCTCGCTGGTGAGGCTGTTGTCGCGCCCGATGCGCGAGCCGAAGATCTCCTGTCCGCCCATGCCGACCGACAGCGTGAAGAACGCCTGCCCCATGGCCGCATAGACCGCATCTCCGAAAGTCCCCCACTGCTCGGCGGGCGTGTCGCCAGCAAAGAGGTGGCTGAAGTCGGGCATCAGGTAGAACTTGAGGCCCTCCCCTGCCCCCGGCAGCGTGACCGCGCGGATGCAGAGGATGAGCAGAATGACGAAGAGTGCCGACATCATCACCTTGGTGACGCGCTCGACGCCCTTTTCAACGCCCAGCGCGCAGACGATGACGCCGATGGCAACGGAGACGAGCATCCAAGCGAGCAGCTCGGAGGGGTTTGCGAGCATCGCCGAGAAGACCTGGCTCGAGTATTCCGCATTCGCCCCCTCGAACATGTTCGATGCGAGCTTGGGGATGTAGCTCAGCATCCAGCCGCAGATGGTCGTGTAGAACATGAGCAAAAGCATCGAGCCCACGTAGCCCCAGGGACCGAACCACCTGAAGCTCTTCTTCGAGGGCAGCACCTCGAAGGCACGTGCCGTGGAGCGCTGGGACGCGCGGCCGACGGCAAACTCCATCACCATGACCGGCAGGCCCAAGACCAGCAGAAAAATCAGGTAGATGATGAGAAACGCTGCGCCACCATATTGGCCGGTGATATAGGGAAAGCGCCAGACATTTCCCAGCCCGATGGCGCACCCGGCGGCGACCATGATGAAGCCCAGGCGCGAATTGAAGTGCTCGCGTTCCTCCATGAAAACCTTTCCCCTGAAAAGACGTAGCGCGCCCTATTCAAGCAGATGAACGGGGGCTTTGCAACGCGAAACCCGCAAATGCGCGGAACTCGACGCCGCTGCCTTTCTTATACGCGGACCGTATATTCTTTCACCGCATCCTCGTCAAGCGTCACGCCCAGCCCCGGGCCTGCCGGCGCCCAGACGCGCCCATCGTGCATGTCGATCTTCTCGTTGATGAGGCTTGCGCGCGGGTTGTCGAAGTCCATGAACTCGCAGGGGTAGCTGATGGTCTTGAGACCGCAGCCCATGTGGATGATGGCCATCGCGCCAAGCGCGCTTTCCGATTGCGACCCGATCATCATCGGACGATGGAAGGCCTCGCAGAGCGCCGCGATCTTGCGGCCGTAGGTAAAGCCCGAGCGCGGGATCTTGATCATGAGGATGGAGAGCGCGTCGATGTCGATCTGATGGGCAACATCGTAGATGGTGAAGTTGCTCTCATCTCCCGTGATGGGGATGTCGATGCTGTGCGCAAGGCGGACGCGGTCGCGCTCGTTGGTATCGGCGATAGGTTCCTCGAAGTAGTCGAGCTTGCCCGCCAACGCATCGGCCACCTTCTTGGCGCCGAAGTAGGTGTAGCTCATGTTGCCGTCGATGTAGAGCTTGGTATCGGGTGTGACCACCTCGCGCAGCGCCTCGACGCGCGCGATATCTTCATCGGGGTCGAGACCGCCTTTGACCTTGAAAGCGCGATAGCCCCGCTCGTTGAGTTCGCGTGCCTGCTCGACCATCTCCTCGATGGGTCCCATCCACAGGATGCGCGACGGTACGATGGAGTCGCGGTAGCCGCCGAAGAGCTTGTAGAGCGGCATGCCGAGCTTTTTTCCGATGGCATCCCACAGGGCAACGTCGATGCCGCCCTTGGCCGCGAGGTTTCGCTTGATGTAGCCCATCTTCTCGTGGACTTTCTCGAGGTCGAACGCATCGAGACCTTCGATGAGCGGGGCGAGAAGCTCGTTTATGGCATAGACCATGCCGGGCTGCGTCTCCCCGTAGATGTGCTCGCGCGGAATGGCCTCGGCGATGCCCTCGATACCCTCATCGGTCATGATACGCACGAGGACGTGCGCCTGGCAGGTCATATTGCCGGTCGCCCACTTCACGGCATGGGCCAAAGGCAGGGATACGGGCACGGCCTTGACGCTGACGATCTTCACGATGCTCACCTCTCGAATGCGCGCTGGTGTTCCCGACGAGAACATGATAGCGAGGAGCGCATTCATGCGCGAACGTGTCGGGGCGCGCAGTCCGGAGAGGCAGTCGTTACTCCCACATGTAGCCGACGCCGCGCACCGTGGTCAGATGCGAGGCAAGCTCGCTTCCGAGCTTTGCGCGCACGCGCCGCACGTGCACGTCGACGGTGCGGGAGCCGCCATAGTAATCGAAGCCCCACACGCGGCTCAACAGCGCGTCGCGGGAATACGCATGACCCGGATGCGTCACGAGAAACGCGAGCAGCGCGTATTCCAGATAGGTGAAGTCGACCGGTTGGCCATCGACGAGCACCTGATACGTCGAGAGGTTGATGGCCATGGAGTCCACCGTAATGAAGTCGGAGGTCGCGGTCTCCTCAGATGGCCACAGCAGGTGCCGGATGCGCACCGCCATCTCCTCGTCGAGCGCCGTCGACACGACGAAATCGCATGAGATATGAGAGGGCAGGCGTAAGGAATCGAGCATCTCCGGGTCAACGACCAGCAGAAGCGAGACGTCCTCTGCGCTTCCCAGCGTCTGCTCGATATCGTCCAGGCTCGTCGCCCGCGAGGCGTCGACCGTCACGATCACGAGGTCGGTTTCATCCAGACGCTTCACGACCTCTCCGGGCAGGCAAACGGAGAAATCGGCATCCAGCCCGGACACGATGCGCGAAAAGCGGCTGTACGCCTGCATGCCCTCCTGTACGTATAAAGCGCTCTTACGATGCACGATTAACCTTCAATCCAGCTTGCCTACAGAATCGGAAAATCACGGTCGATTTCCCATTGCGTCACCTGCGAGCAGTACGTTCCCCACTCCTCAAGTTTGTTCTCGACGATAAAGCGGTGCATGTCCTCGCCCAGAATCTCCTTCATGAGCTCCGACTGCGCAAACAGCGTCGTCGCCTCGCCCAGGCTGCCCGGGAGCAGGCGAACGCCCTGTTCCACGAGCTCGGCGCGGTTCATCTCGGACACGTCGTTGTCGATGGGCTCCTCGAGTTCGAGCCCCTCTTCGATGCCCTTGAGGCCCGCCCCCAGAAGCACGGCAAAGACCAGGTAGGGGTTGCAGGCGGAGTCCGGACTCCTGAACTCGAAGCGCGCCGCCTCGGGTTTGCCGGGCTTGTAACGCGGAACGCGGATGAGCGCGTTGCGGTTGCTGCCCGCCCACGAGATCGTGATGGGCGCCTCGAATCCGGGGACGAGGCGCTTGTAGGAGTTGACATACTGGTTGGTGATGAGCGTGAACTCGGGAGCGTACTTGAGCAGCCCCGCCATGTAGTGCTTGGCAATCTCCGAGAGGCCAAAGCCCTGCGGGTCGTTCGCGTCGTAGAAGATGTTCTCGTCGTCGCTGAACAGCGACTGGTGCACGTGCATGCCGCTTCCGTTGATTCCCGCGATCGGCTTGGGCATGAAGCTTGCGTGCACGCCGTGCTTGAGTGCCACTTCCTTGACGACCAGACGGTAGGTCATGACGGCGTCTGCCATGGAGAGCGCGTCGTCGTACCTGAGGTCGATCTCCTGCTGGGAGGGCGCCGCCTCGTGGTGCGAGTACTCGACGGGGATGCCCATCTGCTCGAGCGTGAGAATCGTGTCGCGGCGCAGGTCAGAGGCCGTGTCATCGGCTGTGAGGTCAAAATAGCCCGCATAGTCGAGGGGCACGGGGCGCTCGGCGTCCTTGAAGTAGAAGTACTCGACCTCGGGCCCGACGTTGAACTGGTACCCCAGGTCGGCCGCCTTTCTGAGCATGCGGCGTAGCACGTAGCGCGGGTCGCCCTCGAACTGCTCGCCATCGGGCGTGCAGATGTTGCAGAACATGCGGGCGACGCCATCGTCGGTAGGGCGCCAGGGCAGTACCTGGAACGTCGAGGCGTCGGGAAAGGCGATCATGTCGGATTCCGACGAGCGGGCAAAGCCCTCAATCGAGCTTCCGTCAAAGCCCATCCCCTCTTCAAAGGAGGCCTCGAGCTCGCTTGGGGTAATGGCAAAGGACTTCATCTGCCCGAGCACGTCCGTGAACCACATGCGGATGAAGTGGATATGGCGCTCTTTCACAGTCTTGAGCACATAGTCGCGGTTCGCGGCGTTCAGGCTGCTCATCGCATCAATGTCAGGCATCACAGACTCGCTTCCTCAAAGTTCGCGAAAACTAGATAGCTAATAACAATACTCACCTATGAGTCTCAAACAAATCTGCGCGAATGACAAGTTAATAAGTGATTAACAATTCCCGAACGCGAATGAAAGGCCGCGATCGACCACGGTGTGGTCTTCGCGCATCCCCCGGAAGCAGAGAGCACTTTCCCCTCGTCGCTCTCAGTAGTCTCGACGCCGCAATGATTTCGAGAGCGATAAGCGTCCGCACCAGGCTAGAGCCGAAACCCCGACGGGCAAAACGCATTCCAAATAAGGGGAGTGCCCGCACGAACTTGCGTCCGACGGGCACTCACCATGGCTTATGGTCAAAAATACATCGATGCAAAGGAGTGTCCGTTGGGGACCGGACTACATCGATTTCAATTTGACCTGGACTGGACATTAGCATCAATACTGTTTGGATGTGTGATTTTTCTGTGTAGCATCCCTACTGAATATCCGCACGTCAACGGGGGTATGCCGTCTTTGTAAACGAAAGGGTCCTAAAGGCCTTGCTTCCTTCTCTTTGCGCAAGCAAGCTCTATAATTTATCCCGCAAGAAAGACAGGCTCCTCTGTCCGGTTTGCCGTGTGATGGCAGCCGCCTAACGCTGACGTCACGAACTTTGTGCGGCATCTCGGCAGACAAGGCCCCAAACGAAAGGATGCGCGATGATCGAAGAAGCGACCATCCAGGGCATTATCGATGCCCTCAAGGCGGGAAAGACCCCCGCTGTCGACCCCGAGAAAATTCCCTGCTTTACCGCTGAGGCGCTGGAGAACTACCCTGTTCTCAAGCGCGAGCACCTTGACCAAGTGCTGGCCTCGCTCACCAAGGAGGACATCCCGACGCTCGAGCGCGCGCTCGTGTCCCTCAGGCTCAACGACCAGGCATGGCTCGGCTTCAAGGTCGTGCTCGATGCCGACAAGTGCATGAGCACCGACCCCCAAAGCCCGGACCGCGGCCCGTCCGAGGATGGGCAGTCGACCATCTTCTTTGCCAACGAGGGCAAGGACATCGTGTGCTCGCGCCCGTGGAACAAGCGCGACCGGTTCCAGATGCTCGACATCACCCGCGGGCCCCATATGCACAAAGACCAGTTCATGGGCGTGACCTGGGCAAGCGTGCCGCTGTTCACCACCCAGCGCATCGTCATCTACGGTGCCGGCGAGGTGAGCGTCTATCTGGCCCGCTATGCCGACGACTGCGGATTCGACAGCCTCGTCATCGACCACGACCCCGCTTTTCTGAACGAGGAGCGCTTTCCTCTGAGCGAGCGTGTCTTCGTGAAAGAGGACTGGTCCGACCTTGCTGAAAAGGTCGAGCTTGGCGTGGACGACTACTGCGTCTGCGTGAGCCGCAGCCACCTGCACGACACCGACTCCGTCGTCCACTGCCTTCCCTCCAAGGCCTTCTATACGGGCATGATGGGAAGTCCCGGCAAAAATTCCGATGTCTTTGCCCAGGCAAAGGACCGCGGAATCACCGACGAGCAGATTGCCGCCATGCACGCACCGATCGGTGTCAAGATTGCCGACAAGACGCCGGCCGAGATTGCCATTAGCATCATCGCAGAGCTTATCGACGTGCGCGGCAAAGAGCGCAAGAAGACGGCCGCCAAAGTCGCCGAGCAGCTGAAGTCCCAGCAGGCTTAGAGTATAGCGGGGCCTGCTACGCTCGCGCACCAAGGACACTTCCGCGCAGCATGTGCAGAAGTGCCCTACGTGCGTGCACACCAAAGCTAGTTGTGCACAAGAATCCGCGCACCAAGGGAAGTTCCGTGCGTTTTCGGCCTCCATGCCGCACGGTAACCTGCCACGTGTGCGCGCACGAAGCCCAGTTCCGCGCACGGTGCATCGAACCCTCCCACGTGGGCGACCACTAGCGGTCTCTCGGTGCAGATTGTGTTGAAGTTCCTCTTGCAGACTGCTTACTCGACCGTGAAGCGAATGTAGCTTCGGTCGTCGTAGCCCATGTCCTCGTCCGTTGCGCCCTTGAGCGCCTGATAGTCATGGATGAACAGAGGGTCGCGCGCACGCTCGGCAGCCAGCCAGTCTTCGCTTTCGTCGAGCGTCGGCAAGACGCGCGGGAAACCGTCGGATGCGAGGATGACCTCTTGGTCGACCTCGACAGGAAAGACCTCGACGTTGGAGAGCAGCTTGTCCATGTCGACATCGGCGCGGCCAGAAAGCGATTCGACGCCGTCAACGCGGCGCTCCTCTTGGACGATGAGCTCCATGGCAGCGCTGCGACCATAATCGTGATCGATCAGATCCTTGAGGTCTGTGCGATCGTTTGCCAGGAAGTGCTCGGTCACCTCGACGCGCTTCTGGCGCGCCTTTTCGAGCGTTTCGCTCTTCTTCTCATAGAGCTTGCCATCGATGACAAAGGGGCTGTCACCCAGACGCCAGATCTCGTGCTTGGCCGCCGAATAGATGAGGACGCGCGCCTGAGGATAGGCATAAATCTCATCGTCGCGGAACGTCTCCATGCAAACCGCCGACTGCTTTTGGAGCTCTTTTTCAAGCCGCGCGATGACCTCAGCGGCATCGAGGTCGCCGACAAGATTGCCCAGCGTGGAGACGATGATGTTCTTGGCAAAGATGCCCGCCGGCTTGCCATCCCAGGCTCGCCAGCCGCGCGCTTGATAGGCATCGATGACGGCCAAATAGTTTCCATTGATGACGAGCCCGTCATGGTTGCCGCGCTCGTCGCCCGTCTTCGAAACGGTGATGTACTCAGTTGGTTTCAGCATGCTATTCCCTCTTTAGGCCGGAAAAACTGGTGATAGTTCCGAAAAGAAAGTATAGCGAACACGAACGCGCAGGCCACCGCGCCACAAGCACTTGCTGCCAAACCGCAAACAACGGATTTGCTTACCCCCACAGAGAGCCTCTGATCCCCATCGGATGCAGATCGACTGTCACGTTCAGCAACTTTTGGCACGAAAAAACAGCACACGGGTGCTCTGGGAACGTCAAATCGGTGCCAAACCGAAAGAAACTCGCAGATTTGCCGCGCGGGTACTTTAGCATCAAGCCAAAAGTTGCTAAACGTGACACCCGCCTCGACTCAAGCATCTCCCATGCGGTCGCAGGAGGCGCCGGGGGCGGGCGGTCGGTTCGGCGATTTTGCGA
>JBMNPN010000045.1:0-20020 GCA_050943615.1 Coriobacteriales bacterium
CACATCAAGCGCAGTTTCAACGCCAAGGACTCCGGTGACCTTTTGCCCGGTCATGGCGGCCTGCTCGACCGCTCCGATTCCCTGATCTTTGCCTCGGTGGTGGCCTACGCTGCCATCGCGAGCGCACCGTACATCTTCCAGATTCTCGGGGTCTATCTATGACACGTCTTCGCATTGCCCTGCTCGGTTCGACCGGCTCCATTGGAACCCAGACGCTCGACGTCTGCCGCATGCACCCGGACAGGATCGAGGTCGTGGCGCTCGCCTGCGGGCGGCGCGTCGACGAGCTTGTCTCCCAGGCGCGTGAGTTCGGCGTGAAGCACCTCGCCCTGGGCGATTCCTCCACCAAGGACGCTCCTGCGCTCAACGCGCTCGGAAACGATGTGACCGTGGGCTTTGGCCCCGATGCCGTCGAGGAGCTCACGCAGCTCGAGGGCGTCGATGTCGTCTTGAACGCGCTTTCCGGTGCGGCCGGCCTCAGGGCATCGTACGCCACGCTGAAAAGCGGGCGCACCCTGGCGCTTGCCAACAAGGAGTCGCTCGTCGTGGGAGGCGAGCTTCTCATGCCGCTTGCCACGCACGAGACGCTCATCCCCGTCGACTCTGAGCACTCGGCAATCTACCAGTGCTATCTGGGCGAGCATGCAAACGAGGCACGCCGCATCTGGCTCACGTGCTCGGGAGGCCCGTTTCGCGGCATGACGCGCGCTGAGCTCGAGCGGGTCACGCCCGAGCAGGCACTTTCCCATCCCACGTGGAACATGGGTCCCAAGATCACCATCGACTCGGCCACGCTCATGAACAAGGGGCTCGAGGTCATCGAGGCCAAGCACCTCTTTTCCATGGGAGTTGACGATATCCGCGTCGTCGTGCATCCTCAGTCATGCGTGCACTCGATGGTCGAGTACGTCGACGGTTCGGTGAAGGCGCACCTGGGCGTTGCCGATATGCGCATCCCCATCCAGTTCGCGCTGAGCTATCCGCACCGCTGGGAAAGCCCAGCCGAGCAAATCGACTTCACGAAGATCCATCCGCTCGAGTTCTTCGACCCCGACTACGAGACGTTTCGCTGCCTGAAGCTCGCCTTGGAGGCGGGGCGGCAGGGCGGCACGGCGCCCTGCGTCATGAATGCGGCAAACGAGGTGGCCGTGGCGGCTTTCTTGGCGGAGCAGTGCACGCTCACGGATATCGATGCCTGCGTCGAGGACGTGCTGGCCGGTCTCGGATGCGAGCCGGTCGAATCCCTCGAGCAGCTCGAGCACATTGACGATGCCGCGCGCGCCCGAGCACATGCGTGGTTAGAAAGGTAAATTGAACCCATGAACGTCGTTGCGACTGTTTTTTGGGGGGTCGTCGTATTACTTGTGCTCGTGGTCATCCACGAGCTCGGCCATTTCATCGCCGCCAAGAAGTTCGGCGTGCGCGTCACCGAGTTCATGATCGGGCTTCCCGGTCCGAGCATCGGCTTCGAGCACAACGGCACGCGTTTTGGGGTGACCGCGATACCGCTTGGAGGCTATAACCGCATCACCGGCATGGAGGCGGGGCCGGAGGACCCGAACCTGGAAAAGGTGCTCGCCTACGTTTACCGGCAGGGCACAGCCGATGTCGAGCACGCGGCGCTTGCCTGCGACCTGACGCAAGACGAGGCGGAAACGGCGCTCGTCATCCTCGACGAGTGGGGCTCCATCAACGCCCCGGGTCGCTCCAACAAGCTCGACGTGTACGCGGCGCCCAAGACCGAGGAACATGCCTTGGGCGAGCCGCGCGAGGTTCCCGATTCGAAGGCGCTGCTCGATTCCGAGCGCGCGCAGACCTATCGCGCACTGTCCTTTCCCAAGCGCCTCGTGGTCCTGTTCGCAGGCCCGCTCATGAACGTGCTTCTGGCCTTTGTGCTGCTGCTCGTCGTCTTCTGCGGCATCGGCGTCCCGAGCGCGACGACGACGCTTGCCACCGTTGTCGACGGCTCCCCGGCTCAGAGCGCGGGGCTGCAGCCGGGCGACAAGATCGTCTCCGTCGACGGCACCGAGATCTCCGAGTGGACAGACGTCTCCACGGCGTTATCCGACAACGAACCGGGCGACAAGATCGAGGTCGGCTACGAGCGCGACGGCGTTCGCGAGAACGTCGAGCTCACCTTGGCCGACAACGGCAGCGGCAAGGCGCAGATCGGCATCAGCCCGAGCGCGGAGAACAAGCGCTATTCCGTAGTCGAGTCGATCGGACTTTCCTGGGACTACCTCGTCTTGACGGTGCAATCCTACGCGAGCCTGTTCAACCCGAGCACGGCCGCCGACACGCTGAGCCAGTCGACGTCGGTGGTGGGCATCGCGGTCATGTCCGAGCAGGCGGCATCTGCGGGCATCGCGACGCTGCTCTACTTCGTTGCGGTGATCTCGCTTTCACTCGGCATCGTGAACCTCGTTCCCATGCCCCCGCTCGACGGCGGCAAGATCGTCGTCGAGATCATCCAGCGCATCATCGGACGCGAGATCTCCGTCAAGGTCATCAATGCCATCACCATCACGGTCATCGCCCTTCTGCTCCTGCTGTTCGTCTACATGCTGCAGCAGGACATCGGGCGCTTCGTGCTGGGCGGGTAGCGCCGGAACGGCGACTTTTCAGGTCATGCGAGAAAGGCGGCATGGGCATGCAATCAGATCAATCGAGAGCTGAAGGCACGGCTGCGCGCGAGCGGACGCGGCGCCTCGATGTGGGCGGCGTCTCTCTTGGCGGGGGCGCCCCGGTCGTGGTGCAGTCGATGACGAACGCCCCGATGGTCGACGAGGGGGAAGGCCCGCACCTAGATGCGGCCGCCAACCTCGCGCAGATCGAGCGCCTCTCGGAGGCGGGTTGCGAGCTCGTGCGCGTCGCCATCCCGAACCGCGCCTCGCTCGATTACTTCGGGCAGGTCGTGGAGGAAAGCCCGCTCCCCGTCATCGCCGACGTCCACTTCGACCACGAGATCGCCATCGGGGCGGCCAAACGCGGGGCTGCCGCGCTGCGCATCAACCCGGGAAACATCGGCTCGATTGAACGCGTCGATGCCGTCATCGATGCCGCAGGTCAGGCGGGCATCCCGATTCGCATCGGCGTCAACGCGGGGTCGCTCGAAGATGCGCTCGCGGCGCGTGACGATCTCACGCAGGCAGAGAAGCTCGCCGAGAGCGCTTGCGGCTTTGTCGCGCATTTCGAGGAACGCGGGTTCACGGACGTCGTGGTCTCTGCCAAGGCCCACGACGTTCCCGTGACCGTCGCCGCCTACGAGGAGCTCTCGGCCCGCATCCCGGACGTGCCGCTCCACATCGGCATCACCGAGGCAGGCGGCGTGCAGCAGGGCACCATCAAGTCCGCAGCCGGGCTCGGCATCCTGCTCCACGAGGGAATCGGGGACACCTTGCGCGTCTCGCTCACGGCAGACCCCGTGGAAGAGATCGCCGTTGCCTACGGCATCCTCGCCGCCGTCGATGTCCGCCGCGTGAAGCCCGAGCTCATCTCGTGTCCGACCTGCTCACGCTGCCAGGTCGACCTCATCCCGATTGCCGATGAGGTCGCGCGGCGCCTCTCGGACGTGAACAAGCCCCTCAAGGTCGCCGTCATGGGCTGTGTCGTGAACGGGCCGGGAGAGGCGCGCGACGCCGATGTGGGCGTTGCCTGCGGCCGCGGGGAGGGGCTGCTCTTCTCCCATGGCAAGCGGCTTGAGAAGGTGCCCGCTGAGCGCATCGTCGATGCGCTCTTCGAGCTCATCGAAAGGGCATGAGGGGCGCTGCCGTGGAAATCTCCCCGATTGCCCATATCCGCTCGCCCTTTCCCGAGAAGTTCGGTATCCCGCGTCAGAGCGGCCTTGTGGAAGACGTCGTCTCGGAGGTCGTCTTCGAGCCGGAGTATCGCGACCCCAATGCCCTCCGTGGCATCGAGGGCTTCGATTACCTGTGGCTCATCTGGGGCTTTTCCTGCGCACGACGTGGGGGAGAAGAGGGACATGACGAGGATTTCGTCTCGCTCGTGCGCCCGCCGCGCCTGGGCGGAAACGAGCGCATGGGGGTCTTTGCGAGCAGGAGCCCCTTTCGTCCCAATCACCTCGCTCTCTCTTCGGTAAAGCTCGTCGACGTCGTGAAGACCAAGGGGAGGGGGACCGTGCTCGAGGTTTCCGGTGCAGACCTTATGGACGGCACGCCGATCTATGACGTGAAACCCTATATCCCCTATACTGATTCGCACCCGCAGGCGGCAGGTGGCTTTGCCGCCGATCCCGATGCGGGGCTTCTGGAGGTCTCGTGCCCCAAGGAGTTTCTGGACGAGCTCGGAGACGAGGCAGATGGGCTCATTGCCGTGCTCGCGCGCGATCCGCGCCCTGCCTACCACCATGACCCCACGCGCGTCTACGGGATGCGGTTTTCGAGCTGGACCGTGCGATTTTGCGTTGCCGACGGGATCTTGACCGTCGAGCAGCTCGTGCGGGAAGAATAGAGGTACTTGCAAGTTCTATGACACGTTATGGCAATGATGATAGGCGGCGCTACAACCAGGACCGCTATGTCTCCTCGGGCTCGAGGAGGGGCACTTCCTCGGGTCGTATTCCCTCGATGAAGCGGGTCGATTCGACGAGGGGCGCATCGCGCGGCAGGGCGACGAGCCGCCCTTCGTCCTATTCCGCGAAAAGCCCGCGCAACACGGGCGTCTACCGCAAGCGCATCGAGCGCGACGCCTCGCGTTCCCGCCAGCGCATTGAGGCCGATATCGAGCGGGCGCGACAGCGCGCGCAAGCGCAAGAAGGGACTGTCTCGAGCGCGCGGCAGGCCGATCGAAAGTCGCGCGAGACCGCCAGCGCCTATTCGCGCGAGAACGCGGCGAAGCGCTATTCGCAGATGGAGCGCCGTACGAGCAACGGCGGCGCCAACGTGGTCGACAAGGTCCGCTCCTGGCGCGCGGACAGCGACGGGGGAGTTGCCGTGGCCGGGCGGCGCTTCAAGCTCTGGCCGCTCATCCTCGTCGTCATCCTGGCTCTGCTGCTGGTGGGCGCCATCGTGTGGTACGTGCAGGTCTCCAACGCGATGAAGCCGAGCGAGGACGTCTCTGCGGTGACGAGTTCCCCTGGCATCGGACAGCCCTACTACGTGCTTTTGATGGGAAGTGACAGCAGGTCCGAGGACACGGACGTCGCTCGCGCCGACAGCATCATGCTGTGCCGCGTGGACGAGGCCAACAAGAAGGTCACGATGATCTCGCTTCCCCGTGACCTGCGCGTGCAGATCGAAGGGCACGGCTACGGCAAGCTCAACTCCACGCTCACCTATGGCGGCTACTCGGGTGCCATCAAGGCGGTGAGCGAGCTGGCCGGCGTTCCCATCTCGTATTACGCCACCATCTACTTCAGCGGGTTCAAGAAACTCGTCGACGACCTCGGCGGTGTGACGGTCGAGGTCCCCAAGGGCACCTACTACAAGGGTGTGAGCGTACCTGCTGGAAAGCACGTCCACATCAACGGCAAGCAGGCGCTCGTGCTCGCGCGCTGCCGCCACGGAAAGCCCGCCGACCAGGGCGCCTATGCCGCCGGCGACTATCAGCGCACCAAGAACCAGCGAAACCTCATGAAGGCCATCGTGAAGAAGATCATGAAGAAGCCGATCTGGGAGGTTCCGAGCCTGTGCCTGACGGTCGCGCAGTGCATCGAGACGAACATGCCCGCCTGGAAGCTCGCCAAGGTCGCGATCTCGATGCGCGGCATCGACACCTCCAAGGACATGTACTCCGCGACCGCGCCCGCGACCTCGCAATATATCAACGGCGTCTCCTATCAGATCCTAGAGGAGACGCAGTGGAAGCAGATGATGGCGCGCGTCGAGGACGGCGAGGACCCGAACGGGTCGTGAGCCTGCGCCCATCGTGCTATGGTGCTGCATGAGACCGGAGTTTTTCACAGTGGAGGCATGCTGAAGTGCTGTTGTCGAGAGAAGAACTGAAAGAGAACCTTGCCAACGTAATGGAGCGCATCGCCGCAGCCTGCGCGCGGGCGGGACGCGACCCGAAGGACGTCACCTTGCTGGCGGTCAGCAAGAAAAAGCCCCTCGAGGACATCGTTGCGCTCGAAGAGCAGGGCCAGCGCGCCTTTGGCGAGAACTACGTCCAGGAGCTGCGCGACAAGTATGACGAGCTCGGGGACAGCGTCGAGTGGCACTTCATCGGGCACTTGCAGCGCAACAAGGTGAAGTACCTCATCGGCAAGGTCGCGCTGATCCATTCGGTCGACTCGTTGCGCCTGGCCGAGCAGATCGAAAAGGAAGCTGCCAAGAACGGCTACGACGTCGACGTGCTCATGGAGGTCAACATCGCCCACGAGGAGTCCAAGTGGGGCTTTACCGAAGACGACGCAATCGATGCGGCGCGTGCCATTGGGGAGCTTTCGCACGTGCACCTGAAAGGCCTCATGACCTCTGCGCCCATCACCGAGGACGCAGAGACCAACCGCGTCTACTTCAAGGCGCTCGCCGAGCTCGCACGGCAAATCGATACCGAGCATTTTCCCAACGTGCAGATGGACGAGCTTTCCATGGGCATGACCAAGGACTTCGAGGTCGCCGTCGAGGAGGGCGCGACCATCGTGCGCGTCGGCACCGCGATCTTCGGCGCGCGCTCGTAGCACCTGCGCCGGCCGTGCGAGTGCGGCAGATGGCATGCGCTTCATAGCTTTATGTGGCGAGGGTGCTTCGCATCGCCTTTCAGCGGCTTTTTCGCATGACGGTTTGACGAGAGGACGGACATGCACTTCGACTTCGAGAGCATCATGGACAGGCACGGCTGGGATGCCATGGCCGTCGAGGCGCTGGGCAAGGGCGGCATTGCGCCCGACCTGCCCGACGAGGGCTTCGATGTGATTCCCATGTGGGTCGCGGACATGAACTTCCCGACGGCCCCCTCGATCGTGGAAGCGATACAAGGTCGGCTGGAGCACCTGGCGTTCGGGTACTTCGATCCGCGCGACGAGTACTTCCAGGCCATCATCGACTGGCAGGAAAAGCGCAACGGGGTGAAAGGGCTGACACCCGGGGACATCGGCTACGAGAACGGCGTGCTGGGCGGCGTGGTGAGCGCGG
Source organism: Coriobacteriales bacterium (assembly GCA_050943615.1). GTDB lineage: Bacteria > Actinomycetota > Coriobacteriia > Coriobacteriales > QAMH01 > CACZQA01. The sequence goes on from JBMNPN010000045.1 coordinate 7,095, forward strand.
TGCGCGCCTTTGCGGCGCCGGGAGATGCGGTGCTGGTCCACAGCCCGACCTACATCGGGTTTTCGCACTGCCTGTCCGACAACGGGTACCGGGCAGTGCTGAGTCCGCTGGTGCGCGATGGGGACGGCATGTGGCGGATGGACTACGAGAACATGGACTCGCTGCTCGAGAAAAGCCATGCGCACGTGGCGATTCTGTGCTCTCCCCACAACCCGACCGGGCGCGTGTGGACGCGCGATGAACTCGAGCGCGCGATGGAGGTGTTCGCCGCACACGATTGCGTGGTGATATCCGACGAGATCTGGAGCGACCTGGTGATGCCGGGCATCCAGCATGTGCCCACCCAGAGCGTGAGCGCAGACGCGCGCCGCAGGACCATCGCGCTGTACGCGCCGAGCAAGACCTTCAACCTGGCCGGGCTGGTGGGAAGCTACCACGTCATCTACGACAGCTACCTGCGCGACCGGGTGACGGCGATTTCCGGCAAGACCTGCTACAACTCGATGAACGTGCTGAGCATGTACGCGCTGATCGGCGCGTACAGCGAGGTCGGTGCCGCGTGGTTGGACGAGCTCAGAGGCGTTCTGGACGGGAACCTGACCTGGGCCTGCAACTATATCTCCAAGCACTTCGAAGGCGTGGAGACTCGAAAGCCCGAAGGGTCCTATATGCTCTTTCTCGACTGCACCGATTGGTGCCGCGCGCACGGCACAGACATCGATTGGGTGCTCCACGAGGGATGGCGCGTGGGCGTGGACTGGCAAGACGGGAGGGACTTCCACGGACCCTGCCATGTCCGCATGAACCTGGCGCTGCCGCTTTCCCGTGTGAAGGAGGCCTTCGAGCGGCTGGACCGCTACGTGTTCGGGGCCTGAGAGGGCTCCTGTCACAGCTTGGAGAGCCTCGAGGCGAACGACATGCTCTGGTCGAGTCCCTCGTTTCCCGAGGGCCCTTCGCGTCTTTTCGCCAGATGGAGCGAAAAAGGGTAGTACACTTTCGCGTAGGGGGTTTGGGAGATGGTTCATTCTTTGAGAAAGCTCGTCTGCACGCTTCTGTCCTGTGCGCTTGTCTTCAGCCTGTGCGCCGTGGCGCCAGCTGCCTCGCTTGCGCAGGATGACCCTGACGTACAGACAATCGACTTTCCCTATGAGGACCAGACGTTCAACCTCGCCGTCAGCGGATGCATCGACTTCGACTACGGAGCGCCCGTCGCCACCGCGGGATTCGAGCATATCTCCATTTCCTCCGAGGGCTCTATCACCGGCGTCTCTGCAGGAGATGCAACGGTTGTGTGGTATGACGAAGGCGGCGAGCCCGCGTACACCTTCACCATCCACGTCTACGAGGCTTCCGTCTCTACCAAGAGCCGCACGGTCTATACCGCGCTTTCCGAATACGATGGGATTAGCACGAGCTTTGGCCTTCCCGCTGGTGGGGCAAACGCGCAGAGCACGTTCGAGTTCGAGGGCGACTCGCTCGATGATGCCTGGGCTTGGCTCGACGAGAGTGGGAAATGCGTGCACTTCGAGTTCTCCACACGTGGCATGCACGTGCTGACGTTCCTGCTCGACGGCAGGCGCTACCAGGTCGCCATCACCGTTATCGGCCTCAAGCTCTCCCCGGGCTTTCTGATGATGTACAAGGGCAAGTCCAAGAAAGTAGTCGTCAACACGGGCACACGTGCAGAGAAATGGATATCATCGAAGAAATCGGTAGCAAAGGTCTCGTCGTCGGGAAAGGTCACCGCCAAGAAGAAGGGCATTGCCATAATCAGGGCGTACGTGAAGGGAATCCAGCTGCGCTGCCGTGTCGAGGTCACGTCGAAGAAGGGCTATAAGGCCGTGAAGAACGGCCTGAAGGACTTGAGAACCAAGCTCAAGTACAGCCAGAGCAAGCGCATGGCCAAGAAGTACCGCGACTGCAGCTCGTTTGTCTCGCGATGCTACTGGGATCCCAAGCTCAAGCGCAGGCTCTTTAGGATCGGCGGTAAGGGCATTTCGGGTTGGGCCTACGATGCGGCAGATCAGGCACGGTGGCTCAACAAGCACAAGCGCCGCGTTGCCAAGAAGGCGGTGAGCCAAAAGAAGCTTCTTCCCGGGGATACGATCTACTACGAGACCGACTATGCGGGCAAGAACCACAGGTACCGCCATATCGACCATGCCGCGCTCTACATCGGAAACGGCATGACGCTTCAGACCGGGGGATACGAAGGCAAGGGCACGGTCGGCTATGCCAGCTACTGGTCAAAGGACGCGCGGGTCAAGTTCACCGGGCGGCCCGTCAGGTAGGGGCAGCCCACAGTTTCCAGCTTCGATAACGGATATCTGCAGCATAGATCGGGCGATTTTCGTTATTTTTCGCTGCGGATGTCCGTTTTCGAATCTCTGTCCCTCACGATGCTCTGCCAGCGTATGAAAGGCGTGCTACCATAAGACGCGCTGCTCCAACCGGAGCTACGCCAAGCAGTCCCAGGTGAACCTGCTTGTAAATCCAAAACCGGGAGATTCGAGAATGCTCAAACGCGTCGTTTCCGACTACAAGATCCTGCTGCGAAACATCCCAAGCGGCACCGTCACGCTCTTCGTGACGAGCGTCATCGTCATGAACCTGCTGGCCAACAAGGAGCTTGTCTCGCTGCCCTGGCTAGCGCTCGACTGCGGCGTCACCGTCAGCTGGGTCAGCTTCCTTTGCATGGACATGATCTGCAAGCGCTTCGGCGCACGGGCCTCAATCCAGGTGAGCCTCCTCGCCTTGGTGACCAACCTCGCGGTGTGCGTGCTGTTCTGGCTCATGAGCCTGACGCCCGGCATGTGGGGCGCCTACTACGACACGGGAAGCCTCAAGGTGAACGACGCGCTCAATGCCACCTTCGGCGGCACGTGGTACGTGGTCTTCGGCTCCGCACTTGCCATGTTCTGCTCTTCTATCACGAACTCCCTGCTCAACGAGGCCGTAGGCAAGCGAACCGACCACGGCGGCTTCGGCGGGTTCGCGCTGAGGTCGTATACCAGCACGTTTGTGGGGCAGTTCGTGGACAACTTCGTGTTCTCCTCCGTGGTGAGCCACGCGTTCTTTGGCTGGACCTGGGAACAGGTCATCGCCTGCGCAATCACGGGTGCGCTGGTGGAGCTCATGTGCGAGGTCTTTCTCTCTCCCGTTGGCTACCGCGTGGTACGCGGGTGGGAGCGCGACGGCGTGGGTGAGGGCTACCTGCGAATGCGCGCCACAGCTGCCGAAAAGGCGGACGTGCGATGAGCGCAGACGAGCGTAGCCTGCCGCTCGATGCCGGAGGGCGCGCGCTGGACGTTCTGGTCACGGGCTCGTCGAGCGGAATCGGGCGCGCGTGCGCCGAGCTGTTCTTAGAGCGTGGGCACAACGTGTGGGGGCTGGACGTGCAGGAGGGGACGATCGAGCGCCCCCGCTACCGGCACTTCGTTGCCGACATTCGCGATTCGGAATCCTTCCCTGCGGATATCGCGCCACAGGTCATCGTGAACAGCGCAGGCGTCCAGGACAGCGGCGATGACATCGGCGTGAACCTGAAGGGGGCGTTGAACGTGTGCGAGCGCTATGCCTTCGAGCAAGATGGGCGCCGTGTTGCCCCGCAGATTCGCGCGGTGGTGCTCATCGGGTCGTCGAGCGGTCACACCGGGGCGGAGTTTCCCGCGTACGCGGCCTCCAAGGGCGGCGTTTTGGCGTATGCGAAGAACCTCGCCCAGCGCCTTGCCCCGCAGGCCACATGCAACAGCGTGGACCCAGGTGGCGTCATGACCGAGCTGAACCGCCCTGTCATGGACGACCCAAAGCTCTGGGAGCGCATCATGAAGCTGACGCCGCTCAAGCGCTGGGCGACGCCTGAAGAGATTGCCGAATGGGTTTACTTCGTGGCGGTCACCAACCGCTTCATGACCGGGCAGAACCTGCTGATCGATGGGGGAGAGGCGGGCAGCTTCGACTTCGTCTGGCCCGAGTAGGCGCGAGAACCCCCGCGAGGCGGCGTGGACTAGATGAGCCCCGCCTCTTCGGGTCTGGAGCACTGCGGGTCGGAAAGCGGGCAGTTGCGGTGGCACAGCGGGCAGGTCGCCTGGGTCGTCGTCGAGCCGCTGTTCGAGGAGCCGCCCGTTCCCGAAGACGAAGACCCCGGTACCGTGCTGCTCGAAGAGCCATTAGCGTTCGAGGACGAAGAGTTGGTTCCCGCCCAGAAGCTTCCCGTGTCGCTTCCATGAGAGTTCGTGTTGGTAGAACTGGAGCCGCCTAGCTGCATTGATGACGATTCCGTGTCTGAGGTGGCTGTTTGCTCCGTGTTGGAAGAGCCGGTGCTCGCGCCCAGGACCCCGGACACGCCCTGCACGCTGAGCGCGAGGGCGGCGACACCGGCGACCGCGCCCACACCGATTTCTATGGACTTCCTGCGCGCGGGGTCGTAGGGGATTTTCGCGGTGCTCGCCACGAGGTTCCAGTGCAGGGCGAGGTGGACGACTGCCAGCGCGCACAGCAGGTAGGCCGTGACCGAATGGACCTGCAGCATCACGTTTCCAGGGTTGAGGAAGGACAGGTCGAGGTCTGCCTGGCTCAGCAGCGTGCTGATGGCAAGCGAGCTCACGAACAGTGCGAGTAGGTCGGTGAACAGCGCGATTGCAACGATGAGCTGCGCTCTCTGCTTGGCGCGCAGGTGCTTTCCCGCGCTGCGCACCTTGCCGATGCTGCGGAAAAATCCCCTCGAGAGCGCGAGGTGGGCGATGAGGCAGGCGAACATGAGGAAACCGACGATCTCATGGGCGATAACGCCGGTGAGCGATATGAGCATCTCGAAAACGAGCATCACGGTAAGCGCGATGTCGAGCACAAAGCGGGGCTTGAGTTTTGTCACGGGAAAGATCCCTTCAGGTGAATGAGGCGCAAGGGGGACGCGCCGCCGGTCTATGTCGACCAGCTGGAAGCGATTGTATTTGTCAACTATCAAATTTTCCTGAAAGAGAACTATTCCCAGTAGTGGAATCGGGCTGTGCCAGCTGGCACGGCGTGCGTGTCCGTGGCAACAGGTAAGGGGAAGGCGGCCTATTGCTATTTGTCGCCCTCTCCCTTGTCGACGTTGTTTGCCTGTCCTATTCGCCCTCGAACAGCGGCGTCGAGTAGTAGCGCTCGCCGGTGTCGGGGAGGATGGTGGCCACGGTCTTGCCGGGGCCGAGCTGTTGCGCCAGGCGCTTGGCGGCCGCAACATTGGTGCCGCTCGAGATGCCGCACATCAGCCCCTCCAGGCGGGCAAGGTCGCGGGAGGTCTCGATGGCCTCCTCGTCGGAAATGACGCAGATGTTGTCGTAGATATCCTGGTCCAAGATCTTGGGGATGATGCCGTCCCCGATGCCCATCTGCAGGTGGCTTCCGATACCGCCGCCCGAGAGGATGGCGGCGTTCTCGGGCTCGACTGCCCAGATCTCGATGTCGGGATAGAGGCGCTTGAGGGTCTGGCCTACGCCGGTGATGGTGCCGCCGGTGCCGATGCCGCTGCAGAAGCCGTGGATATGGCATCCGGCGTCCTGGGCGATCTCGAGCGCAGTGTGGTTGCGGTGCGCGCGGACGTTGTCGATGTTCTCGAACTGCTGGGGAACGTAGACGCGCGGGTCCTCGGCTTCCATCTTCTTGGCGATCTTGATGCACTCGTCGATGGCCTTGCCGATATCGCCCTCGTCGTGCACGATGACGACCTCGGCGCCGTAATGGTGGACGAGTTTGCGACGCTCTTCGCTCACCGAATCGGGCATGATGATGCGCGCCTTCCACCCGCGCACCGCCGCCACCAGCGCAAGGCCGATGCCCTGGTTTCCGCTCGTGGGCTCGACGATGATGCTGTCAGGTCCGATGTCGCCGCGCTTCTCGGCCTCGTCGAGCATCATGGCCGCGACGCGCGTCTTGACGCTGCCGCCGACGTTGACGCCTTCGTATTTGACGAGAATCTGGGCGGCATCTGCAGGCTGCATCCTGTTGAGGCGGATGAGGGGAGTGTGTCCCATCGCATCCAGTACGTTGTCGTAGATCATATAGTCCTCCGAGTCGGCAGGGCACAGGCGCCTGCCGATGGTATCCAGTTATCCAAGTCACGCATTGTACTCGAGCTGGGGGATTTGCGTCGACCTCAGCGCTGTCTGGGCGGGCGGGAAAACGGACATCTGCAGCGAAATCGGGTTCAAATCGGGCGAATTCGCGCGCAAATGTCCGTTTTTATTCTGCTACTCCCAACCCATGCGAATTTCCGGTGGCTGCAACCTTAACATCCACCCCGCAGAAACTTAACATTTACGCTTTCGAGAACGACGCGTTTGGGAGGAAAGTGACGCTACAGGTGAAAGAACCGCGAGAGACAAAGGGATGCAAGCATGAAGACCATCACCGATAAGCACGAAATCGAACAGCTGCAGGGAAAGCTCGTGGCAAGGCTGGTCAACGACTGGGCGCTGCTCACCGCCGGAGATGCAGACGACTGGAACACGATGACCATCGCGTGGGGCTCGCTGGGCGACATGTGGTGGAAGCCGGTCGTGGACGCCTACGTGGTTCCCTCGCGCTACACGTTCGGCTTCATGGAGCGCCACGACATCTTCACCGTGAGCTTTTTTCCCGAGGAGTTCAGGAGCGACCTTCAGATCCTCGGGTCGAAGTCGGGCCGTGACACCGACAAGGTCGCCCTCACCAAGCTGGCGCCTAAGATGCTCGAGCGGGGAGTGACCTTCGAGCAGGCGGACACCACGCTCGTGTGCAAGAAGATCTACGAGCAACCGCTCGACCCCAAGGAAATTCCCGCCGAGGTGATGGAGTCGACCTATGCGAACATGGGAACGCATACGCTGTTCATCGGCGAGATCATCGCGGCAATCGTTGCATAGGAGGCTACCGTGACAGAGCTGGAGAAACTCGAGGCCGGACTCGAGTACCACTATGACGACCCCGAGGTAGCGGCGCGCAAGAGCGGGGCTGTTGCCGGGTGCGCGCGCCTTGCCGCGGTCGACCCGCTTGACGATGCGGCCCGCGAGTCTGCGGCGCGCGAGCTCTTGGGCTCGGCGGGAGCGAGCCTCGACATCCAGCCGGGCTTTCACTGCGACTACGGCAAGAACATCCACGTGGGCGACAACTTCACGGCCAATTACAACGTGACCATTCTCGATATCGCGCCGGTTGTGATTGGCGATAACTGCATGATCGGCCCTGGCACGCTGATCGCCAGCGTGGGACATCCCGTCGACGGCGCTCGCCGCCGCGGTCGCGTTGCCTACGCGAAACCCGTGACCCTGGGCGACGATGTCTGGGTGGGCGGAAACGCGTCGATCATGCCCGGCGTCACCATCGGCAGCAACGTCGTGGTCGGCGCCGGCGCCGTGGTCACGCATGATGTGCCGTCGAACTGCGTGGTCGCCGGCGTGCCCGCGCGCGTGATTCGCGAACTCGAGCCCATCGAGTAGGAGGGTTCGGCGGAATAACGGACATTTGCAGCGAAATCGGGCATAATTCGGGCGATTTCGCGTTCAAATGTCCGTTTTCCCGGACCACCCGATGCGCGTCATGTCGCAAGCACCCGCAACCCAGCAGAGCCGCAACCCAGCAGTTTAAACTGATGTTAGCTCGCAGGAAACGCAATCGAAATTTTGCGTCGGGAAAATGATGGTGTCCCCAAACGCGCACGCGGCATGCGAGAAAGGATGCTCACATGAAGGAAATCATTGCGATTGTTCGCCCCGAGAAAATGGAGCCTTTGAAAGACGCGCTGTTCAGGGCAGACGTGAGCGGCATGACCATCTTGCAGGTGAACGGGTGCGGCAGCCAGCACGGTTGGAAGGAGTACTACCGCGGCAGCGAGGTCTTGCTGAACACGTTGCCCAAGGTGCTGTTCATGCTGGTCGTGGCAGATGAAGACGTGGATGGCATCGTGAACGTGATTTGCGACACGGCGGTTACCGGGGAAGTGGGAGACGGCAAGGTGTTCGTAAAGTCTGTCGACGAAGTGGTGCGCATCCGCACCAGGGAAACGGGTGACCAGGCCATCTAGAGCCCGAGCGGGCACGAAGGCGAAGGGGGCGCGGGGCCTTCAACGGGCTCCGCGCCCCCTTCGCATGTTGAGGCTCGATTCGCTGCTACGAACGTGCACTAGACCGATTCCTGCTTTGCCGGACTGCTCTCTGCCTCGGGGCGCAGGGCATAGCGGGTGAAGAGTTCACGTGGCCTGGCGAATTCCGATGTCGTGGCCGTGTCGGTGCCGAACAGGCCACCGTGCAGCCAGTCGAAGAAGATGCTCACCTTGCGCTCGACCGTGGGCATGACCAGTCCGTGGTAGCCGCGATGCGCAACCCACGCCAAAGGTCCGTTTACCCCGTGTTTCTTGCTGCCGTCGGTGAAGACGCCCAACCCCGCTCCCAACCCTGCAACCATGCCGGCGTTGGCATGGTGATACTCGTTCAGCGAGCCGTTGTTGTAGACGGCGTACAAGTTGGAGGCCAAGAGCTTCGCCTGGCGTGCGGCGTGCTGGGCCGTGGGCGCGCAGGTGCCGTCGGGCAGCCCGTCGCCGCTCACGTCGGGAACGTTGCAGCAGTCGCCCGCGCCCCAGACGCCGTCCACGATGCCGTCGTCGCCCTCGACGCGCAGGTCGAGCCGGCAGCGCAGGCGTCCGCGTCCGTCCAGCGGCAGGTCGGAGTCCTTCAGCACCGGGTTTGCCAGCGAACCTGCCGTCCACACAATCAGCTCGGTAGGATATTCCGCACCGTCCGATGTCCTCACCACGCCGTCTTCTGCGGAGTTCACGAGCGTGGAGAGGTGCACGTGGGCATTGCGCTTCTCGAGGTCCTCGATGACGCGCTCGCTTCTGGCAAGGGGAATCTCGGGCATGATGTGGTCGGTCGCCTCGATCAGGTGGAACTCGAGCTCTCCCTCATCGATGGAGGGATAGTCGCGTAGCAGCTTTGTCGCGAGGCTGCGCATCTCGGCAAAGCACTCCATGCCGGAGAACCCGCCTCCGACCACGACGAATGTCAGCAGCCGCTTTCGGTTGGGATTGTCCTTGTACATGCTGGACGCGCGGTTGAAATTCATGATCACCTTGTTGCGGATGTGCACGGCTTCCTCTACCGACTTGAGTCCAATGGCGTTGTCGGCAATACCCGGCGTGGGAAACGTCTTCGTGACCGCCCCCAGCGTGACCACCAGCTGGCCGTAGCCGAGCGTCCATTCCATGCCGTCCATGTTCTCGAGCAGCACCTCGTGCTTTGCCGCGCAAATCGATTTCACGCGGGCGCAGACGATTTCGCAATTGCGCAGATGGCGGTGGTAGGGCACCTCGATGTGCCGCGGCTCGATGCTTCCCGAGACGACCTCGGCCAGGAACGGCTGGTACACCATGTGCGCCCGCTCGTCTACCACCGTCACCTTCGCCTTGCCGCGCAGCGTGTGCTGCAGGGTGTGCGCGATGGTGTAGCCTGCTTCCCCGCCGCCCAATATCACGATGTCGTCCATGAGTCCTCCTCGTTGACCGCAGGCTCCCGAACGCGCATGCGCCCACGCTGTTCGCAAGCCTGCGGCACCCTTTCTAGTACAGATACGGTTCGTCCCAGAGCTTCAGCTCGGTGCCGATTCCCTTGGCCTTTGCGTTTTCGTAAATGGTCTTGCCCCAGGCCACGTCCTCGACGGGCATGCCGCCGATGGAATAGATGATGATCTGGTCATCGCTGGCGCGCCCGGGGGCCTTGCCTGCCACGATGGCGCCGATGTTCTCGATGCGCTCGCGTGTCAGCTCGCCGTCGTGGATCATGTCGGTGAACTTGCTGCCGATGAGAAACCACGTGTCGAACGTGGGATAGGGGTATTCCTCTGCCCATGAGTCGTAGAGCCCCATGTTGTCGACGACCAGCTTGGTCGCCGGATCTTGGATGAGCTCTTTATCGGTGTTCATGGCGCCGGGGCCGCACATCAGCGCGCCGGGCTTGAGCCAGTCGGGATCGAAGTACGGGTACGAATCCTGACCGCCGGTGGGAGTCGAGGTCGCGAAGTTCATGATGTCCGATCCACGAACGCATTCCTCGAGCGTGTCGCATACCTGAATGGTCGTGAATTGCGGGCAGTGCTCCTTGACATAGGCGATGCAACGGTCGATCGAGGCACGGCCGCGGCCCTTGATCTTGAGCGTGTGCAGGCTGGGACGCAGGGCCGCGAACGTTTCGATGGTGATCGAGTTGATGAAACCCGGACCGACGATGCCCAGTACCTCGGCGTCTTCGCGCGCGAGGCGCTTCACGCCCACTCCGGGGATGGCGGCGGTGCGGTAGGCGCTGATCAGGTTGGCGGACATGTACGCGACGGGCGCGCCGGTGTCCTTGTCGTTCAGCGTGACCATCAGAATCGAGCGCGGCAGTCCCAACTTGCGGTTCTCCACGTTCGAGCCGTACCACTTCACGCCCGCCATGGCAAACTTGCCGCCCAGATAGGCGGGCATGCACATGAACCGGCGGTCGGGGCCATCTGCTGGCATGCCGGGAAACTCCGGATGCTCGGGAAACTGGATCATGCAGCCATGCGAGTTTCCGTTCTCGCCGCCCATGCGATAGTCGCCCTCGTCGAGCAGCTTCACCACTTCCTCCATGCAATCAGTGCAGGCGAGCACGTCTGTCACGCCGGCCTCGATCATGTCCGGTTCGCTGAGGTAGAGAAATGAGATTGCGGGGTACGCCATGGAATGCTCCTTTCGGTAGGGAGGTCTTGCATCCACATCAAACGGTATGAAGCTCTTATTGCGAATTGATTTCCAAGTGGGGACGGGTTGGTTAATTCGAGCGGCGCGGCCGATGCGCCCGCCTCCCTCATCAGCCCTTCGCCGCGAAGCGGTCGTATGAGAGGGCGGAGACGTCGATGGTCGTCGATTCCCCGTCCATAAGGATCTCCGAGAGCGCCAGTCCCGTTGCCGGCGCGATTCCAAAGCCGTGTCCCGAGAAGCCGAACGCGCACACCAGCCCCGGTGCCTCGGGAATGGCGTCGATGACCGGCACCACATCGGCGCAGGCGTCGTAATAGCCCGACCACGTGCGGATGATCTTCACCCCCTCAAGCGATGGGAAGTACTTGATGATGCCTCGTGAGATCGACGGGGCCGTGATGCTGTCGGTCGAAAAGCGGCTGTGGTGCTCGGAGGTGAACGCCTCCAGGCCGTTGTTGCCGCCCATGAGAAACGACCCGTGCTCGGTCTGCCCGCCGTAGAACTCGCCGCCGGCAACGCCGATCATGACGTCGAACAGGTGCGGGCACATCTCGGTGACCAGCACCTCGTTTCGGCGCGGCACCACGGGGATGTCGATGCCCACGGTCTGCGCGATCGGGCGCGACTCGAACCCAGCGCACAAGAGCACCTGCTCTGCCTCGTACGCTCCGTCCGTGGTGTCGATGAAGCGCACGCGCCCGTGGTCCTTGCGCAGTCCCGTCACCTCCACGCCGGTGACGAACGTCACGCCCATGGCAAGCGCGCGCTGGTAATAGGCAAGCGTCGTCTTCAGCGGGTTGGCATGTCCATCGGTGGGACACCAGCTGGCGCACAGGACCTCTTCGGACATTGCCGGGCAGATCTCGCGGGCCTCGTCGCCCTCGATCATCTTCACGTCCAGTCCCACCTTGGTCGACTTGGCGACATGCGCCCCGAGCGTCTTTCGGTGCGCTTCTGTCAGACCGAGGCGCAGGTTGCCCTTCTGCACGTACTCGACGTCGCAGCCCAGCTCATCGGAAAGCGTGGGCCAGATGTTTCCCACGGCGTACATGGCAAGCGGCAGCTCGCGCACATCGCGTGCCGATTGCCGGACTCCGCCGGCGTTGCGGCACGACCCGCCGTTCCCGATCTCTGCCTTCTCCAAGACGATGACATCGGTCATGCCCCGCTTGGCCAGGTTGTATGCGGTCGCGCAGGCGACTATGCCGCCGCCGATGATGACGATTGAAGCCGATTTCGTCTCGATGCTCATAGCGCGTCTCCCCCTACTCTTCCGAAGTCTCGTTGGCAAACGTGCTGATCGTCGCGGGGCGGGCAGGGCTGCGGCCGGTGATGCGGCCGATCTCGTCGGGTCCCAGTCCCAGCTCGCGGGCGATGATGCCCTGGAAATTCTTCTGGCAGGTCTGGCCCTGGCACAGCCCCATGCCGCAGCGCAGCCACCGCTTCACCTCGTTGGTGGTGCAGAGCCCCGCATGTACCGCACGGCGGATCTCGCCTTTGGTCACCTCCTCGCACCGGCAGATGATCAGGTCATCGTCCGGTTTGGGGACGAATTCGGATGTGGGGGCGGTTCGAATGATCTTTGCCATGATTTTTCTCCTCTATTCGCGGTAGAAGCGTGCTTCCGATGCGTAGGCCACGGGCACTTTCATCGTCAGAAGGACGGTCTTGTCCATGGCCTTCGTGTACTTCACCGAGACCACCTCGGCATCGCAGACCTCCTCGCCGGCCCGGTTGAGCGCCCGTCCACGCGACCCAGCCTTGGGGACGGGGACGAACTCGTAGGGGATGCCCACTGAGGCGTATCCCGGCTCGAACGTCTCGTCCACCAGAAAGATCGCCTGGCCCGAGCACGATGCGACGCACATCCCGCAGCCAGTGCAGGCCTTTGACCGGTCGACCACCGGCAGCTTCACGATGTCTTCTCCCACGCTGATGCACCCGAAATGGCAGGCGTCCTGGCAGGGGTTGCAGGGGATGTTCTGCGTGCACTCGATGACCGGGTGGATGCCCTCGGCGTGCGCGGTTGCGCAGGGGAACGCCCCTATCTCATCGGGTTCGATATACCCTTTGGCGAGCAGGCTGGCAGAAAGTGGGTAGCCCTCGTCGGTCTCTGTTATGTCGGTTCTGCCCTTGTTCTTCGGGGCGAACATGCCGCGGCGCAGCTTGTCGAGCGATGCGGCGTACTCCCTCG
>JBMNPN010000046.1:0-19305 GCA_050943615.1 Coriobacteriales bacterium
CGTGCGCGTCGGGGTGCTCGCGCAGCGCGACGAGCTCAACGATGAGGACACGGTCGGCCATGCGATCGTCGGCGACCGCCCGGAATACGAGTGGGCAGGCGATGCAAAGGTCCGCGCGATTCTTGCCGAGCTCACAGGAGATATTGATTGGGACGCGCGTGTCGGGACGCTCTCGGGCGGGCAGCGCCGCCGCTGCGACCTTGCGCGCGTGCTTATCGGCGATTGGGACGTGCTCATGTTGGACGAGCCCACCAACCACCTCGACATCGGCGGTATCCACTGGCTGGCCGAGCACCTGAAGGGCCGCTGGAAGCCGGGCGAGGGCGCGCTGCTCCTGGTGACGCATGACCGCTGGTTTCTCGACGAGGTCTGCCTCGACATGTGGGAGGTCCACGATGCTCAAGTCACGCCGTTCGAGGGCGGCTACTCTGCCTACATCCAGCAGCGCGTCGAGCGGGCACGGCTGGCGCGCGTGGCGGAAGAGAAACGCCAGAACATCCTGCGCCGCGAGCTTGCCTGGCTGGCGCGCGGTGCCAAGGCACGCTCGAGCAAGCCGCGCTTTCGCGTCGAGGCGGCCCAGGCGCTCATCGCCGATGAACCGCCGCTCAGAAACAAGCTCGAGCTCAGACGAAGCGCCATCTCACGCTTGGGAAAGAAGGTCATCCACTTCCACAATGCGAGCTACTCTTGGGACGGCGTGCAGGTCATAAAGACGCTCGAGTGGAACATCGGTGCGGGCGACCGTATCGCCATTCTCGGCGCCAACGGGGCGGGCAAGTCGACGCTGCTCGAGCTCGCGCAGGGGAAGCTCAAGCCCACCACAGGGCGCGTGGAGATCGGTCAGACGGTCAAGTTCGCCGTGCTCTCCCAGCAGCTCGACGAGCTCGAGGAACTCAAGGACCTGCGGGTGCGCGAGGTCTGCCAGCACTACCGGAGCCGCTACGAGCTTGCCGATGGGACGACCATGGGCCCGATGCAGCTGCTCGAGGAGCTGGGGTTTGAGGCCGATCAGATGAAGTGCCCAGTCAAGGACCTCTCCGGTGGGCAGAAGCGAAGATTGCAGCTCATGCTCATCTTGCTCGACCACCCCAACGTGCTCGTGCTCGACGAGCCGGGAAACGACCTCGATACCGACATGCTCGCCCAGCTCGAGACGCTGCTCGACACATGGCCGGGGACCCTGCTGCTCGTGAGCCACGACCGCTACCTCGTCGAGCGCGTGACCGACGACCAGTACGCGCTCATCGACGGCGAGCTCACGCACGTGCCGCGCGGTGTCGATGAGTACTTGGAGCTCGAGGATGCGCATCGCAAGGCACGCCAGGAGGGGGAGGATGCGCAGCGAAACGTGCAGGATGCCGGCAAAGCCGACGAGGCTTCCGGATTGTCCCAGCGCGAGATGCGCGAGCTGAAAAAGCAGAAGAACTCGCTCGAGCGCAAGATGTCGACGGCACGCAGCAAGGTCGAGAAGGCAAAGAATGCGCTTCTTGAAATCGACGGCACCGATTTTGTCGCGCTCGGAGAGCAACAGGCAAAGATCTCAGAGCTCGAAGGGCAGCTCTCGACGCTCGAAGACGAATGGCTCGAGGTCGCAGAGAAACTCGACATCTGAGGGCATATCGTTCGCGTGAACCATACATGTTTTTTCTGCGTGTATAAAAAGCACTCAAAACATCAATGATATTATTGCTAATCGTATTTGCATCACGTGGGGGAGATACGAACCTGAGATGGTCCGCATCTTGATGTATGCCGGTTGTTTTCAACCGTTTTTTTTGTACCCGTATTAACGAGGGGATATGGCACGTAGAAACCGCACGCCAGGCCGTAACCGCAAGGGCGGATACGACCTTTCCGTTGCGAATAACGCGCATCCGATGCAAGGACGCTCTCGTTACGACTCCGGTAGCCTGAAGAAGGTTGAACGGGGTAGTTCGCGTTCTAGAGGCAGGTCGCGCCGCTCCGACCAGTATGTGGACGACGCACAGGTTGCAAATAGAAAAGCTCGTAACACCGCTTCGTTTTCTCGGCAGCGCAGGGCGAATGCGCCCTCGAATTCGGGGAGCCATCGCCGCATCGAGAACACGGGAAACGTCCGACGCTCCACTGCGGCTGCCGCTTCCGCCCCGATGGGAGCTGTCGCCTCGCAGACTCGGCGGCCAACTTCGGCTGCCGCCTCCACTTCGACGGGAGCTGCCGCTTCACAGCCCCGCAACCATTACGGAGACACGGGCAAACAGCCTGCCATGGGAGACACGGGCAAATCGCATGCGACTGCCAGTACGGGCCCTCAACAAGCTATTTCCGTTCGCGAGAGTGCGGCTGACTATTCGCCCGATCACTACCACGCACGAAAGGGGCGTTCCCGCAAGAAGAAGGTCATCACTGGCGTCGTGATAGCGCTTGCTGCAGTGCTTGTCTGCGCGGGCGGCGTCTTCGCTTTCTGGTACGGCAGCATATCGGGCAGCCTCAAGGGCAGCCACAACATCACGAACCTGGCTGGCAAGAATGGTGACGAGCCGTACTACGTGCTCTTGCTGGGCGGCGATTCCCGCACGAGCGAGAAGACCGACAATCGAACTGACTCCATCATGGTCGCGCGCGTCGACGAGAAGAACCAGCAGGTCTCCCTCTTGTCCGTACCCCGCGACACCATGGTTGCCATCGACGGGCACGGGTACCAGAAGATCAACTCCGCCATCGAGTTCGGTGGCTATGACCTGGTCATCCAGAAGATCAACGAGATAATGGGGATCCAGATCAACTACTACGCCTTCATCTACTTCGACGGCTTCGAGCAGTTGGTCGACGATCTCGGCGGCGTCACGGTTTCCGAGGTCCCGGAGGGCACGTCCTATCATGGTGTCACCGTGCCGGCGGGCAAGAACGTGACCATCAACGGCAAGCAGGCCCTTGTGCTCGCACGCTGCCGCCACGGCGTGCCGGCAGACCAGGGCGCCTATGCGATGGGCGATTACCAGCGCACTCTCAACCAGCGCAACCTCATCAAGGCGATTGCCAAGAAGGTGCTCGCCTCCGATGTGACCGAGATGCCGAGTCTGATCTCGGGGCTTTCCGAATGCGTTGAGACCAACATGGAGGTCTCCGAGATCGTGGGCGTTGCCCAGAATCTGAAGGGCATGGACGTCAATTCCATCAAGGCGGATACGCTCCCTTACGGCGCCGCGACGATCGACACCGCCTGGTGCGCGGTCCTGTACAAGGACGTGGCAGATGCGGTTCTCGAGAACTTCCGCAACGGCAACGACCTGTACCAGGGGCTCGACGGCTTCGACAGCGAGCATGACGGTGACGATATCGGAAGTGCGTACACCGAGGGACCCGTCTACATCTACGCCCTGTACGCCGACGTCTTTGGAGACTACACCTCGATCTCGAGTTCGAGCAGCGCCAGCAGCAGTAGCAGCAGTAGCAGCTGACGGTGCGGCTCGGCTTCCCAAAGAGCCTTCCTCGCTGCGCCTTGGTGCTTGTGAGCGTCGGGGTGTGTATGACCAGACAATCCAATACTCTTTTTCGCTCTAGTTATGACATGCCGGTTGCTATCGGTAACGGTTCATCATCTATCTGCCTGTTTGCGGGCAAATAGGGCGATGATGGTGCAAACCCGAAGGCAGCTTCATGGCTGCAAATAAATACGAAAGGGTACTTGATGGCTGACTCTAACAACAATACCAATCGACCCGAGCGCCACTGCGCACGCTGCGGCAAGTCCGAAAGCGAAGCGGGCGCGCTCGTTCATCTTCCGCCGAACATGGACCTCTGCCCGTCCTGCCTTGAAGAAGAGGTCAACTCGATGTATCAGATGTTCGGGTTTTCCAATCCGAACCAGCAGCCCTCGCAGCCCTCTTCGAGCAGCGATGACTCGTCTTCGAGCAACGATGACGTCAAGGAGGTCACGGGCGAGGCTGTGGACAAGGACGGCAACCCGACCGGCTCCAACAATAACAACAATCGCGGTGGGTTCAGCTTCCCCGGCGGTATCGGCTTTTTCACCGGCTCCGGCGGCGGACCCTTTGGCATGGGCGCTCCCGAGCCGCAAAAGAAACGCGACCCCGACGAGCCCGTCATGAAGCCCGTCCCGCTACCGCATGTTCTCAAGGGACAGATCGACGACTACGTGGTGGGCCAGGAGCTCGCCAAGAAGATCATCGCCGTCGCGACGTACAACCACTACAAGCGCTACGACGTGCAGAAGCAGACCGACGTGCGCATCGACAAGAGCAACATCCTCATGCTCGGCCCCACGGGCACGGGCAAGACCTACATCATCCAGACGCTGGCCGAGCTGCTCGACGTGCCGCTTGCCATCTCGGATGCGACCACGCTCACCCAGGCTGGCTACGTGGGCGACGACATCGAGTCGATCATCACCAAGCTCATCACCGCCGCCGACGGCGATATCGAGCGTGCCGAGCACGGCATCGTCTACATCGACGAGATCGACAAGACCGCCAAGCGCAACGGCGGCCCCGAGGGCACGGGCGGCGGCCGCGACATCGGCGGCGAGGCTGTTCAGCAGGGGCTTCTCAAGGTCCTCGAGGGCACGACCATGGAGGTGCCGCTTTCCGGTGGCATGAAGACGCCGTTCTCGCGCAACGCCACCATCGACACGAGCAACATCCTGTTCATCTGCGGTGGTGCGTTCCCCGGGCTCGACAACATCATCAAGAAGCGTCTCAACAAGAGCGCTGGCGTGGGCTTTTCTGCGGCGGTGCGCGAGAATTACGACGACGACCGTAACATCTTCGAGCATGTCACGGTCGAGGACCTCAAGGAATACGGGCTCATCCCCGAGTTTCTGGGGCGCCTGCCCATCCTGTGCACGATGGAGGCGCTCGACGAGGACATGATGTACGACATCCTCGTCAAGCCGCACAACGCGCTCATCAAGCAGTACCAGGAGCTCATGAAATACGACGGCGTCGACCTCGAGTTCGACGACTCGGCGCTCCACGAGATCGCGCACCAGGCCCTCGAGCAGGAGACCGGTGCCCGCGCGCTGCGTGCCATCATCGAAAAGTACATGCTCAACATCATGTACGAAGTGCCCAAGGACCCGACTATCGGAAGCGTCACGGTGACGGGCGATTTCATCCGAGGCGAGGGGGCTCCGATTATCGGGCTGCGTGGTCAGGAAGCGCTTCCAACCGAGCAATCCAAGCTGCCCAAGGCGGTCGCGGAAAACGAGTAGTCGCGTGCCTGCACGCATGGGGTGTTTTTGCTAGAATACCCTTCGCGTTTTGATTGCGGACCGTTAGCTCAGTTGGCAGAGCAGGGGACTTTTAATCCCAAGGTCCAGGGTTCGAACCCCTGACGGTCCACCACTGCTAAGCTGCAGGTCGGATGCTTGAATGCGTCCGGCCTGTTTTTCTATTTGCATAAAAATCTCCTGAAAAATTGTCCCAAATTGTCCGAGGGCTATCGCGCCCGCCCGTTGTTTGTACTTCATTGACACGAGCTCTAGTCTGTAGGCTGACGTCCTTGCGATACTAGCCAGGGTATCGGCATTTAACTGACTGCCCCGTGGTACCTTGTTGCTCTCGAAAGCCCCGATTCCTCATCGACTTGTCCGTCGTCGACAGGGGAGTGGCAGAGCTTCCTCCTGCGATTGTGGAGGCGTATGTCAATAAATGCATGAAATGCAAATCTAGAGGAAAATGAAATTCGCAGAACGTGGAATTATTGACATACCCACTTATCTTCTGGCCAAATTTCGGAGATTCGGCAGAGTCAGGAGGTCCTGAAATTTGCAACACACGGATTTCTTGACATGCGCCCTCAGGCTGCTATCAGTGCACACGCAAACAATGGCGTCGTAAAGCGCTTGATATGCCTGCATTCTTCAGTTGTGAGATTAAATTACTGTTGACTATTCAGTATCTGCGGTTTCTTGCCCTTCGAAGTATTCGCGTAACAGCTGCTTGATGAGCCCCTGCTTGTTCTCGGCTTTGCTGAGCTGCTCCCAGATGTCCATTTCCTTGGGATAGAAACGGACGGTGATGGTCTTCGTCTTTTCTGCTCGGTACTTTTTCAGTGCTGCCTTCTGTGCTTCCGATACTGTCATGGCCGTGCCTCTCCGTCACACAAGACAGACGCGCCCCATCCAATAATCGCGCTCCCGCCTGTGCTCCCTCGTGCGCTCTTATAGCCCCTTCAGGTATGCATCCCCTTGCACTTTTCTGGAGGGTAAGTTATTCCCATTTGATATGGTAGCTATTTATAAAAGTAATGCTAGCTTTGAGCAGGACTTTTTGCGGCAAAAGGGCACATTGGCTCTTTTTCATGACGGCATATCCTAGATGAAACTTTCCTTTGAATTGCACGTGCAGTATCGCGCAGTTTGCGTATCCAACAGAAGCGCACAGAGGCGCTGCTCTAGTCTTTGTGCAGTTCTCCGAAGCGCAGATGGTATCTATCTCATACACTATTCATCAACGGATTCCCAGCTTTGAGAGGGTAGCATGAAAGATAAAATTGAATACATCGCACCTGAAATTAAGGAAGTCACGCTGATCGGCATGGCCTCCTAAGTGCGCGCTCCGCTTCACATCAACTGGAATATCTCGTATCACTGCATCTTGAACTGTGCGCATTGTTACAGTCGCGAACGTTTGGGGATGCACGAGCTCTCACGTGGAGAAAAGCTCGCCGTCGCAGACAACATTGCCGAAAGCGGTGTGCTCAGCGTGAACCTCGGAGGAGGGGAGCCGTTCATGTGCCCCGATGTTCCAGCCGTCGTGAAGCGTCTGTCTTCTCAAGGCGTGCTCGTCGAGCTCGCCACAAGTGGCTGGCAGGTGAGTGAAACGCAAGTCGAGCAGGTCGCCGAAAACGGCCTTTCGTGCGCATACTTCTCTATTGATGACATCCGCCCACAACAGCACGATGCCCTGCGTGGGCAGCAAGGGTGCTTTGCGTCGTGTCTCAGGGTGGCAGAGCAGTTCAGGGCACGCGGAATTCAGCTCATCTGCTCGACGGTCGTGACCTCATCTAACTTCGAAGTGCTCGATGACATCGTGGAACTTGCGGTCTCTCTTGGCTGTCGAGGCATCGAACTCAAGCGCTTGCGTCTTCACGGCAATGCGCGCAGCCGTTCGGACCTCGAACTCTCGTCTGACCAAGTGGATGAGCTCTACGAGAGGGTAGCTACGTGGAAGCAGACCGCTCCACTCGATATCGTGTGCATCTATGGAGCACGTCGTGTCGAGGGGATAGACGAGGGGTGTCCCTGCGGAAGGAGCGTGCTCGCGCTCATGCCCGATGGAGGCATCGCACCTTGTGTATACGCTCCGAAAATCATTGGAAACGCGTTGACAGATCATATCGACGATATCTGGAATAGCTCTTCAGTACTTGACCGCATGCGGCAGAGCCAAGGATGCGTCGCGCTCGGTGAGGGGCTCGAACATGCGCTATAAGGCAAATCCGAATCTGGGAATCCAACGGCAGTTCTGCGACGCCCGCCATCCAATGCCGCTCATGGAATATGCGCGTGCTCATAGGGGTGATGCCGATCTCGACCCCAACGAGGCGGTCTTTACCCTGCAGCTCGATGGGACCTTCTATTACCTCAATCTGAGCGCCGGCATCGTCTTTGCCACGCTTGCCAACGGCCATGATGAGGACGCGGCGGCATCTGCGCTGCTCGAGGTCTTCGATGTTGCGCACGACACTGCCAAAGAAGACGTAGCAAAAACGGCTGCCGGTCTCATCGAAAAGCGCTTGCTCGTAGAGCGCTCCTGACGTTTGCGCGCAAAGCGCCACACTGCTTCCAAATCATGACCATCTCGAAAGTGCAAGGCCGTGTATTCAAGTCAAATACCCTTTCTGAACTGCGTATTCCATAAAGTCTCCAAAAATTACAAGCTGACTTTGTGCGTCTGTCCATTAGGAGCCGACGCTTCCGCTTTCTAGTATTTCGTTGTTGCAAAACCGGCTAGATGCGAAAAGGAGGGACGTACTGAACGGCTCGCACAAACGGTGCGGGTCGCAAGGAGAGTCAGCATTCAAGTGCTCGTCTGCTAGCCGCGATATTCCTTTTATCTATTGCTGCCTGACAGGTTTGTCGGGTGGCACATCATGTTTTTCGGGGCGAGCAGGAACGGCACGAGGGGAGTAACACATGGAAGAGGAAAAGTTATATCCGCGTCGCTGGGCCATTCTTATCGGAATGACCTGTATTCTGATCGCCATCCAGTTCAATAACATTCTTCCGGGTGGCGCAGCTGTCGTCGTCATGATGCAATACGGCATCCAGCCCATGCAGTTCTCGATGATTATGAGCGCACCGTATCTGTCGGGCTTCCTGTTCGCGATTCTCGCGGGCGTTATGGCAGACCGCATCGGCCTCAACAAGATATTGATGACGGGCTTCATCGCCGGTCTCATCGGCGCGATTTTGCGCATTTTCTCAGTCGGCAACTTCGCACTGATCTTCATCGCCATGATCATCCTCGGCTTCTCTGTTGCCGTCCTCAACGCCAACTCTGCAAAGCTGCTGCGCGACTGGTTCCCGGGGCGTGCGAACTCTTTTGCCATGGGCGTCTACACGGCGGGCATGAGCCTCGGTGCTGCCATCGCAATCTGGTATGGCTCCCGTCTCGACCCGATGACGTCGACCGCTGCTGATTTGCAGGGCATCTGGACTGTGGGTGCCGTCCTCATCGCCATCGGCATCGTTATCTGGATTATCTGCTACCGTAACCATCCCGCCATGCAGCTCAATACCGAGCCGGTCGGTCAGTATCTCAAAGAGGTCCTCAAGGACCCGGCTGTTTGGGGCATCGCTCTCTTTGCATTCTTTGTTTTCGGCGGTTCCAACGTCAACGGCTCCTATATGGTCGCTGCGGTCACGACGCTTGCGGGCGATCCGTCCAAGGCTGCCGAGGCTGGCAACCTGTCCACCATCAACACCGTCGTCGCCGCTGTCTGCTCCATGATTCTTCCTGGCCTGTTCGCTTCTGGCTTCAAGAACCTGCGCGGCCCGGTCTGGATTTGCGCGATTATCACGGCACTCTGCTTCGGTCTCGTGTACTTCCTCCCGTATGGCACGTGGACGTGGGTTCTCTACATCATCCAGGGCGTTGCCATGGCATCTCTCATGCCGTTCGTGAAGATGACCCCGACGCTGCTTCCCGGCATCAAGCGCGAGCAGCTCGGCGTCGTCGGCGGCGTGCAGGCGACGTTCCAGAACGTCGGCATGTTCCTGGTCGCTTCCTACATCCTTTCCCCGATCGCCATCGCGGTCACGGGCACGACGGATGGCCTTGGCTACTATCAGGCGATTTACGTCGGCCTGGCTATCGTCTTCATCATCGCCGCGCTCACGATGTACATGTTCCCGAACGTGCCGTCTTCCGTTGATCGCAAGGTTGCGCTCGACAGGGCTGCTGCCGAGCAGGAGAACAAGGCCGAATAGACGTTTTTCAATAGTCAGCTCCATGGCGAACATGGCTGTACGGTGATGACCAATGCGGCTCTTGCCCCTCTTAGAGGCAAGAGTCGCTTTTTCTCGCTACAGATTTTTTATCGGGGGAATACCGACAGGGAAGGAAGAACGAGATGTTTTCTGAATCGGCGCGCAAGATGCTCGAGCAGATCGAGGCGGCTGACATGAAGGCTGCCTTTGCGACCAAGGAATCGCTCGACGGACTCTACCAGGCCGCACTCGAAGGGGCGCGCCATCCCTTTGAGCTTCCGGCGTTCGTGCAAGAGAGGGCGCACGTGGAGCGAAGGACAGCTGCTGATGGCACGGAGTGCTTTACGCTTACGCCGAAGGCGGGCCCGTCGAATAGCCTGCAGCTGCTCTACTACCATGGCGGCGGCTTTGTCATGCAGATAGGAGAGCCGCATTGGAGCTTTGCCCTCATGCTGCTCGAGCGCTTGGCATGCACGGTGACCGTGCCGCTGTACCCGCTTGTCCCGACATGCACGTATCATGAGGTCTTCGCTTCGGGCGCGGCTTCCTATGAGCTTGTCGTCGACGCAGCAGAAGGAGGGCTTGTCGTCATGGGAGATTCTGCCGGGGGAACGCTTGCGCTTGCTGCAGGTCAGCAGGCCCTTGTTGACGGAACGCGCCAGCCCGACCTCATCGTCACGCTCTCTCCGCTCACAGACGTGAACAGCGAACTTCCCGGCAAAGACGAGCTCGGTGTGCACGACCCGATAATTGCGCCGTACGGCATGCGCCGGGTTGCCAAAGATTGGCTTTCCGACGGCGAGGAGAGCACTGGGGACTTTCCTCCCTGCATACTGAATGGGCCGTTCGAGGGCCTTGCCCCCGTCCTTGATTTCGTCGGTAGCAAAGAGACCCTGCTCCCCGACTCGCTCGAGCTTGCCCGGCGTATCGCGCTTGTCGGCGGATCGATCGAGCTCATAGTCAAAGACGGCATGTGGCATACCTATCCTCTGATGCCCCAGACCGATGAGGCGCAAGAGGCGATTGAGAGAATCGTGACGGCTGCCAAAGCCTGCGCATGAGGTCTGGTCCGCTGTGCTTGTACCCATTTGACCTGAGGGTTTTCCGATTCCCCAAAATTGCGAGTTCGTTTTTGTAGCATCGTCTAATTCACGACGGTGCCACTCTTTCCTACCGTAGCGTATGAGGGCTTCGTGCGCTCTTCGCTGCTGTGGGCACGCGATGTCCAGATATGCGCAGACTCGCTTTTTGCTTGGCCAGGTACATCCATGGCTTGGAGGGCCAGGCGAAAATGAGCGAGTGGAGAGAGGAAGCAACATGGACGAATTCAAGTGCAATGAGCATGTGGTCCAGTATTCGCGCGGGTACTCGCTGTGCGCCGGATGCAATTCCTGCGAGGCGGTCTGCTCGCTGACGCATGACGGTATCAACGGCCCCACGCGCAACCGCTTGTTCGTGAAGCGCGGCGACACGCTGGACATGACCTGCGAGATTCTCACGTGCCAGCAGTGCGACGACCACCCCTGCTACGAGGCCTGTCCCAAGAAGGACAGCGCCTTTTGCATCGACGAGAACGGGATCAGCTACATCAACGAGGAGAACTGCATCGGCTGCGGGCTTTGCGTCAAGGCCTGCCGCTTCGAGGTGCCGCGCATCAACATGGCGCGCGACAAGGTCAGAAAGAAGTGGCGCGCCAAGAAGTGCGACCTGTGCCGCACGCGTCCCGAAGGCCCCGCTTGCGTCCAGTATTGCCCGGTCCGCTGCCTAGGTGTGGATACAGCGCACCAGGAAGACGTCGTCGATCCGGAAGTGACCGAGAAGGTCACGCTCGGCGAGATCGCCGGCGCAGGCGAACTATAAGAGCGGGGGAGGGAACAAGACATGCCTGATTACACGGAAGCAGACGTGCTCGAGAACCCGGCAAACAAGCTCAAGCTCAAAGGCTACGCCGGGCGCATCCTGCGCTTGAATCTGACCGACCAGACGACCGAGATCATCTCGACGTACGACTACGTTCCAAAGTACTTGGGCGGGCGTGAGCTCGCGACCAAGATTTTCTGGGACGAGGTTGGCCCAGACGTCGAGTGCTTCGATCCCGAGAACGAGACGATCTTCATGACCGGCCCCACGGCGGGCACTGGCATTCCCACCGGCGGGCGCTCCGAGATGGTGGGCATCTCTGCCAACAACTACCCTTCGCAGTTCGCGTTCAGCGGCGTGGGCGGCTGGTTCGGCACAGAGCTCAAGTTCGCCGGCTATGACGGCTTCATCGTCGAGGGCAAGGCAGCCGAGCCCATCTACATCGTCATCGACGACGACAATGTCGAGTTCCGCCCCGCAGGCGATCTCTGGGGGCAGCTCGTGCACCAGGCGCAGTGGACGATCTGGGAAAAGACGAGCCCTGATTTCAAGAGCCTCGTGATCGGTCCGGCAGGCGAGCACCTCTGCCGCAACGCCTCGATCACCACATCTAATGACAACGTCATGGCAAAGTCCGGCTTCGGCGCTGTCTGGGGCTCGAAGAACCTCAAGGCCATCGCGGTGCACGGCACGGGCAACGTTACGGTCGCCGATGTCGACAAGATCCTGGAGCTGCGTCTTAAGATGGGCACGCCGTTCATGCGTCCCTCACCGGTCCAGCCCCAGGAAAAGCAGGGGCTTCCCGGAACCGAGGCGCCGGGCAAGTGGCTGCGCGGCAATATCGCCTGCAGCTACGGCTGCAACCAGCATTGCTGCTGCCTCATGATGGACACCGACTCGGTCATCCACAAGGACCGCAAAATCAACCATCTCGAGAAGTGCGTGAGCGTCTTTGCCTATGCCTTCACGAGCGATGTGCCCAATACCATCAGCTCGAACTGGATGACCCCGAAAAACCACGTGCTTCCCTGCAAGATGCTGGCGCGCGAGTTTCCGACGCCTGATCCGACCGAAGAGTACTTTGACGAGACACATGAGCTTATCAAGCCCGACACCCTCAACTTCTGGAAGCCGGACTTCGACAAGGGCAACATGATCAACGAGCTCTGCAACGAGTACGGTCTGGACAAGTGGGACATCACGATTTGGCTGCTCCCGTGGCTTTCCATGGGCAGCAAGGAAGGCGTGCTCGATGATCTCGACTTCGGTATGCCCATCGATGTCGAGAATCCCGAGTTCGTCTACAAGGTCCTGACTGACATCGCCTATCGCCGCGGGGAAATGGGAGATTTGCTCGCCGAGGGGATGGCACGTGCCATCCGCAAGCTGGGCAAGGAGAAATATGGCGACACGATTTATCACGGCCGCTATTCGAATATCCTGAACAAGCCGCTTGACCTGCCCATCAGCATGGAGACCGCCTGGGGGCACACCTTCCATTGGCAGGGGCGCGGCTACGAGGCGACGATCACCAAGCCGACCTGGCTTGCCTCGACCCTCGAGCTCATGACCTCGTCGCGCGACATGCAGACGATGGAGCATCACCACGACACCTATGAGAACTACCTCAAGATTGATCCCGACGACCCGTATTCAAGCGATGCACTCGTAGACAGCGTGATCATGAACGAGCGAAAAGGGGAGATGAAAGACGGCGTCACCTGCTGCGAGTTTCAGTCGCCCGACCTGTGGTGGCAGGAAGAGGAATGCGAGACTTTCGAGGCGGCGACGGGCTACCACATGACACTCGATGAGATGAACGAGGCAGCGGACCGCGGCAAGCTGCTCTTCCGTGCCGTCCTCATTCGCAATCACGGCCGCGACAGGGAAATGGAGGTGAACGCCGCGTACCCGGCGCTCACGATTCCCGATCCCTGGGGCGAGACCTCAACCTGGGACGAGTTCAATCGACTGGTGGACCTCTACTACGAGCACCGCAACTGGGACAAGAAGACGGCGTGGCCGTACCGGGAGGAATGGGAGCGCGTCGGTCTCGGCGACATTGCCGATGAGATGGAGAAGCTGGGAAAGCTGCCCGTGCACGCCTGAGCAAAGGGCTCTTGCGGCTGCGGGTTGGGTCGTCGCATGCCAGAGGGCTGGCATGCGGTGGCAATTGACGAAAGGAGAACCAAGATGGGACGTTTGGAAGGCAAGATCGCGGTTGTGACGGGTGCCACCTCGGGCATCGGCGCTGAGGTCAGCAAGATGTTCTGCAAGGAGGGCGCCAAGGTCGTGGCAACGGGCCGCAATGCCGAGCGCGGGGCCGCTGTGATCGATGATATCAAGGCCGCTGGCGGTGAGGCGATTTTCGTCCAAGGCGACCTGCGCGAAAAGGAGACCGTGAAGAAGATCGCCGATGCGGTCTACGACACGTACGGCAAGCCCAATGTGCTCTTCAACAGCTCGGGCGTGCTGCGCTCCCGCCCCTTCCTCGAGCAGACCGACCAGGACCTCGTCGACATCGTCGAGACCAATTTCCGTTCCTATGTGTGGACGATGCAGCAGTTCATTCCCGATATGGTCGAGCTCGGCGGCGGCAGCATCATCAACGTCGCGTCTATCTCCTCGATTTGGCCTGAGACCAACTCGTACTTCTATGGCGCCATGAAAGCGGGCATCTCCAATCTGAGTCGCAACGTCGCCAAGGAATTTGCCAAGGACAAGGTCCGTGTCAACTGCATTCTTCCCGGTCCGGTGCTCACGGGCATGACCCCCAAGGACGTCTCTCAAGGCGAGGGCCTCAAGGCGCTCGAGGACAAGTTCTGCATGCTCGGGCGCATTGTCTATCCCGAAGACATCGCCTATGGCGCCGTCTACCTCGCCTCGGACGAATCTGCCATGATGACCGGCTCTGCGCTCACCATCGACTCCGGTACCTGCGTGAGCAACTAGCACACTGGGTTTTCGGTTCATTCCAGCACTTCAGAAAGGGGAACGCGCATGCTTTCGATTCGCCAGAATCTTCTCGAGACCATTCGGGGCGGAAAGCCCGATCGCTATGTCAACCAGTTCGAGTTCTTTCCGTTTATCATGTGCGCTCCCCTGACTGACTTCACCCTCGATGAGAAGGGGTGCATGCGTTATGAATGGAGCGTCACGCAGCAGGTTGCCGGCCAGCCGGGGCCTTTCCGCTCCAGGACGCTGAGCACCTGGTGGTAAAGGAAGTCGAGGACTGGAAAGACTACGTCAAGGTTCCCGACTATTCTCCCAAGGAACTCTGGGAGCCGCCTACCAAGCAGGTCGCCGAAGTCAACACTGACGAGGTCTTCAGAGCAGTTGCCCTTATGCCGGGTGTCTTCGAGCGCTACCACGACCTGTGCGGTCTCACCGATGGCCTCATGGCCTTCTACGAGAGTCCCGATGAGGCAAAGGGGCTGCTCGAGTGCATCACCGACGTCGAGCTCACCATCGCCGAGAACGTCTGCAAATATGTGAAACCCGAGCTGATCTTTCACCATGACGACTGGGGCACACAGAACTCCACGTTCATGAACATGGACATGTTCCGCGAGTTCATCAAGCCCTGCTACGAGCAGGTCTACGGGTACTACAAGTCCCACGGCGTCAAGATCATCGTCCACCACTCCGACTCTTTTGGCGAGACGCTTGTTCCCGAGATGATTGACCTCGGCATCGACATCTGGCAAGGCGTGCTCAAGAATGCGAACGACATTCCCAAGCTCATCGACGAATACGGCGGGCAGATCTCGTTCATGGGCGCCATCGAGGACCAGGAGGTCGACGTTGCCGATTGGACGGAAGACAGCGTCAAGAAGATCGTACGCGAGTCAATCGACATCGTCGGGCCGCGCAACTACTTCATCCCCTGCATTACGCAGGGTGCTCCCGCTTCGCTTTTCGACGGTGTCTACGATGCTGTGACAAAGACCATCGCAGAAAAGAGCAGAGAGGACTTCTAAGCCCATTAACATTACAACACTGAGCAAGTGGGAGATGAGAAGCTGAATTCTCATCTCCCACTTGTTTCTTGAAGTGCTGTTATACCGTCTTACTCGAAGTTTCTCCTGTCGTTGTAGGGGATATCGAGCAGCTTCTTGAAATCGATGTCGCGTGTAAAGCCATCGGTGAGAAAGTAGTAGCGATAGTCCTCGATGAGACGGTCGCGTTCGAGCACGTCGTCGACGCGGATGTTGAAGGTCTTTTGAATTTTGTCGATGTGGTAGAGCACGGTGTTTCGATGGATGTGCATGCGCTTGGCAATCGCCGTTGCGCTGTGGTCGTTGCACAGGTACATCCACAGGAGCTTGACGATGTCCGTGCCGTTTTCCCTGTCCTCTTTTGCAAGCACCGAAAGGACACTTCTTTTGAGGGCAAACGAGGTCAGCCGGTCGCTGAGCGCAGATTGCACGAGCACGTAGTAGGGCAGGATGTAGTCGAAGTACGAGCACGCACGATTTGGCTCGGTGTCGGCAAGTTCCTGTTCTGCAACGACGACATCCGAGAAGTTGAGGGCGATGCGTGCCTGGCGATAGGCGAGGTCGAGGTCTTGGATCGTGTCGAAAGCGCGTGAGGCACCGGCATTGACATGGTAGGGTTCGTAGATGAGCTCTTCCAATTCCTTTCCGATGGTGCGGGACGTGAACTGGAAATCGTTTTGCGCGCTCATGTAGTAGAGGACGAGAAGCGAGTCGTTGTACGCAAAGCAGTAGCACTTGCCGCCGTTGAGCTTGCGCGCTGCTTGGATGACCTTCGTCCGCAGCGCTGGACTTTCCTTGATGGTCAGGTTGATGCACACGAGCTTGAAGAGCTGCGCGTGGGGAATCTCGGTTTGCTCGAGTTGCGCCTTGACGAACTCGGGCGTCATCTCGGTGCCTTCGATGAGGTTCGTGAAGACGCGGTACCAAGGCGAGTTGACCTTGAGCTTGTCCTCCCAGAACGTCTCGAGCAGATGGGTCATGCGCTCGGTGATGATGTGCAGGAAATCGCGCAGGGCCTCCTCTGAGATACCCGTGTCGTCGACGAGCGTCAGCACGCCAAAGAGGTGCCCATCGAAATAGATAGGGCTGTGTAACACGATGTGGCCATCGTAATATGCAGGATCGTCAGCGGAGATGCCAAAGGGGCTTGCCCCACTATCGGTGAGCTTTTCGAGGTGCGCGATATCCTTGCGGCTGTAGCTGCCGTTCTCTACGAGCTGCCGATGCACGTCGTCGGGCGGCTCGAAGGCGCTTGTACGCGCCATGAGCGCATACCCCCCATCGGTGATGCACAGGAAGTCCTTCACGATGATAGAGGCCTCGGTGAGCAGGTTCGTGATGCTGTCGTGGCGATACACCATTCGGTCCATGGTGCTTTCCCAGATCATCAGGGTAGAGAACAGGTTCTTGATCGATGCGACGACGAAAAAGACCCTGTCTTCGCTGTGGATCAGGACTACGCGGTTGCGATTGACGCTTACCCAGTCGGGGACATCATGGTCGCGCGTGATGACGACGAAGAACATCGTCGGAAACATCTTGAGGTATTTTTCCGCGTCGTCGGCCATGCAGAGGTACAGCATTGCCGGGTCGGGTTTTCCGACAGCCGCGACCTCTTCTTCTGTGAAAAGCGGAAGCATCCATTTGAACTGCGCCTGGCTGCGCTGAGGACGCGAGAGGACCTCGTATTGTTCCAGGTAGGATATGAGAATGTTGGCGCTCAGAACCGATTTCTTAAGAGAGCCGATGGGTACTCCGGTGGGCAGCGTGAACGTCTTGTTCGAAGAATTCTCGACCTGGTCCATGAACGTTGCTCCTATTCTTTTGCAGCTCTCTCTTTCTGCAGGGCGCTTTGCGAGCAAGCTACGAGCACAAGCGCCATCCATCATTGTAGGACATTGTCGGTGAACGGAAACCGCACCAAGCGTTGGTGCTGCGCTATGCGCGCGGTGCCCTGAATCCTGTGGCAGGATGCTACATACGCCCGATTTCGGGCAAGGGCACCAAATGCCCATCAAATCTTTGTGCGTTCGTCCATTCCTCAACGAGTGGGTTGATTCCTAATCTACAGGCATAAAGGACGCGACGTCAACTGCTGAAAGGAAAGCGCATGGGCAAGGAGTACAAGAAGACAGCTGTCGCTGCCTGTCTGGTCATGGCGGCGATGATTGCCGGCACGGCCTCGTTCGGGTTCTTCATGGACCCAGTGACGCAGGACTTGGGGCTCAGCCGTGGCCTGTTCTCCTTCTATTTCAGCATCATCACCGTCGTAGGCGCGCTTTCGCTTCCCGTATATGGGCGCTTGGTCGAACGTGTCGGCGTGCGCAGAATCGTCATCGCAGGTGGCATCTGGACCGCGCTTGCGCTTGCGGCGTTCTCGCTGTGCTCGAGTCTTTGGAGCTTTTATCTTGTTGCCGCACTCGTGGGGCTCGGCTTTTTCGGCTGCAGCTACTGTGCCGCTCCTGTCATCGTCGACAACTGGTTTGTCGAGAAGAATGGCTCTGTCATGGGAGCGGCAGCGGCGTTTGGCGGTCTGGTCGGCGTTGCGCTCGGCTTCATCTTTCCCGGCATCATCGAAGCTCTGGGCTGGAGGTTCGGCTACATCTGCCTTGGCGCGCTGGTCTTTCTCCTCACGGTTCCCGCAGGGGCGTTTCTGCTGCATTCGACGCCGGAGGAAGTCGGTCTCGAACCTTTCGGCAGCAAAAACGTCTCTGAAGGCGATGCCGAACCTGTGGGGGAGGTACAGGGCATGACGCGCTCGGAGGCCCTCAAGTCGCCCAAATTCTACTTCATGCTCATCGCGTTCGTCATCTTCGCGGCGGCGGTCTCGTTCACCCAGCACCTTGCAGCGTACTTCGTGAGTATCGGCATGTCCCAAGAAGCGGCTGGAGCCATGGTCTCGGTCATCTCGTTGGGTATCGTCATCACGAGCGCCTTGGTAGGGCCCATCAACGACAAGCTCGGTCTGAGCAAGACGATTCTCATCTGCGCCGTGCTCTACGTCCTTGCGTTCGTGCTACTTCCCGTCGCTGGGCTCTCGAGCGTGCTCATCGTCATCGCGCTTTTCTGCATGGCGCTCGGCAACGCCTTCAACTCGATTTTCGCGCCCATCATGACCTCGGCCGTCTTCGGTCAGAAGGACTACTCCTCACTGTGGGGGATTATCAGCATGGGCTGTGTCCTCGGACAGGCAATCGGAACGCCGCTTTGGGGAATGGCTTATGACCTTACCGGCGGTTACCAGGCGGGCATGTACGTGGCTGCCGTCCTCAACATCATCGGCACGGTCTCCATCATGTTCGTTCTCAAGTCCGTGAAGCAGCCCCTGCAGGCACGCACCTCCTCTGAGAAGCAGGCGGAGCGCGCATAGGCTCTCGCTGCTGAACGATATAAACGTCATTGCAGGCGGAACTAGGCACTCCTCCTGCGGTGACAAGCCCAGAAAGGCCCCGCATTTCTCCACACTCCTTGGGATGCGGGGCTTTTCGTGTTCTTGGGGAAAGCCGGGTCTAAATCTGTCCGGCAGGGTTCTTTTCGATGGGGACCTCGCCGGTACCTGCTTCTTTGGCCATTTCCTGCCAGTGCTCCATGCGGGCGGCGAGCTCTGATGCGCTCTTCTCGTCTTCGCGAAAGGCGATGAGCGTCCAGTCCATCTGTTCGAGCGCCGCAAAGAACTCGTCGAACTTCTGGAATGGCACCGAGATCATGCGCAGGCCCTGCGGGTAGGCCTTGCGGCGCTTGAGGCCGTGGTAGAAGCCCGTTGTGATGTGGTTCACCTTGCCGCTGATAAGCGGGTTGGCGTACATCCAGGCACAGCTCAGGACAGGGGAGGATTTCGATTCCCAGAGGTCTCCGGAGATAAAGGACGTTGCACGCATGATGACGTCTGATTGCGGGAATGTGCCGCATCCTTACCGAGGCAAGAGCGTTTTGGCAGTACTTTCTCGCTGCCGAAACGTGAATTGGCAGTGGTTTTGACTGTGTTGGCATAAAAAGTGCTGCCAAATCGCA
>JBMNPN010000047.1:0-18287 GCA_050943615.1 Coriobacteriales bacterium
AGGGCGGGATGGTCGCCATCGAGGGCTGGCGCGAGGGAACCTCGACGCCGGCAGCCGAGCTCGTCGGCGAGCTCAAGGACATGGGCATCCACGAGCTCGTCTACACCGACATCGCGCGCGACGGCATGCAGTGCGGCATCGACGCGGCAGCTTACGGGGCAATCGCGAAGGCAGCCGGCTTTCCTATCACGGCATCCGGCGGCATCAGTTCGCTCGACGACCTGCGCGCCCTCGGGTCGGTGGAATCTCCCGGCATCGACGGCGTCATCGCGGGGCGCGCGCTCTACGAGGGATCGTTTTCCGTCGAGGAGGGCGTGGAGCTCTGCCGCGCGCTCACAGAAGGGAGGGCATAGATGCTCACCAAACGCGTCATTCCCTGTCTGGACGTCAAGGACGGCCGCGTGGTCAAGGGCGTGAACTTCGTCGGATTGCGCGATGCGGGAGACCCGGTTGAGCTTGCAAACGAGTACGACCGCCAGGGCGCCGACGAGGTCGTCTTCCTCGATATCACCGCCACTCATGAAGGGCGCGGCACGACCGTCGCCATGGCGTCGCGTGCAAGCGAAGAGGTGCACATTCCCTATACTGTCGGCGGCGGGTTCAGGACCGTGGGCGACATGCGCACGATGATCGCGGCGGGCGCGGACAAGGTCTCGCTCAACTCCGCGGCACTGGACGACCCCAGTCTCATTACCCGCGGGGCGCAGGCGTTCGGAAGCCAGGCGGTGCTCGTTGCCATCGACGCCAAGCGCGTCTCGTCGGGCGCGGACAAGTGGACCTGCTACGTGCACGGCGGGCGCAAGGACACGGGTGTGGACGCGGTGGCCTGGGCTGAGGAGGCGGCGCGCCGCGGGGCAGGGGAGATCCTGCTCACGAGCATGGACCGCGACGGCTCCAAGGACGGCTTCGACATCCCGCTCACCCGCGCCGTTGCTCGCGCCGTCGACATCCCCGTTATCGCGAGCGGCGGGGTGGGAAAGCTCGAGCACTTTGCCGAGGGCATTCTCGAAGGAGAGGCCGATGCGGTGCTTGCCGCGAGCGTCTTTCACTTTGGCGAGTTCACGGTGCGCGAGGTGAAGGAGTACATGGCACGCCAGGGCATTCCGGTTCGCCTGTAGGGCGCGCAGTTGACCTGCTGGTTTTTTGATACGAAAGGTCGGTAGTAGCATGGAGGAGCCAGAGCTTGTCTTTGACGGGCGCGGCCTCATTCCCGCCATCGTGCAGGATGCGGGCGATGGAACGGTTCTCATGATGGCCTGGATGAACGAGGAGTCGCTTGCGCTCACGCGCAAGACCGGGCTCACCTGGTTCTGGTCGCGCAGCCGCCAGGAGCTCTGGAACAAGGGCGCGACCTCGGGAAACATCCAGCATGTCAGAGAGATTCGCTACGACTGCGATGCCGATTGCCTGCTTGTCAAGGTCGAGACGGAAGGGCCGGCCTGCCACACGGGGCATCGGTCGTGCTTTTACAGGGTCATGGAATAGGAGCGATTCTTTTGGGAGAACGAACTGCCAACGTGGTCGATGGTGACCTCGGCGAGACGCTGAGCTCGCTTTCAAAGACCATCCACGGGCGCTGGGATTACAGCCCCGATGAGAGCTACACGGCGCTTCTGCTCACCTCCAAGGAGGACAAGTGCCTGGGCAAGCTCGTCGAGGAGGCAAACGAGGTTGTCATGGCCTGCAAGGACGACGACCACGACCACATCCGCTACGAGATGGGCGATGTGCTCTACCACCTGTTGGTGGTCGCGGAGCGCTACGGCATCAGCCTCGAGGAGCTGGCAGGCGAGCTCAACGCCCGCATGAAATAGAAGGAAACCAGGAAGAAGCGGTACGCAAAGCCATGCCTAAGGGTAAGCATTCGAGCAAGAAGATGGGCTTCAAGGTGCCCAAGGGTCCAGCTGCGCCCACGGGTGATGCTGAAGACGAGGTGGAGGTTCCCGAGGAAATCGCGAAGACCGCTCGCGGGCAGATGCAGACGCAAGAGAGCGCTGCGGCTGCGGCTGCGGCCGATGAGGCTGCGGCGTCCGAGGCGGCTGCGGCCGACGATGCGGCTGCAGCGGCATCCAGCGGGGACGAGGCTGGGCTCCTCGACGAGTGGATCGAGCGGCAAGACGGCGAGCAAAGCGAAGAGGCCCGC
This sequence comes from Coriobacteriales bacterium, assembly GCA_050943615.1. Lineage (GTDB taxonomy): Bacteria > Actinomycetota > Coriobacteriia > Coriobacteriales > QAMH01 > CACZQA01. The sequence continues at coordinate 2,144 of JBMNPN010000047.1, forward strand.
AAGGACGTCGAGAAAAAGAAGCAGGCGCGAAGTGACCCGTTCTACAAAAAGGGACGCGCCGCCATCATCGCGGTCGTCATCTTCGCCGCCCTCGTGGTGGCGGGCATCTTCTACTTCTCCTTTCGTCCGAGCGCATCTCCTTCTGAGACCGTGGACACGGCGCTTACCGCCGTGCAGCGTCAGGACATGACGACGTTTCAGTCCTCGTGTTCATCCGACGTGAGCGATGTCGAAAACGAGCTTTCGTCGGCGCTTTCGGCGACCATCGGCGTCAATGACCTCGAATCGGCAGCCGATTCCCTCAACGACCAGCAGAAGCAGACACTTGAAGAACTCACGGACAAACTGGTCGACTTCGACTACGAGATCGGCGGAGAGCGAATTGACGGCGATACGGCAACGGTCGAGGTCAAGCTCAAGACGTACGACTTCTCCTCGTTCTTCCAGAAGGTAGTCGGGGAGTACGTGCTGCAGGCTGCGGACACGACCTTCGACGGGAGCTCGATTAGCATGCGCGATGCGGCGACGCTGTTCGCGGACCTTGTGTCGGACAATCTTTCGCAACTTGGCGACAAGAGCGTCGAGACGCAGACGACCTTCTCTCTCAAGAAGGAAAACGGCGCATGGAAGATCTCCGCGGTCAGCTCCGATAATATCGACGCGCTGACCGGTGGGCTCTACAGCTTTCTGATCGGCGAATCCACGACAACGGACAGCGACGATTCGTCTGCGGATAGCGAGGATGTCAGCGAGGACACGACCACCTATTCCGATGCCTCCTCGCTTGCAAGCAGTGCAAAATCTTCTTCGAGCTCGAGCAAGTAAACCGCCTCACTCGCTGTGGTCCTTCACCCCGCGCATGCTCAGAGTCCGCGCACGTCCTCGGCCCAGATGGCGGGAAACGGGCAAATAGTGTGCGCGGGATATGGCGGTGGGGAGACGCGCGCACGTCTATCGCCCAGGTGGTGGGAGACGGGCAAATAGCGTGCGCGGCTTCCAACTGCCATCCGACGCGCGCGCAACCAGAGCCCATATGGCGGGAATCGGGGAAATAGCGTGCGCGGCCTCATCAGTCCACGGGTGGTGCGCACACCCTCGTCCCAAATGGCGGGAATCGGGGAAATAGCGTGCGCGGGCTGGCGCTGCTGAGCTTGGCGCGCACACCCTCGTCCCAAATGGCGGGAGGAGGGCAATACTGTGCGCGCACCCCGCCGGCCAGCTATCCCGCGCACATCCTCGTCCCAAATGGTGGGAGATGGGGAAATAGCGTGCGCGGCTTCCAACTGCCATCCGACGCGCGCACAACTAGAGCCCATATGGCGGGAGATGGGGAAATTCTGTGCGCGATTCCTAGCAGCTCGCCGCATGCGCGCGACATTCCCCCTCACCTACTGAAACCTGGCACCGGTCACGCCGCCGCTAGCGTATGCGACCAAGATTCCCGGAAATGAAATTTCTCGCTTCCAGCCTGCGTTTTCCGGAGAAAATCAGAGTTTTGCTCGGAAACGACTCGGGGATTTTGCAAGGTCGGAAGTTCATTATACGAAGCGCGATGTTGTGCGTAGACGACATATCGGCAGCGAAGATCACGTTGAAGAACACGTGGCTGGTGGACCCCGCGCGAGGCCCGCAGTTCTGCTCGCACATAGATTCCAGCATGGACGCAAGTCCCCAGGAAGTCGAGCGCTTGGTGATGGCATCTTCTCGGAACCAGAAGCTGCATCTTATCGTCTTCGACAAAAGGCACAGGCTGATGCGAGATTCCATAGAATACCGTGTGCGCCAGGTTCCGCTGCCCGCGCGATCGTTCATTCGATTCGGCGAATCCTGTGTGGCGCGCCCCGAACTCTGGCTGTCCGAGCTCGCGCTCAAGTTCTCGCCGATCGCTTACCTGAAGCTCCTCGGGATGGCCTTCGGAAGATTCACACCCGACCCCACCTGCGAGACCGGCTTCGTCCAGAGGGGCTTCCCGCTGACGACCCCACGTGCAATGAGGGACTTCCTCGACTCCGCAGAGAACATCCCGGGTGCGAAAACGGCACGTCGATATCTGGACCTTGCGCCCGTGGGGGCGGAGTCTCCCCAAGAGGTGAACCTGTACTTGCGGCTGACTCTGCCGCTGCGCTGGGGCGGACGCAACATCCCGGTCCCATGCGTCAACCTCGTGCTCCAGCTCGACGAGAAAGCGAGGCTCGCGCTCAGGAAGAGCACGCTGCGCCTCGATATGTACTGGCCCGACCAGCTGCTTTGCGTAGAGTACGACGGCAAGATCCATTCCGGGGCCGAAAAGATCTGCAAAGACGCGGCGCGGCGCAATTTCCTGATCGGCAGGGGAATCAAGGTCATCACGGTCACAAGGGAGCAGATGAAAGACCCGCGACAGTTCGAGGAACTGGTCAGGACGATTTGCAAGACCACGGGGGCCCGCTACTATTCTCCAACTTCGAAGCGCGGGGGAAAGATTCGATGGCTCGAAGAGGAGCTGCGCACCAACTCGATTACCTTGCAGCTCTTCGGGTAGCTTGTCGCTTTTGGTAGGGGACGGGCAGGTTGCACGCACATCTGTCGCCCAGATGGCGGGAATCGGGAAAATACTGTGCGCGGACCCGAGGTTCCATGGGCGGCGCGCACATCCTCGTCCCAAATGGCGGGAATCGGGCATATAGTGTGCGCGGCTTCCAACTGCCATCCGACTCGCGCACAACCAGAGCCCAGATGGCGGGAATCGGGAAAATACTGTGCGCCGTCTCGTCTCAATATCTGTTCGGGCGATATACAATTGCTATGGAAAAGTCGCTTGCGGGCTGGATATGAAACGGAGTCGGCATGAATGGTGAGAGGCCACACTGCTTGGACACATGTCGGCGCGTAATCTCCTCCGCCCTGAGCTTGTCTTTGCTCGCGACTGCAATTCCTGCATCTGCGTTTGCGGAGACGCTCTCGACCGAGAGCGGTGGATTCGAGGTGTCTGCCGCAGCCTCGAACATCATCTCCAACGACAGTAAGTCCAGCACCTCGTCAACATCCAAGAAATCGGCCAAGCGCAAGAAGAAATCTCCCAAGATGACCCGGACCAAGCTGCTCAAGCGACTGGGCAAGGTCACCGGTTCCAGAAAGCTCAAGACGTTCTGCACCCGTTATAAACTGAAAAGCACCGAGCAAGGGCGCCGGCTCATCAGGTACGTCAGAAAGCTCAAGAAGCGCTATAAGCTAGCTATTGTCATGATCGATCTCAGGACCGGGCAGGGTTTCTCCGTTTCCGCAAAGCGCAAGATTTACAGCGCAAGCTGCCTGAAAGGACCCTACGTCGCCTCGCTCAACAAGTGGAAGCCGAAGAGCCGCAGGTCCAGCAGTTACATGCGCCAGACCATCGTCGTCTCCAACAACGACACCTACAAGGCGCTCCGGATAAAATACGGCTCCTCGACCATGAGAAAGATGCTCGCCTACTCTAAGGTGAGCTCCTTTGACTACACGAGCCGTTACACGTTCGTACCGCCGCGCGACCTGGCGCGCCTGTGGGTAGGGACGTACTGGTACTTCTACCGCAACACGAACCGCAACTCCAAGTGGTGCCGCAGCCTCTACACGCACGGCAGGCAGTCCTTCATCTACCAGTCTATGAAGGGCAAGAGACGGGTCTACGCAAAGCCCGGCTGGTATCCCGGAGCCCGCTACAACGTCCAGAACGATTCCGGCATCGTCATGTCCAAGGTAAAGACGAAGACCAAGGTCAAGAAGGCGAAGAAGACGAAGACCGTGATCAGGACCACTTCATGCCCGTACGTGATCACCGTGATGTCAACTGCCTACGGTAAGCTGGGGACGCTCTCTAAGCTCGTGCGCCTTTGTGATAGCGTCCACACTAGCATGATGAAGCGCTACCTGAAAACCTACCGGCTCTCGTAGGGAAGGGGCGCACCACATCCGCTCGGCTCTGCCGCCTTTAAGGTTGGTTTCAGAATCTCTGTGGATAATTCGCGCACGAGAATAAATCAATAGTCAATCAATCCGTGATGCGGGGCAATCTCTACGGCACCGCGCACCAAATCCAACGACCTGTTCTATGAGCCGAAGGGCGTCGTTGATTGAGTGCTGACAAATATATGGCGACAGCAAAGGAGAGCACATGGAAAGGCATGCTTGCGTACACGAGATCGACGGTCCGCCGTCGCTGGGATCGGTTCGGCTGAGCCAGATGGGAGACGGCAGTTCGCGGGGCGGGCAAACTGGCCCGTCGCTGCTCAAGCGCGTCTGCGCAAGTGTCCTTTCGGGATTGCTCGTGTTCTCGCTGAGCCCGGTGACGGCCCTAGCCGCTGATACCAGCGCATCGACCGCCTCCACCACTTCGACGACTTCGAGCACGGCGGACGCGGACAACACGTTCACGTTTTCCGACGACGGCGTGACGGCGTCGAACACTGACGCTACGGGCTACGAGATCGACGGCACCGAGCTCACTATCACGGATGCAGGCACCTATATCGTCACCGGCTCGTGCTCAAGCGGCAACGTCACGGTCGCCAAGGGCGTCGCCGGCGTGACGCTGATCCTCCAGGACCTCACTCTCGCCTCGACTACCGGCGCTCCCGTTGTGTGCAAGAAGACCTCGGATGTGGTCATCGACGTCGAGGACACGGTCACGCTCACCGACGGCGAGGACCCCGACGACGAGGACTCGACCGACGAGGACGTCGCCGATGCCTTTGAGGGGGCGTGCATCAAGGCGAAGGACGGCTCGACGCTCACGATCACCGGCTCTGGCACGCTGAACCTCGACGGCTCGCAGTGCAAGAACGGCATCAAGGGCGGTGCCGAGACGACGTTGATCATAGGCGAATCCACCTCCGAGACGTTCACCATCAACGCCACAACCTCCAACAACTCCATCGCCAGCGATGGCTCGGTCACCGTCAACGGCGGCACGCTCGATCTCACGTCCGCGGCAGGCGACGGCATCAAGTCTGAACCAGAGGACGACGACACCGCCTCTGCGGGCACGGTCACCGTCAACGGCGGCACGATAACGATCGACTCCTACGGTGACGGCATCCAGGCGACTGGAGCGCTTGCCATCTCGGGCGGCACGCTCGACATCACGACGCTCGGAGGTGCCTTGAACGCTTCGTCGTTGACCGATGATGACAGCGCAAAGGGCATCAAGAGCGACACGAGCGTAGAAATCATCGGAGGCACGATCACCTTGGACTGCGCCGAAGACGGCGTGCACACCGACGGCAACCTCACCATAACGGGCGGCACATTCTCAATAGCCTGTGGAGACGACGCGATCCACGCCGACTATGTGACTACCATCGGCACGTCGGGCAGCACCTCCACGACCGACCCCTCGATCGACGTCACCACGTGCGTCGAGGGTATCGAGGGCGCGACGGTCGACGTCTACGGCGGCGACATCGACATCATCTCGAGTGACGATGCCATCAACGCGGCCAACAGCGACCTGACCGACTACAGCTACGAGCTGAACATCGCCGGCGGGTCGATCTACCTCGTCGCAGACGGGGACGGCATCGATTCCAACGGCACCATAACCTTCACCGGCGGCACCGTCGAGGTCTATGCGCCAGCGTCGGGCGACAACACCGCCATCGACTGCGGCGACTCGTCCACGTGGAGCGTCACGGACACGACGCTTCTCGCTCTTGGAGGTTCCGGAATGACACCGACCATGCCGTCTTCCGGCGTCTACGTGAACTTCGGCAGCGGGACGACGAGCATGCGGCCCGGCCAGGGCGGCAACTCGATGGGCTCATCTCTCAGCATTGCCGCAGGTGCTACGGTTGCCGTGAAGGACAGCTCCGGAACTACGCTCTACGAGGCGACGGCGGGCCAGGCGGCAACGACGGCGCTGTTCGCCTCACCAGACCTCACGTCCGGCGAAACGTACACGCTCTACGTCAACGACTCTGCAATCGCGACCGCGACGGCCGCGGGCACGGCGACGTCCTCGGGCTCCTCGTCTTCCTCGTCTGATTCCACCACAGCGGTGACGAGCATCGCATCTGCGACCATATCCGATATCGCCGACCAGACCTACACCGGCGAGGCCATCGAGCCCGAGGTGACGGTGACGCTTGATGGCACCATGCTTGCCGAGGGCACCGACTACGAGGTTTATTACTACAACAACACCGAGGTCGGCACGGCAACGGTGCTCGTGATGGGTATCGGCGACTACACCGGAACAGTGCGCACAACGTTTTCGATCGTCGAGAGCAGCCAGGACGCGGCGGGCGCGTCCGAGGATTCTTCTGCTTCGAGCACGTCCCAAAGTACTGCTACCAAGAGTATGTCCAAGGTCACTCTGGGCAAGGTCAAGATCGTCAAGAAGAAGACCAAGTCCCTCAAGAAAGGGCGAATCAGGGTCGTCTGGAAAAAGGTCTCCGGGGCCAAGGGCTACCAGATCCGCTACAAGGTCGGCAAGAAGGTCAAGACCATCAAGGTCAAGGGTGCCAAGGTACACAAGAAGATTCTCAAGAAGCTGAAGAAGGGCAAGAAGTACACGATCAAGATTCGTGCCTACACGAGGAAATCCGGGAAGACCTACTACGGTTCCTGGTCCAAGGCCTGCAAAGTCAAGGTCAAGAAGTAACTTCTAGCTAGCAATGGGCCTTTCAGGCTCTTGAACAGGCTGGTCAGCATGTCTACGTTGGCCGGCCTTTTCCGTTTTGCCTTTCTGATGCGAGCTCGATATGTAAGGAGGAAAAAGATGGGCCAGACCCCGTGAATTGGGGCCTGGCCCTGTCTTCTATCTTCTGCTGATTCGTCTTCTAGGCGTTCATTCTATAGACTACTTGTCGTGAACGGGGCTCTTCTTGCTCGGCCTGATGAAGAAAGCCAGGATGAGCATGACGACGCTCATCGGGACGATTGTCTGCAGGCAGGCATCCCAGTACGTGTAGCCCGCGTCGATGAGGGCACCGTAGACCGGGCTGAAGCAGTTGCCGATGCACTGGCCGAACTGCATGACCGCCATGCCCATGGTCGCCGCCATCGCGGACTGGTTCATGATGGTCGGGGCCAGCGGGCGCAGGCCGCCGCCGCCAAAGCCGGCGCAGATGCCCATCAGGATGATGCCGACCCACAGCAGCACGACGCTTGAAGTCTGGAACAGGAAGTAGAAGCAGAACAGGTAGATGATCGCCACGCTCATCGGGATGATCCTCTTCAGGTGGTGGGGCAGGCGCGAGCAGATGGCGCCGCCGGCCGGGTTGGAGATGAGGCCGATGGTCGTGACGGCTGCCAGGCCGAGGCTTGCCGACTGGGCATCCCAGCCGAATCCCGGGGGATTGGCATCTGGTGAGGTCTGCAGGAAGTTCGGCAGGTAGGTGTTCACGATGCCCGTCTGGCCGGCGATGAACACGGTGAAGACCACGAACAGGAACCAGATGTTGCGGTTTTTGAGGAGCTTCATGCACTCGCCGAAGCTGCCCTCGACGTTGTAGCTGGCGCCTTCGCCTTCCGGCACGCGGTAGGTGATCAAAAACAGCGCGAGCGCGATGGCCGTGAAGATGATGACGTACCAGAACACGCCCTGCCAGTTGAAGGCCGCTGCAAGGGAGGGGCAGACGACCGAGTTAATCGAGATGGCGACCGGCACCCACGTGCACCAGAGGCCGAGCGCGAATCCGCGGGTCTTTGGCGGGAACCACAAGGTGATGAGCGTCGGGGCGGCAACTCCGACCAGGCCGATGCCGAGGCCCTCGATGAGGCGGCCGACGTACATCATGGGGATGTTCGTCCCGGCCATGATGGGGATGAGGCCACCGACGATCACGCCGAGGGCCGATATCGTGATTGTCCACTTCAGGCCGAGTTTTCGGCAGATGAACGCGGCGGGGAATGCCAGGATGATGCCGACAATCGAGACCATCGTCATCAGCATGCCATAGCCAGCAGCATCCATCTGGAAGCCGCCCGCGGGGCTCACGCCCGGCACGTAGATAAAGTAAAGCGGAATCGAGACGAGCTTGAACTGCCCGATGGGGGCGGCTAGGCTCACAAGGTACGTGAAGATGAGGATGACCCAAGCGTAACGCGGGGTCTTGATCTCCTCGTTCGTTGATATGACGGAATCGGCATAGGGGCGCGGTTCTCGGTGCGTCTCTACGTAGGATTTGTTGTTTCCCTCCATGGGCTTACACCCTTCTCCTTGACGAAGCGAAGCGCTACAGATACAGGTTCTCTCTGGGGGCTAGGCTATTTTTTGGACGTTAAAGGCATGGACGGTGCAGCAACGGATGGGAAAAGTGCCTGCTTGCGCGCTTCTCATATGCGCGCTGCACCATCGTCTAGCGTGTTTACTTGTCCTATTCTTCGGGGACCTGACGGACTTCCCAGAGCATGGGATCGCAGTCGTCGCCTGTTCCGCATCCACAGCGGACGGTAGGGGCCACCATCTTTTCCCAGTAGTTCTTGTCGGTCTGATAGACCCACTGGATCTCGTCGAGCGTGCCCGTGATCGTGTACCACCAGCCCATGTTGGGGCCGTAATGCGGGAAGCGCCCGTCCGTTGCGGGCTGCCCGCACCTGGTGCAGTAGATCTCGACTGCGCCTTCCCCTTCCGGTTTCTTCCTTTTCACGGAGTTTGTCGGGGCGACCGCCTCGCTCGCGGGAATCGACTTGCCGACCGTTACCGGGTCGACGTCTTCTTTGGTGATCATGGCTTTTCCCTCTCTCTCGTTGTGGACACGTGCTAGGCCAGGTTGCCGCCTCTCGGACTGTACGCGGCAATCCACAGGTCCTATTCTACGCGCTTGTGCTCTGCATCGTGCGGTTTTACATCCCGCGCTCCAGGAGTTTTTGGGAGCGGGACGCCGCATTTGGGGCAGTGCGTGGCGTCGTCGGGGCACTCTGCGCCGCACAGCGGGCAGACCCCGCTTGCCGCCAAAGGCCTTGGCTTGACCTTGCCGCACAGTCCGCATCTCACGCAGACGCGGGCGTATCCACCGCACATTTCCTCTCACCTGCTCGCAGGTCCAAATCTCTAAACATCAATACGCGCAAGCGCGACCGCCCCAGGAGGCGTCCCTCCCAGGGCGGATGCGCCTCCCTTCCCAGGCGCCTGAAGTTCAGCGGGCGCACGCGAGAAGGGAGCCTGTCTTACTTGTCGACCGTGCCGGCCTTGGGCACGAACAGCACGTACTTGGTCGTGGCGCCCACCATCTTCTTGGCGAGGTCCTCAACGGTGCCGTACTCCATGCACAGGGACTGGCAGTGGTGCACGCAGGTCGGGTCCTTGCCCTTCTCGAGGCGCTTGGCACACAGGTCGCACTCGTCGGTCGGGACGGGCACGGTGTCGTTCTGCCAGTGCTTCTTGTCGATCTGCCAGGGGCCGACCGTGGCCATCTTGATGCCCCAACGGCCCAGGGGGATGTCGTGTTCGACGTTGCAGGCCATCTCGCAGGTACCGCATCCGGTGCAGTACTCGTAGTTGATGAGCAGGCCGTAGGCTTTCTTCTCTGCCATGGTTCCTACGCCTCCATTTCTGCTTCGAGCGTGAAGTTGCGGAAGCTGCCCTCGGCAAAGCGGTCCTTGGGCTCCTCCGGCTTCTTCAGCGGGATTTCCTCGGGTGCGCAGGGATAGACCTTGCACAGGTAGCACTTGTCCTGGTTGCCAAAGCCCGTGTCGCCGCACTCGGAGGGCAGGCAGACGTTGATGTTGGTCGCGTAGGTCGCAAAGCAGCCCTCGCCCTGGTCCTCGGGATCGGCTTCCGGATACCACCAGCCGTGGTCGGCCTGGACGACGCGCGGGTCGACGATCGGCGTGAGCTTTGCCTTCTCGCGGCAGCGCCCGATTGGGCTCTCGATCCAGCACCACTGGCCGTCTTCGATGCCGAGCTCGGCGGCCTTGTCGGGATGGATCTCGAACTGCGGGTAGGGGATGCGCGAGCGAAGGCGCGGCATCTGACGGTGCTCGGAGTGGAAGCTCTCGTAGTGGCGCGCGCCGGTGGTGAGGATGAGCGGGTACTCCTTGTAGAGCTCGGGCTGGCTGTACGGGCTCATCGGCGGCTCGGCGTAGTACGGGACCGGCTTTTCGCCCCACTGCTGCAGGAGCAGGGAGTAGAGCTCGATGCGGCCGGTGATGGTGTTGAAGCCCGGCTGGCCGTCGGGGCGCTGCTCGCCCTTCTCGTACTTCTTGTAGTGGAACTCGGGGTAGATCCAGTTGAGCTTGCGGCTCTCGTCGTAGGTGATGCCGGCTTCCTTGATGAGGTAGCTGAAGTAGTCCTCGAGCGTGTCGCCCGGCCAGAGGTCCTTGTTCCAACGGCGGCCGAGTTCCCAGTTGATCTGGAAGTCGTCCTTTGCCTCGCCCATGGGCTCGCAGGCCTTGTTGGTGTTCTGGATGTAGTACCAGACCGAGCGCAGGCCCTCGCGCTCAGGATAGAAGCACAGCGGCAGGACGATGTCGCAGCATGCCATCAGCGTCGGGGTCATGCAGTAGTCGACGCCGACGACGATGTCGCAGTTCTTGAGGCCCTTCTCGATGCGCGGTTCGGGGTCCTGGCCGCAGCAGGCGAGCGGGTTGGTGGACTGGATCCAGGCGCCGTGGATCTTGAACGGGCGGCCTGTGACGAGCTGGTCGATCATGGAGTCGGCCTGGCACTGGACCATGCCGGAGTTCGTGATCATCTGGTAGTTGGAGCCGATGCGCTCCTTTTCCTGCTCGGGGGTGAAGACCTCCTTGGGATCGGGCGGGAGCCAAACCTCGGTGTTGTACGGGTCGTGGACCGTGATCATGCCGCCGGGGATGTCGATCTGGCCGGTGATGCACCACAGGTTGCACAGTGCCTGGGAGGCGGTGACGCACTGCAGGTTCATGTCGATGGCAAGGCCCCACTGGACGGCGGTCGGCTTTTGCGCCATGCGCTCGGCTGCCTCGATGATGTCCTCTTCGGCAAGCCAGGTGACCTCGGCCGCGCGCTTGACGGTCCAGGGCTTGCAGGCCTCGGCGTACTCGTCGAAGCCGTAGCACCAGCGCTCGACGAAGTCGTGGTCGTAGAGGTCGTTTTCGATGATGTAGTTGCCCATGGCGAGTGCCAGTGCGGAGTCGGTGCCGGGGCGGACCTGCAGCCAGAGGTCTGCCTTGGAGGCAAGCCAGGTCAGGCGCGGGTCGACGACGACCAGGTCGCTGCCGCGCTTCATGCAGTCGACGACCCAGTGTCCCAGGTTGCCGTCGGCGTTGGCGATCAGTGGGTTGTTGCCCCAGACGAAGATGTTCTTCGGCGCACGCCATTCGGGGTTGTCATAGCGGTCCGGGAACTGCATAGAGAAATCGGGGCAGGTATAGCAGCCCTGGATGGTGTTGGCTGCCGCGACGCGCGGGACGTAGCATGCGTTGCCGGAATGGAAGTAGGAGTACTGGATGGAGCCCAGGGCATAGCCGAGGCGCGCGTTGATAGGCGGTGTCACGCGGCCCGTGCCGGAGGCGAAGATGATCGACTTTCCGCCGTACTCGTCGCGGATGGCGGTGAACTTCTCGTCGATCATGTCGTAGGCTTCATCCCACGTGATGCGCTCCCACTTGTCGGCCTTGCCGCGGTACTTGGGGTCGCGCTTCATCGGGTGGAGCAAGCGGTCGGGGTGGTTGATGATCTCTGCCACGTCCAGGCAGCGCATGCACAGGCGGCCGTTGTAGTACGGGTTCTCCGCGTCGCCCTCGACCTTGATGAACTTGCCGGTCTCCTTGTCGGTGTAGACGATGACGCCGCAGCCGTCATGGCAACCAGGTGCCGACCAGGCCGCAGAACGGGTGCAGATCATGCCGTCTTCTTCCCACTGCCAGGGGACGTCACCGCCCGTGTACATGACAGGGGGCTCGTTGAAGAACGAGGGGCGAACCTCTTTCGTAGAGTCACTGTCATGGGCGATGTCAATTTTCTTTGTCACGGCTCATCACTCTCTTCTCTCTCGGACTTGTATTCCCGGGTTGATCTTCCCGGGCCCTCCCTTGGCGCCGCGCTTGCGCCGCATTTCATCTCCACCCTTCGCGCGCCCTTTCGGTTTCGAGCAAAGGTAACGGTAAGGTAACGGGGCGTTTCGCATATACCGAGGTGGGTACGGTTTGGGTCTTTCAGCACGCAAAAGAGGATGGTCGTCCTTTGCGTACGATGGGTTCACCTGCGGTTTTGCCAGATGCCCAAAATGCATCATGACGTTGCTACGCGCCGTTGCTAAAATGGTCTACAGAGAGAGATTGAATGTGAGAAGCGTGGAAAGCGAATGTGCTTTTCGTGCCTCCTTTTCTCGGACCCTTTGGCCTGAAGGGTTCGGCCGGGTGGCCACCCGGATCGGTGCAGGAGCGCGCCTTCCTCTTTTCCGCTGCTTCTCGAAATGAGGGAGTCGGCCATGCCGCGCAAGCCGCTTGGATTCATGCAGCTCGTCATCATCTTTGGCTACAGCCTGTTCTATGCCTGGTATCTGACCACGTTCTTCGGGCTGTTCATGGTCTTTCCGACGGGCGTCGGATTTGTGGAGCAGCATTTCGGCCAGCTCATCTACTTTGGCGCCTCGCTCATCGCGACAGAGTTCTTCCTCTCGCGTTTCAGGAAGATGCACGCGGCGACGTTTTCCGTGAACGTCCCGGAGCTCGTCGTCGCCTGCATCAGCGGTGCGCTCTTGCCGTTGTGCACCATCTGGGACTGGGCATTCGGCAGCGTCGCCCTGCCCGCGGTCTATGTGGCATGCGCGTTCTCGGGTTTCTTCGTCTCGTCGTTCTTCGTGTCCTGGGATGACCTGGCGCGCCGCGGCTATCTCAAGCACAACGTCTTTGCCCATGCGGTGATCTTTGCGCTGGGCGGCGCGTTCTTCGTGTTCGCCATGCTGACCGGCTCTCTTGTGACCATCGCGGCAATCTGCTTGGTCTTCCTTTTCGGGTGCGTCTTCCTGTTGCGCTTCATCAACCAGCGCGCCGAGCAGAGCCCGGGCTTTCCCGTGGAGCCGGCGGTCGTGTTCTTCAAGGGCGCGCACCACCTCGACGTGACGACCGATGTCGTGACGATTGCCTTCGGGTTCGCGTTCGTCTTGCTCTACCACCACTTGGGTGCGGGGCTCCTGCTGGTGATGGCAGTGGCGATTCTGGCGGACTTCATCTTGGCCTTCATCGTGGGCAAGAACCGCTACGTCCCCTTCGTGGGCACGCTGCGCATCTGCATGGCCGTGGTCTCGGTCGCGCTCATCGCCTTCACGCTGCCCGATGCGCTCGTCAAGGACATCGCGCTCTCCGTGGTCATCCTCATCTGGTTCGTCTACCGCACCATCAACGGCGGCTCGCTCATGGAGCTTTCCGCCCGAAAGAAGCTTTCCATGATCTATGTCGTTGCGCGCGGCAAGTTCGCGGGAAACATCGGCTTTCTGCTCGGGCTTGGCATCGGGCTTGCCGTGGTGGGCGGCTCCGAGGCTGCGGGGCTTTCCGTGGTCGATGTCGCCCAGTACGTGGCGCTCGCGCTGGTCGCGGCGACGGTGGTGAGCGCGCTTTTCCTGCTGCCCTTCGACAACGAGTCCTCTGCGCCGGGCTTGAAGACGCTGGTCCCGATGCCGCTTTCCGAGGGCAGGGAGCGTGATGAGGACGAAGACGACCCGATGCGCGAGCGCTGCAAGCGCCTCGTCGAGGTCTACAAACTCTCGCCGCGCGAGGTCGACGTGCTCGAGTACCTTGTGAAGGGGCGCAACGCCAAGCACATCGCAGACAAGCTCTGCATCAGTGAGAGCACCGTCAAGACGCACATCGCGAACATCTACCGCAAGACCGACGTGCACTCTCTGCAGGGGCTCCTCGACCGCCTCGACGAGGTGTGAGGAGGCGCGAGAGCGTGCGCGGGCGACGCGGAACCCGAAGGCGCGCAAGTAACTCGGGCGCGGTCACGAGTCGCCCGAGATGCGCGAACGGAGGACGCGGTCGTGTGGCAAGAGAGTCCCGAACGACGGTGCTGGCACCCCCGACTGTCACGTTCAGCAACTTTTGGCTCGTTGCTAAAGTACCCGCGCGGCAAATCTGCGAGTTTCTTTCGATTTGGCACCGATTTGACGGTCTCTGAGCACCTTTGCGCTGAGATTACGAGCCAAAAGTTGCTGAACGTGACATGCTCATACCCTGGCAGTCGCATCAGAGTGCTCCACCCGTGCGTTCCGGCAGCTGAATTTCGGCACTTGCGCTTTGAGGGACGCTGCCAAAAAGTCCGGTAGTGTGCAGACCGGCGGCTACGCCTCATCGAGGATTTTGGCGGCGTGGGCATACGCAGGCGCGGCAGCTGAGCATGCTGTGCAGCCTAGCGGCGCTGCATGCGCACGCTCATGTCGAGCGGCTTGGCAAAGTGCAGGCAGGTGGTGGCCAGGCCGTCGACGCCGGTCGCCGCGTAGGCCTCGGCGTTCTTCAGGTTGATGCCGCCGGCGGCGATGAGCGTCACGTTGGGGTTGATCGCGCGCAGCTTCTCCGCCAGCGCGGCGACCTCATCGACTGGCACCTTGTCGAGCTGGATGCCGTCGACGCCGGCTTCGACCAGGCGTGGGGCATCCTCGACGCCCGCCTCGACGAAGAGCTTCTTTTCGCAGAGCTTGTGCTTGATCTGGGGCACGTCGGCCACGAACTTGTCCATGCCGCCATAGAAGGTCAGGTGATGGTCGAAGACGAGCACGGTTTCCGAGAGGCCGAGGCGGTGCGGGAAGGCGCCGCCCACGAGGATGGCCTTGGTGTCGAGCAGCTTGGTGCCGGGCATGCTCTTGCGCGTGGTGAGGACCTCGCAGGTGGGGTTGCCCTTGTGGGCGCGCGCGACCATGTCGGCTGCCTTGGTGGCAAGCGCCGAGTAGTACTCGAAGATGTTTAGGCAGCATTTCCAGCCCATATGTAGGCCGCTTGCAGGGCCTGTGGCGTGCATGAAGGACTGGCCGGCTTCGATGCGCGTGCCCGAGGGCAGGAAGTCTTCGACCCCACATCCGAGCATCTTGTAGATGCGCGCGGCTTCTTCTGTGCCGCAGATGACGGCGTCGTCGCGCGAGAAGTATTCGATGCGCCCCGGCTCGTTTCCGATGTCTAAGATGCACGTCGTGAGATCGACGCTCGGCACGTCGTCGTGGATGATCTGCTCGAGGTAGCTGTCGGGAATGTACATCTGCATCTCCTTTGATCATGGTCCGTCGGGTGGGCTCGGCGTCTGCGAGGCCGTGGCGCGAGACGGGCCTGTGGATCCCCCTGGAATTTTTTGATGTCAAGCTTTCTGTTCAGGTGCGGATAAAGTAACTTCACGAGCATCATACAGCCAAACAGGTACTTGATGGCCGAACCGGCGCTTGAACCAGGAGACGGGCACTTGCGGCATGCAGCAGGGGGTGCCACCACCAGTGCGTCCCCTGTGCTCTCCGTGCATGAAACTTGCCCGCACGTTTCCCCTTGCACCGCCGAGATTCTCTTCACGCTAAGCCCTCTCACAGGCTCTTCGTCCCGTGCCGCCAGGCAAGCGCACCTCCTTCTAAGCCGAAAGCCCTGAAAGCCCCCATCTTGAACCGCCAAACGGACTCCTATCTGTTGGAAACCCTGCAAACTATCTTTTTCTCAGGTAGACAATTCACTCACGGAGCTGCATTTTCATTCTTTGCTGCCAGGCCAGTGCGTCATCTCCATCCAAACTGAAGCCCTACACGTCCCGATTCCGCACCGCATAGACCGATGCGTCTCCCAGCCCCTCCATTCAATAATTGCTTGAAATGAAATGATTGCCGGCTTTACCTGCACGAGTCGGTAATTCTGCAAGGTTTTTCCGAAAACGATTCGGGAGTTCTGAAAGGTCGATGCTCTACGATGGGTAGACTATGGTGTATGTCGACCACATAGCGGCCCTTGCATTCTGGCGCACGGCAAACGATGCGCAGGCGGTTATCAATGCAAGTTTGCGGGTCAGCCAGCTCAGCACCCCGCCAGATACAAGGCGCGACCTTGCCGCCGCGCTCGCGCAAATACCCGATTGGGTTCCAAAGCACCTGCTCGTCGCCAGCAAGGCCGAGCGTCATTGCAGGTCATATTGCGATTACACCGTATTCGGCGGAACGCTACCGAGCGGATCGTTCTACGAGGTGGCTCCCGGGCTGGCAATCGCCTCACCCGAGTTTCTCTTCGTGCAGTTTGCCTGTGA
>JBMNPN010000048.1:0-17973 GCA_050943615.1 Coriobacteriales bacterium
CGCCTGCGGCGGCGGCGTCTACCAGTCCTGCTACAACGTCATGGGCGGGACCGACTCGGTCATCCCCGTCGACATCTACGTGCCCGGCTGCGCCGTCAAGCCCGAGTCCGTCATGGACGCGGTCATCCAGGGCGTCGGCATCCTCGACGAGAAAGCGCGAAAGCTCAAGGTCTCGCGGCGCAAGAACCGCAAAGGGGCCAAGCCCGGCACTGGAGCACATGCCTCGGTCGCAGATGTCGAGGACGTGCCAGGCGCAGGTTCTGCGGGCGTCGAGTAGAAAGGAGCTTTGCCACTCATGGAACACAACGAGCAACCGACATTTCACGATATCGAGCTTTCCGAGCTGACCTCCACGGTAGCCAAGCTCAAGGAAGAGGGCTACGGCTTCGTGCAGCTGTGCGCCACGACGCTCGACGATGCCTGCGAGATGCTCTACGCCTTCACCGAGCCCGGCCGCAAGAACCCCGGCCTCATCGGCTATAACGTCATCGTGCCGGACGGCGCCAGCGTCCCCTCGATCACCAAGTGGTACCCCGCGGCCTTCATCTTCGAAAACGAGACGCACGACCTGTTCGGCATCCACATCGAGGGCATCAACATCGACTACGAGGGCGACTTCTACAAGCTTTCGGTCGCCTATCCCATGAACCCGCGCGCCGCCGTCTCCAAGGAGGGCGTCGCGCAGCCCGGAAAGGAGGGGGCAGACAATGAGTAAGCGCACCGTCGTTCCCTTCGGGCCGCAGCACCCCGTTCTCCCCGAGCCCATCCACCTCGACCTCGTGCTCGAGGACGAGAAGGTCGTCGAGGCGATCCCGCGCATCGGCTATATCCACCGCGGGCTCGAGAAGCTCGTCGAGAAGCGCGACTACACGCAGTTCGTCTACGTCGCAGAGCGCATCTGCGGCATCTGCTCGTTCGGGCATGCCCTCGGCTACTCGCAGTGCGTCGAGCAGCTCATGGGCATCGAGATCACCGACCGTGCAGAGTACCTGCGCGTCATCTTCCACGAGCTGTCCCGTATCCACAGCCACCTTCTGTGGTTCGGCCTGCTGGCCGACGGTTTCGGCTTCGAGGCGCTGTTCATGCACTGCTGGCGCCTGCGCGAGCAGGTGCTCGACATCTTCGAGGCCTGCACGGGAGGGCGCGTGATCTTTTCTGCCTGCGACGTCGGTGGCTTCAAGCAGGACGTCCCCAACGAGATGCTGCACGAGATCGTCATCAAGTTCGAGCGCCTGCGCTCGGAGTTCCTCAAGATCCAGAACGCGCTGCTCGAGGACACGTCCGTGAAGAGCCGTATGGTCGGCGTCGGCGTTCTCACAAAGGAGCAGGCCGTCGAGTACTCGATGGTGGGCCCGTTCGCCCGCGCCTCCGGGCTGAGAATCGACGAGCGTCTCATCGGCATGGGCGCCTACAGCGCGCTCGATTCCTTCGAGCCGATTGTCTCTGAAGAGGGCGACTGCTGGGCTCGCTGCAAGGTGCGTTCCGACGAGGTGCTGCAGTCCATGGACATCATCACCGAGCTCATCGACAAGATTCCCGACGGCGACGTCATGGTTCCCGTATCGGGCAACCCGGAAGATGGGGCACGTGCGATGATGACCGTCGAGCAGCCCCGCGGCCAGGCGTTCTACTACGCCATCGGCAACGGGACCAAGTTCCTGAAGCGCATGCGCGTGCGCACCCCGACGAGCCAGAACCTCGCGGGCATGACCGCTGCGCTCGCAGGTTGCGACTTTGCCGACGTCCCCATGATCGTCTTGACCATCGACCCCTGCATCAGCTGCACGGAAAGGTAGGGTAGTAGTGGGAGTTTTCAAGCTGGGCGGCATGACGCTCAAGAGCCTGTTCACCAAAGCGCCGACGCGCCGCTACCCGTACGAGAAACGCGAGCCGTTCGAGCGCTCGCGCGGACATATCGACATGATCGACATCCACGACTGCATCTTCTGCGGCATGTGCCAGCGCAAGTGCCCGGCAGATGCCATCGTGGTCGACCGCAAGGCCTCCAAGTGGACCTACTGGCCCTACAAGTGCGTCGCCTGCGATTCCTGTGTGCGCGCCTGCCCGAAAAGCGACCTCGAGATGCTCCAGGCGCGTCCCGAGACAACCGACGATGTGTCCAAAACTGTCGTATATGCTCTGACGGCCGAGGAGATCGCTGAGAAAGAGCGTCTCGCGGCAGAAAAGAAGGCTAAAATACTTGCTGCTCAAAAGGCGAAGATGCAAGCCGCAGCCAAGAAGGGCGCCGATAAGGACGGCAAGGGCGGCTCTGATAAGGAAAAAGAGTAGGAGCTAGAGAGTCTCGTGGGGGACATGCTGAACGAGGAGAGCGCCGTTCAACGGGTGCGCCAGCACCTCGAGGGCGGAAGTCCCACCGACGAGGTCACCGACAAGGTGCTCACCGTCCCCAACGTGATCACGTTCATCCGTCTTCTGCTGCTGCCGCTTTTCCTGTGGCTCGAGTTCGGTGCGCACTCAGAAATCGCCGCGCTCGTCGTCTTTGCCATCGCCGCATCCACGGACTGGGTCGACGGCCAGGTTGCCCGCCGCACCCATCAGGTGTCGAAACTCGGAAAGATCCTGGACCCGACGGTCGACAGACTTCTCATATTCGTCGGTGTCATCGCGGTCTTCTTCCTCGGCCGTGTCCCCCTCTGGATCCTCGTCTACCTCATTGCACGCGATGCGCTTCTGCTCTTGGGCGGTCAGTTCTTGCTGAGAAAGATCGGCGAGGTACCCCCTGTGCGCTACCTGGGCAAGTTCGCCACGGCCTTCATCATGTTCGGATTCTGCTTCCTACTCCTCGGCATGCCCTCGGTTCCCGGGCTCGGCATCGCCGGTGCCCCCACCTGGCTTCCCGGCTTCGGCCTGGAGGGCACGTACCTGGGGACGTGGCTCGTGTATGCGGGGCTTGTCTGCTCCATCACGGTCTTTGTGCGCTACATCATCGACGGTGCGCGTCTCTATTTTGGGAAGCGCAGCTAGAATATGCCTACTGCTGCCCTATGTACTCTTGATTGAGGCGCGTCAGTTGAATGACAATATCGGGGCGTTTGCCGATAAAGTTTCCTAATTGCTGACAGGTTCATTACGCCTCAGCTAGATTCGTATTATCCCAGTCGTACAATTTTCATATCTGAATACATTTTTGCCGCCACTTAACAAGGCGGTGGTGGTATTCTCCAAAGCTACGTATACATGTGTTTTTCGAAAGGGTTTTCAAAAGCGGTGAGCGTGTTCGGCAATAAGAAGCAGCCTACCTCAAGGAAGTACCAGCTTCCCGATGACGCTGACGAGATTCACTCGGGTGCATCTCGCCGACAGCACGGCCAGGTCAGGAAAGCGACCGGCCAGCCGAGTTTTTCGGAAACCGCGTCTAAATCGGTAAAGAGAACGCCGCATAGGAGAAGCGTGGAGGGTGCACACCTTGACGTCGAGCCGCACAAGCGGGAGGGGTCCCGTTCTCCCGGTTCGTCGCTTGGCGATGCCGTTAAAAGTGCACGCGCACACGAGCGTTCTGACTCAGAACATGTACGCCCCATGACGAGGAGATCTTCTGCATCCAGCGCGTCTGGGGGAGACAGGAAAAGCGTCTTGCGCGCAAGTCGCCAGTCTGTGCCCAAACAGCGCTCCGGCGCTCAGGGGCCGCGGCCTCATTCGCGCAGCAGGACGGCAGCACGCTCTCAAGACGGCCATTCTCCCGCTAAGGGCTCTTTCCGTGCTAATCGGCCCGTTTCCCGTGGGGCCTCCCAGGTCCATGCCGCCGAAGCGGCGGATGTGCATGCGCGCAGGGTCGAGCCCCAGCGCACGTCGCATGACGCCTCGACACATGATGCCCGCGGTCGCAAGAAGGCCTCCACGCGACCGTTGGCGCTTCCCGGCTCCGAGCAGCTCGCGCTCGAGCCTCACAAGGTGGCGTCGGGCCCCCAGCCCCGCACGGCAAGCGAAGGCCAGCGTTTCAGGAGCTTCTTCAAGGTGCACCTTGCCGTGATGCTCCCGATAACCCTCATCGTCGCCTTCATCTTGGGGTTCGGGTGCTTTGACATCGTGAACAACTGGGGAAAGATCCATACCGGGGTGAGCGTGCAGGGCATCGACGTTGGCGGTATGACCAAGCAGGAGGCAAGCTCGCTTCTCCAAGAGACGCTTTCTCCTACGGTCGAAGATGCCACGGTCACGCTCTATGAGAGTTCAGAGATAGCCAGCTCAGATGGCAAGCAAGTCGATGACTCCACCAACGTTCCCGAGGCATATGCTGCCGAGGCATCGGGCAAGGATGTCAACGGCGACGGCGATACCGATACCTGGAAGATTACCGCCGATACCATCGGCGCGAGCGTCGACGGCGACGCTTTGGCTGATGAGGCCTATCAGGTCGGACGCGAGGGCAATTTCATTGGCGAGCGCATCTCGACGTATTTCAGCACCAAGAACATCGCTGCGACGCTTTCCTACAACGAAGAGCTCTTCTCCACGCTCGTGGACGAGATCAACAAGGCAATCGGCACGAGCGTCAAGAACAGCAAGGCCAAGATCAGCAACGGCAAGGCGACGTTGTCGAGCGGCCACGATGGCGTTCAGGTTGACACGGACCTGTTCATCAAGAAGATCTCCGCCTCCGCGTTCAACTCGGAGACATCTGCCTGCACGATACCGATGGTCACGGTCACCCGCGACATCGGAGACGACACCGCCCAAAGGGTGGTCGACCAGATCAACAATGCCATCACCCAGCCCGTCACGGTCACGTACGACAACCAGACCTGGACGCTCGATTCGTCCAAGCTCGGGTCGTTTATCCGGCAGAAGGTGCTCTCGGAAGACGAGGTCCTCGTCATCGGCAACGGTACCGAGCGCGTCGACTCGAGCGGGTCTTCCAAGGCGGAATACGACGTGAGCGCGGGAACCGATGAAAACTCGGGGTCCATCTTGCAGGCCTATGTCAAGCAGGAGGCCTTTGACAAGTACCTCGTCTCCATCCTCGGAGACAAGGCAACCGGCGGTGCCACCAATGCCAAGTTCGTCGTCAAGAACGGCCAGATCACCATCAAGCCGAGCAAGAACGGCACTGGCCCGGATCGTTCGAGTGCCGAGGTGACGCTGCAGAAGATTCTCTTCGGCGACGAGTCCTCCAATCGTACCATCACGTTGGCCGATACCACCGTTGAGCCCGAGCTCACGACCGAAGAGGCCCAGAGCATGGGCATCAAGGACAAGCTCGCCTCCTGGTCCATCCCGCTTTCCGGGTCCTCGTCACGCATCTCCAACATCAAGTTGCTGTGCAAGATGATCAACGGCTCGCTGGTCGCGCCGGGCGAGACCTGGTCGTTCAACGAGACGACGGGCGAGCGCACTTCCGAAAAGGGCTTCAAGACCGCTCCCGTTATCGTCAACGGCAAGCACGAAGACCAGCTTGGCGGAGGTATCTGCCAGGTCGCGACCTGCATCTTCAACTGCGCCTGCTATTCCGGGCTCGGCATCGGCACGCGTGCAAACCACGCCTTCTACATCTCCGCCTACGACGACAAGGGCTTTGCGGACGCGACGGTCTCGTGGCCTAGTCCCGACCTGCAGTGGATCAACGACATGAGCAACTACATCCTCGTCACCGCATCGGTCACCTCGAGCGGCAACGTCACGGTGAGCTTCTGGGGCACCGACGAAGGACGCACGGTCACCTGCGATCGCGGTGAGTGGAAGAAGGGCGATAGCTACAAGGTCGTCAAGGAATACGACGACTCGCTTGCCGCAGGTACAACTGAAGTCGAGCAGTACGGTGTCGACGGCCGCAAGATCACGATCCACTACGTTGCCAAGGACAAGGACGGAAACGTCCTCCACGACATCAACTTCAAGTCGGTCTACGAGGCGCAAAACGAGATCATCAAGGTAGGCACGAAGGGCTCCTCGAGCTCGTCTGATGACGACTCGTCGGATTCCTCCAGTGACTCCTCGGACGAGTCCTCGAGCGACTCTTCCGACGAGTAGCGGAAATTGGCGCTTCCGCATGGCCTTGCCGTCGGCTTTTGTCGATTGCGTGGGGGGATGGCGCGCAAGACAAATGCGGTATGTCATTTTCGCGTGCAAATGCGGCAAATACTGCTACAGTCTTTGCAACGATTCGCATTTCCCGAAAAGAGCCGGGCTCAAGAAATCCTGCGGATCGAGCGGCAAGGTCTTTGCCCAGACGACTATGAAAGAGAAACGGACGTATGGCATTCCAAGATGAGATCACGCATATGAGCCGCGACGAACTTGAAGCCCTGCAGCTGCAGCGCCTCAAGGACACGGCCAAGGTCTGCTACGAGAAGGTCCCCTTCTACAAGAAGAAGTTCGACGAGGCGGGAATCTCCCCCGAAGACATCCACTCTCTCGATGACCTCGAGAGGCTTCCCTTCACCACCAAACAGGACCTGCGCGACGAGTATCCGTACGGGCTTTTCGCCCGACCGCTTTCCGAGATCAAGGAAATACACATGTCCTCGGGAACCACGGGCATCGCCACCGTGAGCGGATACACCGAAACCGACCTCCAGAACTGGGGCGATTGCTTTGCCCGCGGCATCTCGTACGCCGGCGGTGGCAAAGACGACGTGCTCCAAGTGAACTATGGCTACGGCCTTTTCACCGGTGGTCTGGGTGCTCACTACGGCGGCCTCCACGCCGGTTGCACGACCATCCCGATCTCTGCGGGAAACACCGCTCGGCAGATCAAGGTGCTCCAGTCCATGGGGACGACGATGATCGCCTGTACGCCGAGCTACGCCATGCACATTGCCGACACCGCCATCGAGATGGGGCTCGACCCGGCCAAGGACTTCCACCTCAAAGCCGGCATCCATGGTGCCGAGGCCTTCTCCGACCAGTTCCGCGCCAATCTCGAGGAAAAGCTCTCCTACAAGGTCTACGACGTCTACGGTCTCACTGAGGTCATGGGCCCGGGCGTTGCCATGGAATGCGCATGCCAGAATGGCCTGCACGTCGCCGAGGACCACTTCCTTATTGAGGTGCTCGACCCCGATACGCACGAGCCGGTGCCGGACGGGGAGTGGGGCGAGCTCGTCATCACGACGCTCACCAAGGAGGCCTGTCCGGTCATCCGCTATCGTACCAAGGACATCACGCGTATCATCCCCGGCATCTGCGACTGCGGGAGGACGCACGTGCGCATCGCGCGCCTGCACGGGCGCACCGACGACATGATGATCATCCGCGGCGTCAACGTCTTCCCCAGCCAGATCGAAAACGTCTGCTCCGGCTTCGACGAGATCGCCGATTGGTACCAGCTCGAGCTCACGCGCGAGCGCGGGCTGGACGTCTGCACCCTCAAGATCGAGACGACGCCCGATTTCCCGATCGACGAGATCCGAGCGATCGAGAGCTTGCAGCATCGCCTGCAGGCCGCCCTCAAAGACGAGCTCGCCATCAAGCTCAACATCAAGGTCGTCGAACCGCACACCATCCAACGCTCCGAAGGCAAGGCCATCCGCATCGTTGACCTGCGCGAGAAGGGAGAGAAGTAATGATCGACCAACTCACCGTTTTCCTGGAGAACAGCAAGGGGCGTCTCACGGCGCTGTG
Source organism: Coriobacteriales bacterium (assembly GCA_050943615.1). Classification (GTDB taxonomy): domain Bacteria; phylum Actinomycetota; class Coriobacteriia; order Coriobacteriales; family QAMH01; genus CACZQA01. The sequence goes on from JBMNPN010000048.1 coordinate 7,582, forward strand.
CCGCGCCCTGGGAGACGCCGATGTCAACATGCACGCACTCACCATTGCCGACACGACTGACTTCGGCATCGTGCGCATCATCTGCGATAGCCCCAAGCAGGCTGTCGAGGCGCTCCGAGATGCGGGTTTCCGCGCGATGACCACCAAGGTCGTCGCCGTCGAGGTGCCCGACGTGCCGGGCGGTCTTGCAAAAGTCGTCGGGCTGCTCGAGTCAAATGATCTCAACATCGAGTACAGCTACTGCTTTGCCAACGCCCAAAACGGCGCGACCGTTGCCCTCAAGGTCCCCGAAAAGGGCAAGGATCTCCTCGAGCAAGCGGGCTTCAAGGTGCTCCATCCGCAAGATCTCTACAAGAACGCATAAACGAGGACACGTGCTGTGCAGATGTCGCATCAATTGAATCCGCTCCGTCTCCAGCTGTCCCACGGCTCTGCCACTTGCGCGCAAGGGCGCAGGTGGCAGGGGAGCGTGCTCCGGGCACTTCTGTGCTTCCTTTTGGCCTGTGCGCTCGCAGGGCTTTTTCCCGTGTACGCGCTTGCCGCCATCCAGGGGAGCGACTACGTCGGCTCGACCACGGTCACCGACCGCAACCTCAACATCACCGAGGCGCCGGCCATCGAGGCCAAGTACGGCATCCTCGTCGACTCGGACGGCAACGTGCTGTGGTCGCGCGGTGCCAACAAGAAGAGCGCTATGGCATCGATCACCAAGGTCATGACCGCTGTCGTTGCCCTCGAAAACGCCAATCTCGACGACGAGTACACCGTCTCAAGCGCCGCGGCGAGCATCGGCGAATCCTCCGCTGGGCTCAAGGCGGGCGAGAAGCTCAGCCTCGAATCGCTGCTCGAGCTCATGCTCGTCCACTCCAGCAACGACGCGGCAAACGTCATCGCCGAGGGTGTCAGCGGAAGTTCCGATGCCTTCGTCGAGAAGATGAACGAGAAGGCAGCAGATCTCGGACTCAAGAACACGCACTACGTCGACCCCGAGGGGCTGGACCAATCAGGCCACTACACGACGGCTTCCGACATCAGCGTGCTCGTGCGCTACGCGATGAAGAACGAGACCTTCCGAGACATCGTCAAGATGAAGACCACCACTCAGACCTATGGTGGCTCGACTCACACCTTCATCAATACCAACGCGCTGCTCGCGACCTGGGACAGCTGCATCGGCGTCAAGACCGGCTATACGGACAGCGCCGGCGAATGCCTCGCCTCGGCTGCCGAAAAGGACGGCGTCGAGCTGTACGCCGTCGTGCTCGGCTGCACCGACGAGGTCCAGCGCTTCACTGATTCCTACAAGCTGCTCGACTGGGGATTCTCGCATTACCGCAGCTATACCCTCGCCTCGGCTGACGACGTGCTCGTCGACGTTCCCATGAGCGGGTACGTCAATCGGACCGTGAAGGCGGGGGTCTCCGAGGATGTGACCAGCTGCGTGCTCGATTACGATGGGGACATCTCGGTCGACGTGAAGCTCTTCGATATACCCGACGGCGTCTCCGAAGGCGATACAGTCGGCTCCATAACCTGGCGTCAGGGCGAGAAGATCGTCGCCTCCGAGCCGCTCGTGGCAAAGGAGAGCGTGGGCGCCCCAATGCCCTGGACGTCCGTCATCACCGCATTCGTGCGCCTCTTCGGCGTGCTGACCGGTGATAAGGCGGTTGCCCAGAGCACCCTGTACGCGCAGACCATCAAGGTCGAGCTAGACACGAGCGATGCGGGGCAGACGGTTGGAACGAAGCTCGAAAAGCAGATACGCGCCTATGTCACGAAATACAACAATTCGCTTTACTCGGACTCGTGATTTTTTCTGTTCTTGCCAACCAAAGGAGGAAGTGCTTACAGTGCCTGTGGATGAGGATAACGGGTTCTTTGCCTGTGACTTGAGTGCGTGCGGCGTGCTCAGGATCGCGGGTACGAACGGAGATGCGCGCACGTTTCTGCACACGATGTTCACGGGGGACATGACGAGGCTGTCTGGCCCCTGGGCCTCGGTCCAGGGTCTGTTCCTGAACTCAGAGGGCCAGGTCATCGATGCCTGTCTGGTGTTCCAGACGGGACCTGACGAGTTTCTCGTCTTGACTACGCCCGATAATATCGACGAGCTCGTCGAGTGGCTGTCTGCGCACGTTGAGATTGCCGATGACGCGGGTAGGATCTTTCCGAGCGCCGTGGTCGAGGACCACAGCGCGGACATGGCGGCTCTCGTCCTCTACGGCGCACAGAGCAAACAGGTAGGAGCAGAACTCCAGCGCGCGGCGAACAAGAAGCTCGTCATGTTGCCCTTCTCGATCGATTATCCTGTCGTCGGCATTCCGGGCACACCGTCTGTGCTCATCTTGACGACGATGGGAAACGCCGCTGCTATCGGGGCGTTTCTGACAGAAGAGAACCCTGGGCTCGAGGTGCTCGATTCCGAAGCGTACCGCAAGCGCGTGCTCAAGGGGCACGAGGAGCTCTCGGCGCTTGCGGGTGCTGCGTACAAGACCCCCGAAGAGCTCGGGCTTTCCCAACTGCTCAGGGAAGAGGGGCATTATGTGGGGGCACGTGCGCTTGGATTAGAGTGAGCGAGTGCATATGTCATAGAGGTATCTGGCTTGTATCCCAGGTTTGTCTGGAGTGCAGATGAGGCGGGGCTAGCGCGCTAATCGTTGCAAAACCCGCTTTTATAGTTCGATTACTAGTAATTTGACATTTGCATGGTAGAATCTCGTACGAGTAAGAAGGGGATCGATGGTGGCTGATCCGATTCAGAAATGTCCTATATGCAACGAACCGCTCGTGAACGGGCAGACGGAATGCCCTCGCTGCGGCTTCAAACTCATCGGGAAAACGCAGGCGTTCAAGCCTGTCAGCGATGAGCAGGCTGGTCAGAACGCACAGGACAGCCCCGGCACTCCGGCTCTCGAGATTCTCACCGGACCGTATGCCGGTGAGAGCTTCGTGCTCAAGAAGGGGAGCTTCACCATCGGGCGCGACCCGAAGTGCGACATCTTCTTGAGCAACATGACCGTATCCCGCCATCACGCGACCATTACCATTGAGGGCAATGGTGCTCGTATCGTCGATGCCGGCTCGCTCAACGGCACGTGGGTGGATGGCAAGGTGGTCGACGAGGCAATTCTCGTTCCCGGTACCCGTATTCAGATTGGCAATTTCGACATGGCATTCAGGTATCTCAAGAAATGAAAAAGAATAGCATCACGACAAAGATCGTCTCCCTTGCCGCAACATTTGCGCTCGTCTTCAGCACGACGTTCGCCTTCGTGCCCGTGACCGCCTCCTCGTATGCGCTGGCAGACACTGCGACCGAAACGGCGAGCTCTGCGAGTTCCTCTGACGCGTCTTCGAGCGCTGAGGAGAGCACGGATACCTCATCGGAGTCTGCGGCGTCTTCTGAAAAGAGCGCTGATTCCACTTCTGCGGATGATGATTCGGCCTCTTCGTCGAAGGACAAGAAGACATCGAAGAGCACGTCCAAGAAGAACAAGAGCAATAAGAGCAAGAAATCAACGAAGACCAAGACTTCCGAGGCGACCGAAAACGCCTGGATCGCCACGGCGACCAGCTACCTCGAGCGCCTCGCAACTCAGCTCGAGACGGCTACTGAGGACCTGCACCAGATCACGCAGAAGCGCAAGGTCCTCGAGAAGAAGGCAAAAAAGACCAAGAAGTCCATCAAGCAGACGAAAAAGGAACTCGCCTCCGCGCGCAAGTCGTTCAATGCGGCGGCTGTCGAGATCTACAAGAACGGCTCCGTTTCCTACATGAGCGTTTTGCTCGGCGCGAACGATTTTTCGGATTTCTCGAGCAAACTCTACTTGCTCGAGGCGATGGCCTACGACCGCGGAAAGACGATCCAGGACGTGACCGCGCTCGAACAGGAGCTGAACGAGAAGCAAAGCTCGTATGACAAGCAGCTCGAGGAGATCAAGAGCCTCGAGACGCAGGCGCGCAACAACAAGGACACCATCTCCAAGACCATCAGCGCGCAGCTCAGCTTCGATGGCTCGGTCGACTCAAAGCTTCTCAAGAAGATCCTCAATGCCAACTCGGTCAAGGGCGCGAACAAGCTTCTGGCCAAGTACGGCGGTTCGAAGAGCAAGAAGGGCTCGCATCCCGAGATCGTGAAGATCGCCGCCAAATATCTGGGCGTGCCCTATGTCTGGGGCGGTGAGACTCCCGCGGGGTTCGATTGCTCGGGGCTCACGATGTACTGCTATGCCAAAATCGGCATCTCGTTGCCGCACTTTGCCCGTGACCAGTACTTCTGCGGCAAGCACATCGCACGCGACGCGCTCATGCCCGGCGACCTCGTGTTCTTCGGCCCGTGCGTCGCGGGGATCCACCATGTCGGTATCTACGTTGGAGATGGCAAGTACATCCAGGCTCCGCATACGGGCGATGTCGTGAAGGTCTCCAGCCTCTCCGACCGCTCTGACTACGTCGGTGCCTGCCGCCCTGAATAGGGCAGCTGTCCTTGGTGTCCCTTCCTTTCGCACGGTGTATTGCGGCACGCGGCTTGAGCATTCCACCGCAGGGGATACGCTTGCGCTATCATGCGAAAGGTACAGCTCGATAAGACGTGTGCCCCGCGCTGCCGTTCGCTTTTCACGGCGTGCGGCGGAGCCTGTCTTTCTACAAACCGTAAAGGATGGCGTTTTTCGTGCCCATTACCGACTTTCTCCGTCGCAATGCAGCGGCGTATGGCGATGAGATAGCACTCGTCGAGGTCAACCCGGAAATCCAGGAGCGCAAGCATGTGACCTGGCGCGATTACGATCTCATCGAATCGACCGAGACCGAGCCCTATCGCCGAGAGATCACCTGGAAGGTCTTCGACGAGAAGGCGAACCGCTTTGCGAACCTCCTGCTCTCGCGCGGCGTGAAGAAGGGCGACAAGGTCGCCATCCTTCTCATGAACTGCCTCGAGTGGCTGCCCATCTACTTCGGCGTGCTCAAGAGCGGCGCGACTGTGGTGCCGCTCAACTTCCGCTACACCTCCGCCGAGATCGAATACTGCGTCAACCAGGCCGATGTCGACATCCTCGTCTTCGGCCCCCAGTTCATCGGGCGCATCGAGGAGATCGTCCCCTCGATCCAGCCGCATCGCCTGCTTTTCTACGTGGGCGAGGACTGCCCGACCTTTGCCGAGAACTACCGCGAGCTCACGGCCAACTGCTCGAGCGCGGACCCTATGATCCCGCTTTCGGAAGACGAAGACGCCGCCATCTACTTCTCGTCTGGCACGACCGGATTTCCCAAGGCGATCCTGCACCATCACCGCAGCTTGACGCAGTCCGCCGAAATGGAGCAAAAGCACCATGGGCAGACCCATGACGACGTGTTCCTCTGCATTCCGCCGCTCTACCACACGGGGGCCAAGATGCACTGGTTCGGAAGCCTGATCTCGGGGTCACGTGCGGTATTCTTGCGCGGCGTCAGCCCCAAGACCATCTTCGAGACGGTCTCAACGGAGCGCTGCACCATCGTGTGGCTGCTCGTCCCCTGGGTACAGGACATTTTGCTCGCCATCGAGGAGGGCAAGATCAAGCTCGAAGACTACGAGCTTTCCCAGTGGCGCCTCATGCATATCGGCGCGCAGCCCGTCCCGAGAAGCCTCATCGCCCGCTGGCACGAGCTGTTTCCCAACCAGCAGTACGACACCAACTACGGCCTGTCGGAATCGACGGGCCCGGGCTGTGTGCACCTCGGCGTCGAGAACATCGACCATGTTGGCGCCATCGGCGTGCCGGGATACCGTTGGGAGGTCAAGATCTGCGACGACGACGGCAACGAGGTCGAACAGGGCCAGGTCGGGGAGCTCTGGGTCAAGGGCCCGGGCGTCATGGTCTGCTACTACAACGATCCCGAGGAGACCGCCAAGGCCCTCAAGGGGGACTGGCTTTTGACCGGGGACATGGCGCGCCAGGACGAGGACGGCTTCTATTGGCTGGTCGACCGCAAGAAAGACGTCGTCATCTCCGGCGGTGAGAATATCTATCCCGTTCAGGTGGAAGATTTCCTCTCGGGACATCCCGCCATCAAGGACGTCGCAGTCATCGGCCTTCCCGATGCGCGCCTGGGCGAGATCGCGGCCGCCATTATCGAGGTCAAGCCCGATTCCACGCTCACCGAAGACGAGGTCAACGAGTTCTGCCTTGCCCTGCCGCGCTACAAGCGCCCGCGCAAGATTATCTTCGCGCAGGTTCCGCGCAATGCGACGGGCAAGATCGAAAAGCCCAAGCTGCGCGAGAAATACGGCGTCGAGCACCTGGTTGCCGAGGAAAGTGACCAGTAGGGCGTTTGCGGCACGCAACTGCCGGACGAGTGAGGTTTTTCGGGGTGCGAGTGGGAAGAGGAACTTTTTCGCATTCCCGAGAAGGGTAAATACGGAAGGCGAGGATGAGCTATTTCATGACGAGAGAACTTCTTTCGGGAAACGAGGCCATCGCTCAGGGCGCGTGGGAGGCGGGCGTCCATATCGGCGTCGGATATCCCGGTACGCCCTCGACCGAGACGCTCGAGAACCTGAGCAGGCATGAGGGCGTCTATTGTGAGTGGGCACCGAACGAGAAAGTCGCGCTCGAAGTTGCCATCGGCGCCTCCATGGGAGGCGCGCGCTGTCTTGTGACGATGAAGCACGTCGGCGTCAACGTCGCGGCAGATCCGCTGATGTCGGTCTGCAACGCGGGCGTGAACGGCGGGCTTGTGCTGCTCGCGGCGGATGACCCCTCCATCTACTCCTCCCAAAACGAGCAGGACTCGCGCAACTACGCCGCATTTGCACGCGTTCCCGCGCTCGAGCCCGCCGATTCTGCCGAGGCACATGCCTTCGTGAAGCGTGCCTTCGAGATATCGGAAGAATTCGACACGCTCGTCATGCTGCGCGAGTCCATGCGCATCGCCCACACCAAGACGCTCGTCGGCACGAGCGAGATGCGCGCTGGTGTCGCCTTGCGCGATTTTGCGCCCGACCCGGCAAAGTACGTCATGGTCCCCGCCAATGCGCGCAAGCGCCGTCTCGCAACCGATGCGCGCACGAAAAAGCTCATCGATTTTTCGGAGAACACCGATCTCAACCGCATCGAGATGCGCGACAACTCCATCGGCATCATCTGCAGCGGCGCTGTCTACCAGCATGTTCGCGAGGCGCTTCCGCAGGCGAGCACTTTCAAGCTCGGGATGTCCTGGCCGCTTCCGCCGGAAAAGCTCGCGAAATTCGCAGCGGCCGTGGACAAGGTCTACGTCGTCGAGGAATCTTGCGATTACTTTTCCGAGCACGTGCGCGCGCTCGGCATCGAGCTTTCCGTTCCGCCGGCGGGCGCGCTTCCGCTCGATGGTGAGATGACACCCGAGCGCATCCGCACGGCCTTCGGCATCGAGCAACCGGAGCATCTCGATGCGGCCGACGACCTGCCGCCGCGCCCGCCCTCACTTTGCCCTGGGTGCCCCCACAGACTTGTCTTTTCCGAGCTCAGGCGCCTCAAGGCTGTTGTCACGGGGGATATCGGCTGCTACACGCTCGGTGCAACGCCGCCTCTTTGCGCAGTTCACTCGACCATCGACATGGGGGCCTCGCTTTCCATGGCACACGGTATGGAACTTGCACACACCCAGGAGCGAGACGGCCGTCCCGTCGTCGGCGTCATCGGCGATAGCACCTTTGCGCACTCCGGTCTGACGAGCCTGCTCGGCACTGTCTATAACGGCGGCACGGGGACGCTGTGCATCCTCGACAACCGCACGACGGCCATGACGGGCTGCCAGGGCAATCCCTGCAACGGCATCACGCTCATGAAGCAGGCGGCCAGGAAAGGGGAGGACAGGCTCGACGCCCCCGCTGGCCACGAGCTCGATGTCGTCAAGGTCTGCCAGGCGCTCGGGGTAGAGGACGTGGCGCTCGTCGACTCCCAGAACCTTGAGATGGTCCGAAAGGCGCTCAAAGAGGCGACCGATGCCAAAGACAGGCTCTCGGTCATCGTCTTCAAATCCCCCTGTCGCCTTGTCGACAGGCACCGCGACCCCGTCCCGACAATTGAGGACTGCCACGCCTGCGGCGTGTGCATCCAACTCGGCTGCCCGGCGCTCGGCAAGGACGATGAGGGACATGCCGTCATCGACGCCACGCAATGCGTGGGCTGTGGTCAGTGCGCGCAGGTCTGCCCGTTCGACTGCATCGAGGGCGCACCTGCAAAGGAGGGGGAGTAAGCGATGGAAACCAAGACCGTATTGCTCGTGGGCGTCGGCGGACAGGGCACTATTCTGGCCGGTGATATCCTCGCCAAGACCGCCGCGGCTGCAGGTTGCGAGGTCAAGCTCTCCGAGATTCACGGCATGTCGCAGCGTGGTGGCTCGGTGAGCACCGTGGTGCGCTTCGGCGATGAGGTGTCGAGCATGATCTGCGACCCCGGCAGCGCCGATTGCATCGTCGCCTTCGAGGCGATCGAGGCGCTGCGTGCCCAGCAGTTCCTGAAGAAAGGCGGCTCGCTTTTCGTCAACGACGAGATCATCTCGCCGGTGACCGTGGCAATCGGGGCGGCAGAGATGCCCTCAGATGCCAAGGGGCGTTTGCAGGCCCTGAACGCGACGCTCGTGCCTGCGGGTTCGATTGCCCGCAAGGCCGGTTCCCCCAAGTCGACGAACGTCGTGCTCATCGGTGCCCTGTCGACGGCGCTCCCGTTCGCAGAAAAACTCTGGAAGGACGTCATCGAGAAGCGCGTTCCGCCCAAGACCGTCTCCGCCAACCTCGAGGCCTTCGAGGCTGGGAGGAGAAGCGTTGGGGCGTAGGCTTTTTGCATATGCCCTGAGCGTTGCGCTCATCTTGTGCACGCTCCCTCTGGCGGGGTGCTTCGGCATTCCCCAGAAGCCCGCTGTCGCGGCGACCGTGAACGGAACGGAGATTACCGAGGACACAGTCACCGAGTACATCGAGGGGTTCCGTTCCGAAAACGAGGATTACGAGACCGATACCGGCTGGGCGGAGTTCTTGCGCTCCAACGGCATGACGGCCGAATCGCTGCGCAGCTATCTTCTCGAGGAAAACTTCATTCCCCGCGAGGTCATTCGCCAGGAGTGCTCCTCGAGAAACATCACCCTCACCGACGAGGCGCTCAACGAGGTCATTTCCCAGGAGAAGGCCTATTACGAAGAGCGCTATGGAGCGGATTCGTGGAGCAGCGTTCTCGCAAGCTATGGCTACGACGAGGAATCATGGCGGGAAAACGAGTCGGACCGTCTTCTCGAGGAGCGTCTGAAGGCGCGCGTCATCAAGAACGTCACGGTCAGCAAGTCCGAGGTGCAAGACGAAGTCGACGCCAACGCCACGAACTACCACGGCAAGCACAGCTACTATGCAACTTTCAACAGCGAGCAGGATGCGGCAGGGGCGCGGGCGAAGATGGTCTCGAAGGGGGAGAAGATCTCCCTCAAGCGCTTTAAGAAGATGGGAGGGGACGTCTCCAACGCTGGCTGGAACTCGCTGAGCTCCGATCGCCAGGACATGAGCCAATCCTATATCGCCACGTTGAACGGCCTGCAGAAAAATCATGTGAGCGATCCTGTGCAGGTGGGGGACTCGTGGTATCTCGTTTACTGCGATGCGACGTTTTCCGTCTCGAAGAAATCTGGACATGTCGACCAGAGCAAGATTCCCAAGCGTATACTTGCCCAGTTGAAAAGCGATGCGCTCCAGGACAAGATCTCGAAGAAGTTCTCCGCGTGGGTCGATGAGCGCGAGGAGTCTTACAGCATCACCATCAACGAGATGCCCGACGGCCTGTCCTATGATGTGAACGTATCGCTTGACTCAGATAGTGAATGATAGGGGACGAATCTGATGCCAGACACGTCGATGGTGGTTGCGGGGTGCGTGCGCTTTGCGCCGAGCCCGAGCGGGCGCATGCACATAGGTAATCTGATGTCTGCGCTCCTTGCGTGGGCCGATGCACGGCAGACGGGGCGTCCGTTCCTGCTCCGGATCGAGGACCTCGACGAGCGCTGCAATAGCCCACAGGCAATACAGCTCATCTACGACGACCTCGCCTGGCTCGGAATTGGCTGGGATGGCGAACCCTACGTGCAGTCCCAGCACCTCGATCGCTATGAGGACGCCTATCGTAAGCTTTCCGGAAAGCTGCACGTATACCCCTGCTTTTGTTCGCGTGCCGATCTGCATGCAGCCTCTGCGCCGCACCTGTCCGACGGGACACCCGTGTATCCAGGGACGTGCCGTGACCTTACGGATGACCAGGTCGAGCAGCTTTCGGAAAAGCGCTCGCCTGCCTACCGCGTGGAGGTGCCCGATGAGGCCATCGCCTTCGACGACCTCCATCTGGGCCATATCGAGCAGAACCTTGCCACGGAATGCGGGGACTTCGTCCTCAG
>JBMNPN010000049.1:0-17940 GCA_050943615.1 Coriobacteriales bacterium
GTCGATGACCACAGCACTTCTCGCCTGCGAGCTGCAGCGCCGCGGCTATTCCGTCGGGATTCTCGACGGCGACATCACCGGCCCGTCCATCCCGCGCTCCTTCGGCATCCACGAGCCGCCGAGCGTCGACGAGGACGGTATGCTCGCCCCCGCCGTCACCAAGACGGGTATCAAGATCGTCTCCACCAACATGCTCACGAGCGACGAGGCCCAGCCCTTCCTGTGGCGCGGTCCGGTGCTCAACGGCATCCTCACCCAGTTCTACTCCGACATCAACTGGGGCAAGCTCGACTACCTGCTCATCGACATGCCCCCGGGAACGGGCGACATCCCGATGACCGTCTTCCAGCAGTTCCCGCTGACCGGCGTCATCGTCGCGACGGCCCCGCAGGTGCTCGTCAACATGATCGTCGAGAAGGCCATCCGCATGGCCGAGCACATGGATGTGCCGGTCCTCGGCCTGGTCGAGAACATGTCCTACTACGAGTGCCCCGACTGCGGTTCCCGTCACGAGATCTTCGGCAAGTCCGAGGTCGAGGCTATCGCCAAGCAGAAGAAGATTCCCGCTTGGACACGCGTGCCCATGGACCCGGCAATTTCTGCCGAGGTCGACGCTGGCAAGGCAGAGGACATCGACGGTTCCCAGTGGCTCGGTGTCATCGTCGATGAGATCGAGAAGGTCGCTGCCGAGAAGGCAGAAGAAAAGAAGGCTGCTGCCCAGGCATAGGTCAGGCCGGAGCCTCAAGTTAAGAGCGTGACGATGTGCGATAGGAAACGTAAAAATTCTGATGACCACACCGTTGAGAAGAAGAGAGCCGCTGGCGACGACGCCGACGGCTCTCCGTCTCAGACGGACTGGAAGGTCGACAAGCACGTCCACGCGACGGTCGATGAGATAAACGCCGCAGTAAACGAGATAATCGAGCAGGACGGCGGACTGCCGCCCGTGACCCCTCCGGGCAGCTCCTCTCAGAGCTGAGGGATTGCAGGGCCTATGCGTACCGGCTTGCCAGACGGCGTGCAGCTCAGTGACGGTGCCTGGCCGGGGTCGCTTGCGGTATCGTTTTCCGGCTTCCACACGAAAAACTCTATCACCATCGATGAAGGTCCCGGTGCCCGCGAGCTCCTCTTGTGGGCAGCGGGGCTCTGTGCCGACCTGCATGCGACATTTGCGCCCCGCGACCCGCAAAGCGAACTTGCGCGCATCAACGCGGGCACCGGGATCTTCGAGCTGTCCTGTCCGATGGCAGAACTTCTTTCTTCGGCGCTTTCCTTTTCGCAAGAGGAGCCCGCCTTTGACTGCACAATCGGGGCGTCGAGCTTTCTGTGGAAGTGGACCGAAGGTCTCCCGAGCGATGAGGAGGTCGAGCGCGCTCGGATGCACACGGGTGCCCAGCACCTTGTTCTCAACGGGCGTACGCTCGAGAAGCGCGACCCGTCCTTGCGCCTTGACTTCGGGTCGTGTGCCAAGGGATATGCCGCGGACAAGATCGCGGCGCGCTTTCGCGAGGAGGGCGTTTGCCGTGCCGACATCGACCTGGGCGGAAACCTCTACCTGTTGGGGCAGCATCCCGAGAACCGCCCCTGGCATCTGGTGGTCGATCTTCCGGATGGCCTGCGACCTGAGCCCATCGCCTTCGAGGTGACGGACTCATCGGTGGTCACGAGCAGCTGTCTCGAGCGCCCGCTCGTGAAGGATGGCATGCGCTTCCATCACCTCATCGACCCGCGCACGGGAAGGCCTTCCAGATCGAATGTGGCCTCTGCCACGGTCGTGTCGAAAAGCTCGCTTGAGGCCGATATGCTCTCCACGGCGTTGCTCATTGGGGGCATGGAAGCTGTTGAGGGGCGTGGGGCGCGCTATCCGGGCTGCGGGTTCATCGCGGTCGACTCAACGGGCAGTATGAGAAGCGCGGGAGAGGTGAACCTGAGAGGTTGAAAGTGCCCTGAAGGTGCGTATTGCACCCAGCTGGTGCTTCCCGAAAGGCATCTATATGCGAAAATGGGCAGGAGAGACCAGGGGCAGACATCCCCTTTGAGAGCGAAAGGTAGAGCAGCATGGCAAGCAAGGATGAGGACAACAAGCAGATTCCGGTCAACGAGACCGCAGGCATCCCGCGCGGCGACGATGCCCCTCCCATTCCCGAGTACGAGCTCACGTCCTATGACCCGGTCGAGTTCGACATGCCCAAGATGTCGGTTTCCGACGAGCAGGTCGAAGAGAAGATGATGGAATACGCCGAGCAGTTCGGCGCCGACTACGTTCCCACCAAGCGAAAGGTCGTCGGTCCCAAGGAGAACATCAAGATCGACATCCAGGTGCTCAAAGACGGCGAGCCCGTTCCCAACATCAGCTCCGATGACCGTCTTTACACGGTGGGCGAGGGGCTCATGCCCACCGATTTCGACCGTGAGATCCTAGGCATGAACGTCGGCGATACCAAGGAATTCGACTTTGACGCCCCCGACTTCGACGATGAGGAGGGCAAGACGCGCAGCTTCCACGCCATCGTCACCGTCAACAAGATCATGCGCAAGGTCACGCCCGAGATCACCGACCGCTGGGTGCGCAAGTACATGCCGATGTACCAGAGCGCCGACGAGTTCAAGGAGCAGACCAGAAAGCAGCTCATCGCAGAGGCCGACCGCATGATCGAGCAGGAGAAGAACTCGCGCTCTGCCTATGCGCTGGCCTCGCGCTTCGAGGGGCACATCGACGACTACTTCTACGAGACGACGCGTGCCGACCTCATGGCAAGCTACGAGCAGCAGGCCAAGGCGCAGGGAAAGACGCTCAAGGAGATGCTCAGCGCCCAGGGGCTCGACGAGAACACGTTTTCCATGATGCTGATGTTCCAGACGCGCGAGATGCTCACGCAGGGCTTTGCGCTCGATGCCTGGGCGCGCCACTACAACCTCGAGGCGACAAACGAGGACATCCAAGAGGTCGCGAAGATGATGGCGCCGATGGGTCGGGAAAACGAGCTCATCGCCCGTCTCGAGAAGGACCCCAAGGAAGAGGAGGCCTTCCGCAAGGCGGCGCTTCGCTACGTTGCCAACAAGGACGTCACCGCAAAGGCCAAGATAAACTACGTCGACGACCCTAACGCTTAGAGGTCGACATCTAAAGATTTGCTTTCTTGCACGGCGCGCTGCAGCAATGGCTTGCGGCGCGCCGTTTATTGTTGCCGCCAGTTAATGCTCTCCTATCGTTTGGCTATGCGACAGCGCGCGTGGCCCGCTTGCGGTTTTTCACTTTTTCGCGCCACTCATCCTAAGCGGCTTATTTTCACCTGTTCATGCTGCTCAGAGCACCTATGTTGTCAAACTCGAGCACAAGATACTCGTTTTTGGGATTGCACCTTGGAAAGAAAACGTATGAATCAATTTTTCCTCAACGCTATAATCCCGAATTGTGTGCAGAGCACTCAGCCGCTCGGTGCATGTCATATCGTGACGGCCTGCTCCACCTGTAAGGTGTAGAGCCACGAATGAATTCGGAGTGATTTGTTTGTCTACGTCTGAGCGCAAGACAATTGGCGTTATCGAGGTACTGATTCTACTCGGTCTTATCGGGATGTTCGCCTATTACTTCCTGCTCATCATCGGCTATCCGTTCGTGTTCCCGATGAGCGCTGATTCGTTTGCGCGGCGTATGGTTCAGCTCATGAGTTTCATCGGCATCACCGTGGGCGCCCTGTTCGCGTTGCGTCATCCGCGCGATTACGCGGTGCACGCCTATACGCCGGCAAAGACTATCATCTGGGGGCTCGTCGGCTGCATCCCGCCTGTGCTCCTCATGCTCGAGGCGTGCTCCATCTTTGTTCCGGTTCCTGCCAGCGGCTTGGCATATGCGGTGGCGGGCTTTGGCGCGGGATACTTTATCGTCGGCTGGGAGGACCTCTCTTCGCGTGGCCGCGTGGACGATACCCTCGTCATATTCGGCAGCGCGATGATCGCCGCGCTGGCCGTGATGCTGCTCGTTGTCATCTTCATGGACCCGGTCGCTCAGGGCGTCATGGGCATCCTGCTCATGGCCATGAACTTGGCACTCTTTTATGGCGTGAGCGTGCGCCGAGAGTTCAACGAGCCTGGTTCTGGCAAGAAGAAAAAGGGTTCCAAGGACAAGGCCGAAGAAGAGGAAGAGGTCGAGGACAAGGGGAGCACGTTCAACCACAAACTTTCTGCGTTGCTTCTCATCACGAACATCCCGCTCGGCTTTCTGCTCCCCATGCTCTACGAACTGGGTTCCATCATCTTCTTCGTGGCAATTGGGGTCGCGCTGGTCTCGCTGATCGTGTTCGTTCTCTGCGTGCGTCTGTCCGGCAAGAACCTCACCTTTATCAATCTGCTGCGCGGCAGCATCGGTGCCGCATCGGTCGCCCTGCTCATTGCCGGCATCAACATCAACTGGCTGATCGTGACCTGCGTGATCCTCTTCTCCGTTTGGGTGATCTTGCGCCTGGCACATGGCTGCACGCTTGTGCGCCTGACGCGTGTGCAAAAGGTGTCGCCGGTCTTTCTGACGGTGCGCGGCAAGCTTCCTGCCTACGCAGGCTTTATCTTGGGCTTCATTATCAACAATATCATCTTCAACCTGACGCTTTCTGACTCCGCGCTCGTTTCTGGCGGGTTGGTGCTCGTGGCCGTGCTCATCGTCAGCGCGCTCATCTTGTTCCCGTTTTCGCAGAACTATTCCAAGCAACTCGATGTCGTTCCGGTCGTCGTGGACGTCAATGCGAGCTCGCCCGATGACATCGAGCACGCTAAGTGCGCCGAGCTGGCCAAGCGCTATGGGCTTTCTCCGCGCGAGGAAGAGATCCTCTTCTATATCGTCAAGGGACGCAATGCCCACTACATTGCAGAAAAGCTCGTTATCTCAGAGAGCACGGCAAAGACCCACATCCACAACATCTATAAGAAGTCGGGCATCCATTCTCAGCAGAAGTTCATCGACATCATGGACGAGCTCGTCTGAGAAACTCTCGAATTCAAATCTGCCAGGGCCCTTCCTCTTTCTTTGCTGCGCTAAAGCTAGGGGAAGCGAAAAAGCCCAAGTTTTAGATTTCTCATAAACCCCGGAAGGGCTACTGCTCGCTTTCTTTGAGAGAGGGCCAATCGTTTGGCGGATGGTTCGCGTTCCAGATTGATGCTGTCGCACGAAGCATTTCTTTCATCTAATAAAACAGCAGGTCAGACCTATCAACTCAACATTTGAGGTGGAGGTCTAGAAAGCATGTATGCGCCGCTGAATCTTCGACCCTGTAGCCTGAATCTGAGTTGCTAAACCTCATAGTTGGATGATAGAAGCGAGTGGTGCGCGTATCGTGTTATGTGCAGATTTGATGGAGCCATGTGCTGCGGGCGGCTTCAATTGGCTGATCGAAAGCCCCCATGGCACGTGGCTTCCAACATGTCTGCACGTTTCTGATTATCACCCGTCGAAGCTTTCAGCCAGCTTCACGCGGTCGGTAATGGCGGCAGTCGGAGGGACTGCCGTGGCCTAACTCGAAAGGTGGGGAAATAATGGCAGATGCTTCGCAAGCGAAGACGTCGCCGAAAGGCTGGCTCGTCTTCATAATCATCTTTGCTTACAGCATCACAGTTTGCATGGGCTGGTTCAACGTGACCGGCACAAGCGTCAAGTACGCGCTTGCTGCAGGCAACTTTGGCAGCCTGGGCGGTATCGGCACCGTTATGTCGGCTATCTCGTTGACCGCTCTTGTCATGGCGTTTCCTGCGGGCTGGTTTATCCGCAAGTGGGGCGCTCGTAACGTCATCATGATCTCGATGGCATTCAGCATCGTCGGCACGGCAATCGTCGCGCTGTCCGGGCAGAGCTTCGGCATGTTCGTGACGGGCCGCATCATCGCCGGCGTTGGCGTCGGTCTCTGCGGCGTTTCCTGCACGACGCTCACGTCTCTGTGGATCGCTGACCGTCAGAAGGGGCTTGCCCTTGCAATCTGGGGCATCTGGGTCCCGGTCGGAATGATCATCATCTACAACATCGCCGGTCCGATCATCACCGCTGCTTCTGGCATCGACTATCACACGTTCAACACCGTCGCCTTCACCGTTGGCGCTCTCGGCCTGAACGGTGCACCGGTAAACGCGGAGTACGTCTCTGAGCTGCCCGCGATCATCGGCGGCATCGACGTCGTCTTCTGGATCGTCGTCGTGCTCTTCGTCATCGAGCTCGTCTTGACCTTCTTCATCGTCCGCGATCCTGACGCTCAAGAGGCCACCGAGGTTTCCACCGAGCGTGCTTCCTACAGCGACCCGCGCGTCAAGGCCGCCATCAAGCAGCCGCAGCTGTGGTTGCTCTGCGTTGCCTGGCTCGCCTTCAACTTCTGCAACTACGCCTTCACGAACAACATGTCGACGTGGTTCTCGCTGGCGGGCTGGTCTTGGTCGCACGATTCGACGATGGTCTCCCTCGTCAACACGCTGCTGTCCGCCTGCGGCATCATCGCCCCGTTCTTCGGCATCGTCTACGACAAGATCACCAAGTACAAGAAGTGGCTGTTCGTGGCCTTCGGCTCCCTGTGCATCTTCCTGATGTGCGTTGCTGGCTTCAAGTCTTGGGGCGAGTGGACGTTCTGGGTCTATGCGGTCTTCCAGGTGCTGGGCAACTGCATCATGATCGCCGGCGTTCGTCCGTACGTTCCGCTCCTTACGGGCCGTGGCGGTGCGACGGCCGTCTCCTTCGGCTTCGCGCTGATCACCTTCCTGCAGCAGCTGGGCAACACGCTCTCTGGCGTGATCTTTGCTGCCGCGATGGGCACGGGCGGCCTTGCTGGCATGGAGTTCGCCTCCATGGTCACGATTGTCCCGATCGGCCTTGTTGGATTCATCTGCGCACTGTTCATCCGTCTGCCGAAGCCCCAGCCGGGCCAGGAAGGCGGCAAGCCTGCCGAGCAGCACTAGTGCTCGCGCAATGAGCCTCTCCTGCTAGCAGACGACAAGGCCGTTCGTCTGCCAGCAGATGGCATTTTGAGGAGCTGTGGGCTGAGCAGTTCCTTGCATCGAGAAAGAGCCGTCGCTTCTATCACGAAGCGGCGGCCCTTTTTCTTTGCACACGCGTTCGTTCCGCTGCCGATCACACGCACACTATTTCCCCGTCTGCCCGCCAAATGGGCAAATGTTGTGCGCGCCCCTGAGGATTTCCAGTCCCGCGCACGCTATTTCCCCATCTGCCCGCCAGATGGGCTCTGGGTGTGCGCGAACTCGAAGATTCCCGAACTCGCGCACGCTATTTCCCCGCCTGCCCGCCAAATGGGCAAATGCTGTGCGCGCCCCTGAGGATTTCCAGTCCCGCGCACAGCATATCCCCATCTGCCCGCCAAATGGGCAAATGTTGTGCGCGCCCCTGAGGATTTCCAGTCCCGCGCACGCTATTTCCCCATCTGCCCGCCAGATGGGCTCTGGGTGTGCGCGAACTCGAAGATTCCCGAACCCGCGCGCTATTTCCCCGCCTGCCCGCCAAATGGGCAAATGCTGTGCGCGCCCCTGAGGATTTCCAGTCCCGCGCACGCTATTTCCCCGCCTGCCCGCCAGATGGGCTCTGGGTGTGCGCGCCTGTCTCCTCGAATTCAGCATCTGCTTGCACGCCTTGTGCGGATTGCGTACAACCTTTGGGCGATTAACCGTCCTTGCCATTTCTTTGTGAACCCATTACCGTAAATTGTTTAATTTATTCATCTTTACCAAGTGATATCGCGATACATTGCACCTTTTGCAAAACACCGCCAACGACCTGCAAGAAACGCTTCAGTTACATCTTTGAGTGCTAGATGAATTGTCGCTAAATCTTGATGTTTGAAATGGGCAGCTCAACCCCCGACACCGATGTATAGAACGGGCAAACCTCGTATTGTTACTTTGCGCTCAATGTCCGGGCCGTTCATCAAGCCCGTTTCTGTGCGTTATTGCAAATCTGAGAGAGAACTGAAGAGAGGAAAGAAGGGGGTAACACATGGCTGAAGACATCGAACTGGCTACTGAAGGCAAGGCCCGTGACGAAATCGGGACTGAAGCCAACGAGAACCAATTCAACTTCGGCGCTGGTCAGACCTTCGAACTGCAGGAGACCCACTACAGTCATCCTTGGCAGTGGCAAGAGGGCGAGTACACCGTCACCCGTTCGTCGGTGTGGTCCGCTCCTGGTTGCCACGAGGGTTGCGGCGTTCTTGTCACCACCGACAAGGACGGCAAGATCGTCGACATCGAGGGTGATCCGGAGGACCCGTACAACCAGGGTCGTCTGTGCCCGAGATGCTTGGCCTTCAAGCAGGTCGAGTACCATCCTGACCGCATCCTGTACCCGATGAAGCGCATGGGCGAGCGCGGCGAGAACAAGTGGCAGCGCATCTCCTGGGACGAGGCACTCGACACGTGCGAGCGCGAGTTCAAGCGCATTGCAGAGACCTATGGTCCTGAGACCATCCACGGTCATCGCGGCACTGCTCGCGACATCATGTGGCAGGTTGGCCGTCTGCTCTACTCGATGCAGTCGCCGAACGAGTACGGCGTTCTTTCCGGCACCGCGTGCTATCTGCCGCGCGTGTCCCTGATGGTCATGACCTACGGCGGCATGCTCATCGCCGATATGTCCCAGTTCATGGTCGACCGTTACGACAACCCCGAATGGGTCTGCCCCGAGGTCACGATTTGCTGGGGCTGCAACCCCACCATCTCCAACCCCGACTTCTACATGGGCCATTGGATCACCGACGTCATGAAGCTTGGCTGCAAGCTCATCACCGTCGATCCCCGTGTCACTTGGCTGGCTGCCAACGCGGACCTACACCTCATGGTCCGTCCTGGCACCGACACCGCGCTTGCCATCGGCATGCTGAAGACCATCATCGACGAGGACCTCTACGACCACGACTTCGTCGAGCGCTGGACCTATGGCTTCGAGGCTCTCGCCGAGCGTTGCCATGAGTACTCCGATGAGTTCATCGAGGATACCTGCTGGATCCCGATGGAGAAGATCAAGACCGCTGCTCGCATGTTCGCGAACGCGCATCCTGCCTCCATCGTCTGGGGCCTGGCTGTCGATATGCAGTCCCAGGGCACCCCGTGCGCCCAGGCTATCGCCGCTCTGTGGACCATCTGCGGTGACCTCGACGTCCCCGGTGGCGTCGTCTACACCGAGGCTCCTATGGGCGTCAACCAGCCGTCCGCCGGTGCCTGGGGTTACTACGACGTCCTGTCCCCCGAGATGCAGAAGCGTCGTATCGGCTGGCAGGAGTACCCGATGTACCGTTACGGCCTCACCCAGGCCGGACCGCCGGACCTCATCCTCGAGGTTGCCGAAGCTGGCGGCCTGAAGGGCCTGTGGATCCAGTCCTCCAACACCCTGTCCTCCATGTCCTGCGAGACCGAGCGTTGGTACGAGGCTCTCAAGAAGTGCGAGTTCGTCGCGGCTTGCGATGTGTTCATGAACCCGACGATCCAGCACCTCGCCGACATCGTTCTTCCCGTTAAGACCTGGGCAGAGAAGAAGGGCGTCCGCGCTCACTATTACTTCCTGTCCGCTATTTCCCAGACCTGCGCCACCGAGGGCGAGGCAAAGTCCGACGCAGAGATCAACCTGCTGCTCGGCTCCCGCTTCGACAAGGACTGCTGGCCGTGGGACAACGACGAGCAGTGCTTCGACGAGATCGTCAAGCCCTCTGGCCACACCTGGGCAGAGCTGCGCGAGCACGGCCCGATGTATCAGAAGTACGAGTATCGCAAGTACGAGACGGGCGCACTGCGCCCCGACGGCCAGCCGGGCTTCAACACCCCCACGGGCCGCGTCGAGCTCTACGCTTCGCTGTTCCAGAACTTCGGCTATGACCCGCTGCCCTACATCGAGGAGCCTGGCATCGGCCCGAAGTCCACGCCGGAACTCTACAAGGAGTACCCGCTGATCATGACGACCGGCGCCCGTACCACGTCCTTCTTCCACTCCGAGCATCGTCAGATCCCGTATCTGCGTCAGCTCACTCCCGATCCGTGGGTCCAGATCAACCCCAAGACCGCCGAGAAGAACAACATCTCCGAAGGCGACTGGGTGTGGGTCGAGAACCATCGCGGCCGCTGCCGTCAGCGCGCTCGCATCACCTACGAGGTCGCGGAGTACTCCGTCGCCTGCCAGCATGGCTGGTGGTTCCCCGAGCAGGATGGCACCGAGCCGAACCTTTACGGCTGGCGTCAGTCCCAGGTCAACCAGCTGCTGCGCAACAAGCCCGGCCAGACCGGCTTTGGCGCTGACCTCAAGTGCACGCTGTGCAAGGTCTATCGTTGCAAGGAGGAGGAGCTGTAATGTACGGCATTCTTATCGATTACCAGTATTGCACGGGCTGCTACTCCTGCGAGGTCGCCTGCCAGACCGAGCACGACATGGATCTGGAGCAGTGGGGCATCAAGGTCCAGCAGCTCGGCCCGTGGCCGATTCACGGCACTGACAAGTACGTTTACAACTTCGTCCCGACGCCGACGGCGCTGTGCGATCTGTGCCAGGACCGTCTCAAGCGCGGCAAGGACCCGTCTTGCGTGCACCATTGCCAGGCGAGCATCATGACCTTCGGCCCGGTCGAAGAGCTCGTCAAGAAGATGGAGGACAAGCCCTTCCAGGTGTTGTTCACTCCGCCTCAGGCAGCTGATATCGAGATCTAGGCCTAGACGATCTCCGTATCGAAAGGCTTATCTGCGGGCTGACCGAGAGCGGTCCGCATAGGTAAAGAGGGAACAGGAGAGGAGACGGGTGGAAACGCCCGTCTCCTTTTCGTGTTTTTGAGAAAGGATGCTAATTCATACTTGCGGTATGAGTGATATTCGTCCGTTGAAAAAGGTTATGGGACCCGTATTCCCGCGAAAGGGAGCGTTCCAGGGCACGCGGACTAATATATAGCGTTGCCCTATGGCGATAAGAGAACACGAGGAGACAAGTACTATGAAAAGTGCAGTAGAGCGCGAAGATTTTGCCGGTGGCATCTGCTGGCCGTGCACGATGTGCAACAAATGCGGCAGACTCTCCGACAAGTTCAAGTGCCCTGTCTGCCAGACCGAGCTCGACCCCGATGCCACGGTCTGCCCCAACTGCGGAGCCCCCGTGCTACCCAAGCCCGGACAGGCTGCCGGTGCCTCGATCGCCCAGCCAAAGGCGCCGAAAGCGCCTTCGCCGTTGGGGTAGGAGAGTCCGATTTTGCAAAGCGCCGCCATCTACCTATTGACATTC
This sequence comes from Coriobacteriales bacterium, assembly GCA_050943615.1. Classification (GTDB taxonomy): domain Bacteria; phylum Actinomycetota; class Coriobacteriia; order Coriobacteriales; family QAMH01; genus CACZQA01. The sequence goes on from JBMNPN010000049.1 coordinate 11,231, forward strand.
CCAATTCGCCGAATTCCACCTAAAAAGTGAAGGGGCGTGCACGCGGTTATCTCAACGGCGCTCAGCGACCGAACAGGTGGGCGTGGAGCGGCGGTTCTCAGTAACATTGTTTTTCGCGAAAAAGCGTGATTTACCTTTTATTTGTTGGTTTTCATCGCTATACATTTGCAATTTGCCGTGCTTTAATTGACCACGTTTGCTGTTCTAGCTTCACTGCTCTTTGCTGTGAGCTCGTTCGGCAGGAATCAACCCGATGGCATGATGCCGTATCCACATAGGTGGGGTAGGGTTGAGTTCATTGTTGCCCGGCCCCTTGAGAAGACGCCGGGCACTACTTGCGGCAAGAGAGATTAGAGAAAGTAGAAGGAGGGGCAGTGACAGAGGAAATTGACATCCACGCAGAAGGCGTGGAAGTAAGAAAGTCATGCTGTTATTTCTGCCATCAGAACTGCGGCGTTCTGGCTTACGTCAAAGACGGTAAGCTCATCTACGCCGAGGGCGATCCGGACCACCCCACGAACGCCGGTGGTCTGTGCACGCGTGGCAACCAGGCCAAGACGTTCGTCGACAATCCCTCTCGCATCAACTACCCGATGAAGCGCGCGGGCAAGAAGGGCGAGAACAAGTGGGAGCGCGTCTCCTGGGATCAGGCTCTGACGGAAATTGCGGCAAAGCTCAATCAGATCAAGAAGGAAAGCGGCCCGGAGGCTGTCGCGGCCGCAGCAGGCACGCTGCGCACCGACGACTGGGCGCGTCGCCGCTTCCTGAACTTCTTCGGAACGCCGAACGGCTTCCACAACGCGCTTCTGTGCTGGATCCCGACTTTCATGGTCGAGACGGCCGTCAGCGGCTGGTCTCCGTTCGAGACCGACCTCGGCAACTCCAAGTGCGTCATCCTGTGGGGCTTCAACCCCGGCGCCTCGAGCATGCCCGGCATGCACGGCTACTACGACTTCCAGCAGAAAAACGGCATGAAGCTCATCGTCGTCGACCCGCGCTATTCCGAGACCGCGGCGCGCGCCGATATCTGGCTGCCGCTGCGCCCCGGTTCTGACACCGCCCTTTCGCTGGCGATGCTCAACGTCATCATCACCGAGTTCCTGTACGACATGGACTTCGTGGACGAGTGGTGCGAGGGCTTCGACGAGCTGCGCGACCACATCGAGCAGTACACCCCCGAGTGGGCAGCTCCGCTCACCTGGCTGGAGCCCGATCAGATCCGCGAGGCCGCTCGCATGTACGCGACCCACACCCCCGGCAACATCCAGTGGGGTTGCACGTGGGACCAGCTCGGCCGCACGGCCGGCGCCGGCATGCACGCCCGTGCGATCATGCGCGCCATCTGCGGCAACCTCGACGTCCCCGGCGGCGACGGCATGCCCGGTCCTGCCGCCTACGTCACCGACGAGGAGATGGAGGCCAACTACGCGCTTTCCGACGAGGCCAAGAAAAAGCAGATTGGCTCTGACAAGTACAAGATGACCTCGTGGCCCGGCTACGGTCGCCTGGCAGAGATCTCCAAGCGCAAGTGGGGCAAGGCCTTCACGGCAGAGTGGATGTGCGAGGCCCACGGCCCGTCCGTCTTCAAGGCGATCCTTACCGGCGACCCCTATCAGGTCCGCGCGCTGTTCGTGAGCGGCACCAACCCGCTTTCGTCCTACGGCGATGCCAAGATGACCTATGAGGCCATCAAGAAGGTCGAGTTCTTGGTCGTGCTCGAGTACTTCATGACCCCGACCGCACTCCAGGCCGACTTCGTCCTGCCGGTTGCCGGTGCCATGGAGCGCCCGGTCATCCACACCAACTACGGCGTGACCGACTCTATCGTCGCCTCCGAGCGCGCCATCCAGCCGCTCTACGAGCGCAAGACCGACTACAACATCTGGCGCGACCTCGGACTGGCCTGCGGCCAGACCGAGGAGCAGTGGCCCTGGGAGACGCTGGAAGATGCCTACTTCCACATCCTCTCCCCGCTCAACCTGCCCATCAGCTCTTATGACGAGTTCGTCGAGAACTACCGCATGTACTATCCGCCGCTGCAGTACCAGAAGCACCTGGCGCGCGGCGAGTTCGCGACCGCATCCGGCAAGGTCGAGCTCAAGAGCACGGTCTTCGAGGAGCTTGGTCTGCCCGGTCTGCCGACCTACATCGGACCTTCGGAAAACGAGTTCGACGACCCCGAGGTCGCAGAAGAGTACCCGATCGTGCTCACCACCGGCGGCGGCTTCATGCCCTACCACCACTCCGAGCACTTCAACAACCCGATCATCCGCTACATCAAGCCCGACCCGTTCTTCTCGATCAACCCCGAGCTCGCAGAGAAGCTCAAGATCAAGGACGGCGACTGGTGTTGGATCGAGACCCGTCGTGGCCGCATCAAGCAGCGCGCCAACGTCGAGCCCTGCGTCGATCCGCGCGTTGTCTACACGCAGCGCGGCTGGTGGTTCCCCGAGCGCGGCCCCGAAGGCGACCAGCCCTTCGGCTGCTTCGAGAGCAACACCAACGTTCTGACCTCCGTCGATGACGAGCACTGCGATCCGATCACGGGCTGCTGGGCCAACCGCGGCCTGCTGTGCAAAGTCTACAAGTGCACCGACCTCGACCACGAGTACACGAAGCACGACTGCGAGTTCTCCATCCCGGGTTCCGACTTCGCAAAGCTCGGCGGTGGCGTCCACAAGATGCCCCACGAGCAGAAGCGCGCCCTGGAGTTCGCCGAGCCGATCTACGTGCAGCCCGACTTCGAGGTGCCCGACGGCTTCAAGTGGGACTACATCACCCGCCACGCCGTCAACGACGAGGGCCGTTACTATGACCCGCAGTCCGGCTGGGTCATCGATCCCGAGACGAACAACTACTACCAGTACGGCACCGGCTACAAGTACGTCAACTACAACGGCGACTTCCTGCTCGACGAGGCAAACGGCCAGTTCTACGATTTCAACGGCCAACCTTCCGACGGCCCGCAGCCGACCTTCGAGGTCCCCGAGATGCTCGTGTGGGATCCGATCACGCAGACGGCGCGCCATCCCGAGACCGGCTACCGCTACGATCCCGACAGTGGCTGGCTGATCGACGACGCGACCAACGTCTATTACGAGAAGTACACGCTGCGCGCATATGACCCGACCAAGAACCTGCTGGTAGACATGCAGACGGGCAAGTACTACAGCATGGAAGATCCGACGGTCGAGGTCGAGGTTGGAGGTAACAACTAATGACCCGTTACGCAATGGTCATGGACACGCGTCGCTGCATTGGGTGCTCCTCTTGCACGATCGCGTGCCGTACCTGGAACGAGCTTCCGCTCGATATCATCTATAACCCGGTCGTCTCCGAGGGCGCCGAGGGCACTTGGCCCAACGTGCACCTGAGCTTCACGCCGATGATCTGCATGCACTGCGCCAAGCCCGCGTGCGTGCCGGCCTGCCCGACGGGCGCGTCCCGCCAGGATGACGACGGCATCGTCTGGGTCGAGCCGACCCAGTGCATGGGCTGCAAAGTCTGTGCAAACGCCTGCCCCTATGGCGCTCGCGACTACAACAAGTCCGAGGGCTTCATGCGCAAGTGCACCTTCTGCAAGGACCGCGTGCGCGAGGGCGAACAGCCCTACTGCGTGCAGACCTGCCATCAGAAGGCCCGCATCTTCGGCGACTTGGACGATCCGAACTCCGAGGTCTCCAAGCTCGTCAACGGCTATCGCTGCGAGCGTATCCACGAGGACCTCGGTACCGATCCGCAGGTCTATTACATCCGTGATCTTGGGAGGCACTAAATGAGACAGTTCTGGGGTTGGGAACTTGCGACCTACCTGTTTTTGGGTGGCCTCGGTGGCGGCATGCTCACCTTTGCCATGGTCCTGGATCTCATCGTTTATCCGACGGTGGCCACCTCGTCCATCCTGGTCTGGGGCGTGTTCATCGCACTGATCGTTCTGGCAGTCGGCACGGGCCTTCTGGTCTTCGAGCTCGGCCAGCCGAAATACTTCTACCGCGCGTTCGTCACCAAGACGGCCGTCATCAAGTGGGGCGCTGTCCTGCTCTCCATCTCGATGATCTTCGCGGTGCTCTTCATCCTGTGGGAGCTCACCTGGTTCACGATGTTCCCGTTCATCCCGTATGAGGGCATGGCGCACTTCTTCTTGATCGTGGCCGGCTGCGCGGGCTTCTGCGTCATGGTCTACACCGGTACCATGATCGCCTCCCTCAAGGGCCGTCCGTTCTGGGCGACGCCCGCACTGCCCGTGCTCTTCACGGTCTCCGCTCTTTCCACGGGCGCTGCCTGCCTGAGCCTGTGCATCGGCGTCTTCCCGTTCCCGATGGACTTCTTGCAGGTCCCGTTCAACACAATCGAGGGCTCTCAGCTCTGCGCGCAGATGAAGGGCTTCCTCCACATGTGCGATGCCGTGCTGATCGTGCTCGAGGTGCTGGTCCTGCTGCTCTACGTGCTGCTGCAGTTCTGCGCGTCCAACAAGTACGCCAAGGCGATTGCCGATCGCTGGGTGCGCGGTTCCTGGGCGTTCCTGTTCTGGGGCTGCATGCTCACGGGCGGCCTGATTATCCCGTTCTTCTGCAACGTCCTGGGCGGAGAGACGGTCGTCGCGTCCGTCGTCTCCCCGGTGCTCGCCCTTGCAGGCGGCCTCCTGCTCCGCTTCATGATCCTGTGGTCCTGCGAGCGTCGTCTGGACAACGGCGAGGAGAAGTACTACACCCGCCTGCCCAAGGGTGCTAACCCGAAGGCCTACGGCAACAACGAGTTCATGAACTATTGGGACGAGGGCTATCAGTACTGGACTTGGGTCAACGCTGAGCCTGCAGAGGCTGAGGCGCAGGCCGCCACTGACGCTGAATAGCACCTCCATTCCAAGGCTCGTGCAGCACTCGCTGCCGTTTTGGATGTGAGTATCGAGGGGCCTCGGGCATTTCCCGGGGCCTCTCTTGCTACCTGTGATGTGAGACAGTTCTCTTTGCGCGCAATTCGGTGTTGGCTGTCCGCATTTGCGCATACCGCTTCTCCAATGTGTGCGGGCGGGATATCATTCATAGGTACATGTAGCTGAGAGAGGGGAATCTCATGCCGGTCGAACCGAGAAAGGCCGTCGAGGAATTTGCCGACAAGTGCATCCGCTGCGGCCTGTGCGCGCGCACGAACTGCGGAAACTTCAGCGAGGGGACGCCTTGCCTGGGCGATATCTGCGAGTCGCTGCTCTCGGGGTCAGAGGATTGGCGGCACTTCCCCTTTACCTGTGCGCTCTGCAACCGCTGCACGGTCAAGTGCCCGAAGGGGCTCCATGCCATCGACGCCTGCCGGCCTTTGCGTGGCATGCTCCTTCCCGAGCACCCCGAGATCCGCCCGCTCTACCGCAAGTTCCGCACCGACCTCAAGTGGAACCTCTTCTCGTCGCTCAAGGCAAGGAACGCCGGCGACATCGAGAAGATCGACTATATCGAAGGCGAGCCGCTCGGCACCGATGCCGACCACACGGCGTTCTTCCCCGGTTGCGCGCTCTCTTCCTATCAGCCCGAGCTCACAAGGAAGGTCTCGGAGTGGCTGCGCGATGAGGGCATCGCGGCATACACGCTCTTCTTCTGCTGTGGCGCGACGTTCTACGACCCGGGCTTCTTTCCCGAATTCGACGAGTACCGCATCCGTGCGCAGGAATTCTTGAAAGAACACGAGATTACGCGCCTCGTCTTCACCTGCCCGCACTGCGGCTTCGAGCTGCCCGAGCTCCTCGAGGGAATGGACGTCGAGCTTGTCAAGCTCTCGGACCTGCTCAACCAGCGCGGCAAGGTGAGCGACTTTTCGGGCAGAATCGCCTTCCAGGACGCCTGCTACGACCGTGCAACGGGCATTTACGGCGAACTTGCCCGCAAGCTCTATCCCAAGGCGACCTTCGTCTCCCTGCCGCATGAGGGCAAGGAGTCGCTGTGCTGCGGCGGCGGCGGGCTCGTGAGCGCCTACGCCTTCGACTACTGCGTGTACCGCCGCGACATGCGCCTGGCAGAGTTCGACACCGTCGATGTGGACCTCGTGCTCTCGAGCTGTTTTTCGTGCGTGAACTCCCTGCAGCGCGGGGAGGGGAGTGCCCCGGTCATGCACTACCTCGAGCCCATCTTCGACGTGAAGACCGACTGGAACGCGGTCTACGCATCGGTCGATGCGCTCAACGCCGACCCCGCCTACGCCGAGCTCACGGCAGGGGAAGATGGTCCCAAGACGTTTGAGTGAGAGACGAGCGTTACCGCTCTGTGATACCTGCCGGTGTGCTCGACGGGTAGAATCGCAAGGGTATGACTACCGAGACGAAAAAGACGAACTGCCATTACTGTGGCTACCTGTGCGCCTTCGACGCCACGCTCGAGGACGGGCGGGTCGTGGGCTTCACGCCCGATCCGACGCGCTACCCCTATGACCCGAGCGTCGCCTCGCGCTGCCCGCGCTGGCGGCTCAACGTCGAGAAGCTCTACGATGACACGGTCCGCGTCAACCACCCTTTAAAGCGCGTGGGAGACCGGGGATCGGGGCAGTGGGAGCGCGTGAGCTGGGATGAGGCGCTCGACGACATCGCGGCTCGCCTGAAGAAGCTCACCGACGAACACGGGCCCTGGACGGTGGCAAGTGCCATCGGCGGACCGCACGCCGTCTACTGGCCGCTCCACCGGCTCATGACCTATATCGGAAGCCCCAACAACATGGGCATCGGCCCC
>JBMNPN010000050.1:0-17066 GCA_050943615.1 Coriobacteriales bacterium
CTTCATCAAGGTCTCCGACCGCCTCTCCAAGCTCAACCTCTGGGTCGACGACACGCCGTCCGCCTCGATTCTCGAGGTCCGTGCCAAGGCGCGCCGCCAGCTGCGCCGCGTCGAGCCCAACAAGGGGCTCATCATCATCGACTACCTGCAGCTCATGCAGCCGCAGAACCAGCGCACCGAATCGCGCCAGGTCGAGATCGCGGAGATTTCCCGCGGCCTCAAGATCCTGGCCAAGGAGATGGACATGCCCATCATCGCGCTCTCGCAGCTCTCCCGTGCGGTCGAGTCCCGCCAGGGCAAGCGCCCGGTCCTGTCCGACCTGCGCGAATCCGGCGCCATCGAGCAGGACGCCGACATCGTCATGTTTCTCGACCGCTCCAAAGACGAGAACGAGGCGGAGGAGAAGGACCGTCCGGATTGGGGCACGGCCGACGTGATCGTCGCCAAGCACCGCAACGGCCCCATCGGCACCATCCATCTGGCATACAACAGCGAGTGCACGCGCTTCGACGGCCTCTCGCGCGAGACGGAGTACTAGAGACCCCGACGCAAAGGGGTCTGCCGCCTTTTGCTGTCTTTGTTGTGCAGGTCATGCGTATCGTGGGAGCCGCCGTGAGCGCTTGCGCTAGAATCGATTCGTATTGACCTCTTATAACAATTGGAGCTGAATATGCCGGGAACTATTCTCGTGGGCACCCAGTGGGGTGATGAGGGAAAGGGCAAGGTCACCGACCTCATCGCCGCAAACTACGACTACGTCGTGCGCTACCAGGGGGGCAACAACGCGGGGCACACCGTCGTCCACGGTGACACCAAGCTTGCGCTGCACCTGATCCCCTCGGGCATCATGTACGACTCGGTTACCCCGGTCATCGGCAACGGCTGCGTGATCGATCCAAAGGTGCTCACCGAGGAGATGGCCTCCCTCGAAAAGCAGGGCATCTCGACGAGCCGCCTTCTCGTGAGCGGAAACGCGCACGTCATCATGCCCTATCACATCGCACTCGACGGCGCCTCCGAGTCCCGCCTCGGCAAGAACAAGATTGGCACGACCAAGCGCGGCATCGGCCCGTGCTACCAGGACAAGTACGCGCGCTACGGAATCCGCATCCAGGACCTGCTCGATGCCAAGATCCTGCATGAGAAGGTCGCCGCCGCCCTCGCCGTTAAAAACGAGATTCTGCGCGACATCTACAACCTGCCGACCTACTCGGTCGAGCAGATTTGCGACGAGTACCTCGAGTACGCCGCCACGATACGTCCACATGTGGTCAACTGCAGCAGGCTCCTCAACCAGGAGCTGCGCGCTGGAAAGAAGGTGCTCTTCGAGGGCGCCCAGGCAACCCAGCTCGACGTCGACCACGGCACCTACCCCTTCGTCACCTCCTCGAGCTGCACGGCAGGCGGTGCCATGACCGGCACGGGCGTCGGCCCCATCAACATCCAGAAGGTGCTCGGCATTGCCAAGGCCTACCTCACGCGCGTGGGGTCCGGTCCCTTCCCGACGGAGCTCTTCGACGAGGACGGCGAGACGCTCGCCGATGTGGGTCATGAGGTCGGCGTCACCACGGGGCGGAGGCGCCGCTGCGGCTGGTTCGACGCGGTCGTCGCGCGCTACGCCGTCGACGTCAACGGGCTCACCGACATTGCCCTCACCAAGCTCGACGTTCTGAGCTCCATGGACACCATCAAGGTCTGCGTCGCCTACGAGGCAGACGGCAAGCGCTACGACTACATTCCCGACCAGCAGACGGCCTTCCACCATGCCAAGCCCGTCTACGAGGAGCTCCCCGGCTGGAAGACCGATATCTCCGGTTGTCGCAGCTTCGATGAGCTGCCCCAGAAGGCCAAGGACTACGTCGCGCGCCTCGAGGAGCTCTGCGGTGCGCCCATCAGCATCATCACGGTCGGCCCCGACCGCGATCAGACCATCATGAGAGGCTGGGAGTAAACCATGAACATCCTGCTTCTGGGCTCGGGTGGGCGCGAATGCGCCATCGCGAGCTCGCTTGTCGCGTCCCCGCACTGCGATACGCTCTACATCGCGCCCGGCAATGGCGGAATGGAGGCGTTCGCCACCTGCGTCGACCTCGACGGAAACGACGGCGATGCGGTCGCCGACTTTGCCGAGCAGCATGACTGCGCGCTCGTAGTGATCGGTCCGGAGGCGCCGCTCGTCGCGGGAGTCGCCGATGCCGTGCGCGCCCGGGGAATCGATTGCTTCGGCCCCGGTGCGGCAGGTGCGCGCATCGAGGGCTCCAAGGACTTCTCGAAGCGCCTTATGAAGAAATACGACCTCCCAACTGCCGATTACGGGACCTTCACGGATGCCGACTCGGCACTTGCCTATCTCTCCAAGAAGGGCGCTCCCATCGTCGTCAAGGCAGACGGTCTTGCCGCAGGCAAGGGCGTGACTGTGGCAGAGAGCGCCGCGCAGGCAGAAGAGGCCATCATCGAGTGCTTCGATGGCCGCTTTGGAGATGCCGGCTCGACCGTCGTCATCGAGGAGATGCTCTCGGGACCCGAGTGCTCCCTTCTCGTCTTCACGGACGGAACGACCGTGCTCCCCATGGCACCGGCGCAAGATCACAAGCGCGCGCTCGAGGGCGACAAAGGACCCAACACGGGCGGCATGGGCGTGTACTCGCCCGTTCCGATCGTGACCGATGACGAGCACGCCGCCATGGTCGACATCATGGAACGCGCCGTCGCCGGCATGGCAGCCGAGGGCATCGACTACCGCGGCGTCCTGTACGGCGGCTTCATGCTGACCGAGGACGGCCCCAAGCTCCTCGAGTTCAACTGCCGCTTCGGCGACCCCGAGACCCAGGTCATTCTGCCGCGACTCGATACCGACCTGGTCGAGGTCATGGTCGCGACGGCACAGGGCAGGCTCGCCGACATCGAGCTTTCCTGGAAGCCCGAGTGGGCGGTGAGCGTCGTGCTCGCAAGTGCGGGATACCCCACCTCCTACAAGAAGGGCTTTGCCATCTCGGGCATCGAAGATGCCGAGGCGCTCGAGGGCGTCACCGTCTACCATGCGGGCACCAGGCTCGAGAACGGGACGTTTTACACGAACGGCGGGCGCGTGCTGGACGTGACGGCGCTCGGCGAGAGCTTCGAGGCCGCGCGCGACCTTGCCTACAGGGCCTGCGACCTCATCGATTGGGAGGGAAAGACCCTGCGCCGCGACATCGGCGCACGCGCATTGAAAGGACGGAGTGCATGGGACTGATAGAACACGAGGACATACCCGACCTCGAGGAGACCATCCTCGGATCCGAGCGCGTCTACGACGGCAAGCTTCTGCACGTCGACAGGGTTGCCATCGAGCATCCGGACGGCAGGCGCACTCATCACGAGGTGATTCGCCATCCCGGTGCGGTCGGCATCGTCGCACTCGATGGCAAGGGCAACATCCTGCTCGTCCACCAGTACCGCACCGCTCTCGAGCGCATCACGATTGAAATCCCCGCCGGCAAGATCGACAGGGGGGAAGACCCCCTCGAATCGGCAAAGCGCGAGCTTTCCGAGGAGACGGGCTACGAGGCGCGCGAGATCCGCTATCTGACCCCGGTCGCCACATCGGTGGGCTATACCGACGAGATCGTGCACCTCTACCTTGCCACCGACCTCGTTCCCGGCCCAGCGCACCCCGATTCCGGCGAGTTCCTCGCCGTCGAGTGGGTGCCGCTCAACGACCTCATCGACTCGGTCCTCGATGCGCGCATCGAGGACTCGAAGACCATCATCGCGGCGCTCATCTGCGATGCGCTGCGCACGCGCATCGAGCTTTAGGCGCTCGGGGCGTTCAAGAGAAGGGACAGAACAAACATGGCAGAACAAAAGCCGCTCGTCGGCATCATCCTCGGCTCCAAGTCGGACCTGCCCGCGATGGACGGGTGCAAGGAGATGCTCGAGAAGTTCGACGTGCCCTACGAGCTGGTCATCCACTCGGCGCACCGCAACCCCGATGACGTTCGCGAATGGGCGACAAGTGCGGTTGACCGCGGGCTCAAGGTCATCATCGCCGGTGCGGGAAAGGCCGCTGCCCTTGGCGGTGTCGTCGCATCCTTCACGCCGCTTCCCGTCATCGCCATCCCGATGAAGACGAGCGATCTGGGCGGCATGGACTCGCTGCTCTCCACCGTGCAGATGCCCACGGGCGTGCCGCTTGCCACCGTTGCCATCAACGGCGTGAAGAACGCGGCCATCCTGGCAACGCAGATCCTCGGCGTCGACGACGAGAAGTACCGCGCTGCGATCGTCGATTACAAGCGCGAGCTGGCCGAAGGCTAGCGCCTTCGCCTCATGCAGCTTCTCGAGGCGAGAAAGATACTGGTCAGAGACGGCAGGCTCGACATCGAGCTTGCCGTCTTGCTGTCTGCGCTCACCGTTGACGAGGACGCGGCGCAGCGGATTTTGGGGCTCCTGCCCAACTTAGCGCGCCATGTCTGCGTGAACGGGCGCGCCGACGGGACCTTTGGCGAGGAGATCGTCGGCACCGAATCGGCGCACCTGCTCGAGCACTGCATCATCGAGCTGCAGGGCAAGACGACCGGCGCGGCTGGGCTCATGGGCCATACCTCATGGGCAGCCGAGCTCGTCGATACGCGCGATGCGGGCTTCGCGCTCATGCGCGTCACGGTGAGCTTTTCCAATGACCTGGTCGCCCTGCAGGCGCTCAAGGAATCGCTCGCGCTGGTTCAGTGGGCGTTGGCCCCCGAATCTTTCCCACGACCTGATGTTTCTGCGGCACTTGCACGCGTGGCGTGTATGATTAACACGACTCCAAACTGCTGACTCCGCACCTCTATGTGATGCGCTGCGAAAACGAAAGGACGGGCCGTATGCACTGCGAACAGGAGATTGCAAAGAACCTCTACTGGATTGGAGGCGACGACCGGCGGCTCGGCATCTTCGAGGGGCACCATCCCGTGCCATACGGCATGGCCTACAACAACTACCTGCTGCTCGACGAGAAGACCGTGCTCTTCGATACCATCGACCGCGCCGTCGAGGAGCGCTTCTTCGAGACGCTCGAGTACCTGCTTTCCGACCGCGAGCTGGACTACATCATCGTCCAGCACATGGAACCTGACCACAGCGCCACGCTCGGCACCGTCGCGCGCCAACATCCCAATGCAAAGCTCGTCTGCACTGCCGTCTGCAAGCAGCTGATCGTGCAGTTCTTCGGGCCCGAGTTCGGCGACCGCTGCATCGTCGTCAAAGACGGCGACTCGCTTGAGACCGGCACCCACACGCTCGCCTTCGCCACGGCGCCGATGGTCCACTGGCCCGAGGTCATGGTGACCTACGACGTCGAGGACAAGGTCCTTTTCTCTGCCGACGCCTTCGGCAGTTTCGGTGCCCTCAACGGCAAGATCTTCGACAGCGACTACGACTTCGACGACGAGCTGCTCGACGAGAGCCGCCGCTACTACACCAATATCGTCGGCAAGTACGGCACGCAGGTAAAGGAGCTGCTCGACAAGGCGGACACGCTCGACATCCAGCTCATCTGCCCGCTGCACGGACCGATGATCCGCGACAACATCGAGCACTTCAAGGACAAGTACCGTCTCTGGGCCGACTACGAGCCCGAGGACCAGGGCGTCGTCATCGCCTACGCCTCCGTCTACGGCGGCACGCGCGATGTTGCCGAAAAGCTCGCGCTCAAACTTTCCGACCTGGGCATCCACGACCTCGCGCTTTTCGATCTCTCCGTCACCGACCCCAGCTACGTGCTCTCCGAGGCGTTCCGCGTGAGCAACATCGTGCTCGCCTCGGTCACCTACAACGCCGGCGTCTTTCCCAAGATGAACGAGCTCGTCGACGCGATGGTCGCGCACAACTTGCGCCGCCGCCGCTTCTCGTTCATCCAGAACGGCAGCTGGGGACCGATTGCGGGCAAGAAGATGATGAAGGCCATCGAGAGCATCCCGGAAGCCGAGGTCGTCGGCGAGCTGTTCACGATCAAGTCCCGCATGCGCGATGACCAAGACGACGAGCTCGACGCGCTCGCGCAGGCCATCTACGACTCGATCGCCTCGCCCGAGGAGGAGGCGATGGCCGAGGTCCACCAGGTCGCCGAGGCCCCGACGCCCATCGTCGGCGCCGTCCGCCCGCAGGCTGCTCCCGCGACCGTCGAGCGCGTGGGCAACGTGCCGGTCGCTCCCGGTGCTCCGACTCCGCTGAAACCTCCCGTGGTTAAGAAGGCGCAGCCAAAGCAGGAGACCAAGGTCATCCAGATCTGGCGTTGCACCTTCTGCGGCTATCAGGCCGAAGTCCCCAAGGGCACCGACATGAGCACGTTCGTCTGCCCGGTCTGCCTGCGCTCGGGCGAGGGCCAGTTTGTCCTCGTGCGCGAGAAGATGGTTCCCGTCTAGAGGTAGTTTCGGGTACTTTGCAACAGATGCGCTTCAAGTGGGGTGCTCCGTGCACCCCTTTGAAGTGCGTGCTTTTTGTAGATGCAGGATTGACCAGTTTCGCACTGGCTCCGTGATGGTACTCTGTAGAGCAAGACACCGCCTTGGTGCGGTGCGCACGAGAAAGATGTCTCGCGGGTTTGTTCCCGAGAAAGGGCGTGGTCGTTTATGGGTAAGGGAATGACGTTTGTTGCAGGTGCGGCTGTGGGCGCTATCGCAGCGCTGCTCCTCTCCCCGAATTCCGGAGAGCGCAATCGCGAGCTCGTCGCCGAAAAGGTCGACTACTACTCCTCCAATGGAAGCGAGCTGTTCCAGCGCGCAGGAGATGCCGTGCGCGACAAGGTGCATCCGAACGAGCAGAGCGTCCCGACCACGACCGATGATATTCGCGCAAAGATCAACGAGGCGCGCGACCGTATCGCTGAGCAGGTGACGCGCAACCGCTCCGCTCAGGATGTCGAGGCAGATGTCTCCGACATCGCCCAGGATGTCGCCGAAGACACAGAGCCTGCGGCCGAATAGCACACCGTTCGTTTTGTGAGGAGGCTGTTTCTGTATGCTCTCTTCGCAAGAGATGCAGAAGTATCGCATCTACGTTCGAAAAAAGAAGAAAGACAAGCTCAAGAAGTACGGCAAGGTCCATGCGGTCGTGTTCCATCCATCGCGCCCGCAGGCCATCGGCATCATGATCAAGCGCCCCGATTTGCTGCTCATGAAAAAGCGCGACGACCGCTTTGTCTCCCTCGACCGCCTCAAGAAGTGCGAAGACGGACTCGAGGTGATCGACGAGGCCGATTCCTGGGATAAGGCCGCGTGCAAGCGCCTGGGCGTCGACTTCAGCAAGTGCATCATCTGGGACTACATGCCGGTCAAATCTAAGGACGGCACCGATCTCGGCCTCATCAAAGAGGTCTTCTTCGATGAGGACACGCACATCATCAGCGAAGTCGACATCTCCAACAGCGGTGCCGACAAGGCGATTCTCGGTGCGACGCGCGTGCCCCTCAACATGCTCCTCGGCTACAAGGACGGTTCGATCTACGTCCGCAACGAGGCCAAGGAAATCGAGGAGGCAGGTGGTCTTGCCGCAAAGGCCGGAGAGGCCTGGGCAAAGACCAAGCACGATGCCGCCAAGGTGGGTAAGAGGGCAAGCGACAACGCTGCCAAGGCCGCCGATCACGCCATGAACGAGGGCGCCGTCAAGGTGGGGGAGTCCATCGGCAAGGCGCGCAAGAAGATGAACGACAGCTTTGACGAGCACGAGGCAAAAAAGGAGGCCGAGCAGAAGTCCGGTGAGCTCACCGGCGTCGACAAGGCTGCCCGCGCCTTTGGAGCCCAGCTCGGCAAGGCGTCCCACATGTTCCAGGATTTCAAGGACGAATACGACAAAGCATCCCATGAATAGGAGGTCCCGTGTCTAGGGGACGTCCGCGTCGCTCCACGCAACGCCACCACCGCAGGCAGTCTTCTCGCAAGCGGCCCGCGGCACAGTACCCATCTGGCATCATCGAAATCAAGGCGCGCGGCTATGCCTTCGTGAACACCGAGGAGGGCCGCTTCTACATCTCCGCCCACAGCCTTCATGGGGCGCTTCCCGGCGACCTCGTGGCAGTCCGTCCCCATCGGGGGGAGGGCGCCGTCTCGCGCGGGGGCGAGCGGACGGGGAGCGTCGCACGGGTGCTCAACCGCGCCGACGAGTACCTGGTGGGGCACGTCGAGATCAGCGGCCCTCTCACCGTCGTGGTGCCCCGGGACCCCCGTGTCCGCTACGACCTGTTCGTGCGCAAGGGCCATGCGCTCGATGCCCACGAAGGAGACCTCGTGGTCGCGCGCATCACGACGTTTCCCGGTGGGCACAGTTCCATGGAAGGCGACATCCTGGAGATTCTCGAAGAAGACGACCTTTCCGGGGCGGACGTCGATGTCATCATCCACAATGCCGGCCTCCAGACGGAGTTTTCGCCTGCCGCGCTCGAGCAGGCGGCGGCAATCGAACCCGGCATCGAGGCGGCCCTTGCCGAACGCGACCGTCACGACCTGCGCGAACGCGACGTCTTCACGATCGATCCCGTCGACGCGCGCGACTTCGACGATGCCGTGAGCATCGAGCACGTCGAGGGCGTCATGCGCCTGGGCGTGCACATCGCCGATGTCTCGAGCTATGTCTTGTGGGGCTCGCCCATCGACCTTGACGCGCGCGAGCGCATGACGAGCGCCTACCTCGTCGACCGGGTCATCCCGATGCTCCCTGAGAAGCTCTCGAACGACGTGTGCTCGCTTGGCCCCGGCAAGGAGCGCCGCACCATCACCGTCGACATGTACATCGACAGCTCGGGAAACGTCGTGCGCCACGAGATTTACCCGAGCGTGATCAAGAGCCATCGCCGCTTCAACTACGACGAGGTCCTCGAGATTCTCGAAGGCAAGCAGGCAGATCCCTACAAGCCCAAGCTCGACGATTTGAAGGAGCTTTCCGAGGTGCTGGCGGGGGCGCGCCGCGCGAAAGGAGCGCTCGACTTCGAGACCGTCGAGACGCGCCCCGTTCTCGACGAAGAGGGCGCCGTCGAGCGCATCGAGTACCGTAAGAAGACCCCTGCCACGATGCTCATCGAAGAGGCCATGATCGCGGCGAACGCGACCGTCGCCACCGACCTTTTCGAAAGAAAGTCCCCCATGGTCTATCGCGTGCACGGGGCGCCCCGCCCCGCCGCGCTCGAGGAGCTCTTGCCGCTTCTAAAGGAACTCGGGTACTCCATCGAGGGGCTCGGTTCGGGCGAGCCTTTGGCGTTCCAGCGCGTGCTCGACCAGGCAAAGGGAAAGCCCGACGAGGAGCTCGTGAACTACCTCGTCCTGCGCTCGATGGAGCAGGCACGCTACAGCACCTCTCCCGACCCGCACTTCGGCCTTGCGCTCGAGCACTACTGCCACTTCACGAGTCCCATCAGGCGCTATCCCGACCTCATGGTGCACCGCCTGCTCAGAGACCCTCGTGCCATGCAGCATCGCCTCGACGAGCTCGCGGACCAGGCGAGCAAGCTGGAGCGCGTCGTTGAAGAGGTCTCTCGCGACAGCGTCGCGTTGAAGGTCAGCGCGTACATGGAGTCCAAGGTGGGCGATGTGTTCTCGGGGCGCATCTCCTCAGTGAACGCGCGAGGTTTTTGGGTGCGCCTGGAAAACGGGTTTGAGGGCTTCGTCAAGCTCGACTACCTGCATGGGGAGCGCTTCGATTTCAAGGCGAGCTCCCAGGTGCTCATAGGTGTCGAGACAAAGACGCGCTATCGGCTCGCCCAGCACGTGGAGGTGCGGCTCGATGAGGTGAACGTGCGTGATAGAAGTGGTTCTTTCTCATTGGTCTGAGAATACCGTGAAGTCCTCTGCTCAGTTCGGCCTGCGAGTGTTAATCTATTGCTCTTGAGTCAGGGTGCAGCATCGTGCCCTGAGAAATGTTAAGGAGAACTGTTCAAATATGAACCTGAATCCTGTTGTCGTTATCCCAACGTATTGGTGCGGGCGCCGCTCCACCTACTCGGTCGAACGCGGCGTCAGGTACGATCATATGACCCCACTTGACCAAGAAGGCGAGCTGCCGCGCTGCCTCGATTCGCTGCGCCAGGTCGTCGGACTCGGGCGCATCGTGCTGCTCGTCGTCTCCGAGCCCGGCCTCGAGGCGCAGGCCGAGGAGCACGTGCGAGAGATTGCCGAGCGTTTCCGCGACCTCAACATCGTCGTCGTCGGCGACAACGAATTGCGCCACATCCACCGTCGCTTCGACCAGGAGGGTCTCAGCGATTTCAAGGACACCGTCTGTCTGACCGGTTATGGCTCGATTCGCAACCTCGGGCTCGTCGTCGCGTCCATCTTCGGGCACGATGTCGTCGTTTTCATCGATGACGACGAGGTCATCCTCGGCCCCGACTTTCTCGAGCGCGCAGTCTACGGCGTTGCCTACAAGACCCCGGGCGGCTCGGTCATCACGGCAAAGACCGGCTACTTCCTTGACTCGGAAGGAAGTCCGACCTCGCCTGACAAGGTGCCCTGGTACGACCATTTCTGGAACAAGGCCAAGGGCTTCAACGAGTACATCTCGAAGGTCCTCGAAGGGCCACGCCTGTCGCGTTCGAACGTTGCCTGCGGGGGCTGCCTCGTGCTGCACGCGGCCGCCTACGGAAGCGTCGCCTTCGACCCGTGGATTCCGCGCGGCGAGGACCTCGACTACGTCTTGAGCGCGCACATGTACGGTACGGACGTGTGGTTCGACAACAAGTTGAACCTGCAGCACATCCCTCCCGCCGATGCGCAGCGCCCCACCCGCTTCGAGGCGGACCTCGGTCGCTGGTTCTACGAGGTCAGAAAGATCGAGTTCGCAAAGACGCAGATCGACCTCATGCAAGTGGTCCCCGCTTCCTTCAACCCCTATCCTGGTCCTTGGCTCACCCCTCACATCGCACGCAGGGCGCGCATGACCTCGTTTCTGCGCGCCATCGGCCACCGTGAGCACAAGGACTACCTGCATATCGGCGGCGCCTCGTGCAAGGAGGCGGCCGAATACGCTCGCGAGAACTGCGCGAAGTACTTCGAGTTCCAGCACCAATGGCCCACAATCGTGCGAAGCCTCTGGAACAACACGCCGCTTGCCGCCCAGCTTTCCGGCAGCCGCGTGACGCAGAGCGTGAATCCTGGCTTTACGGGGCGTTTCAGCGCCATCAAGGTCGATACCCCCTCGGGTTCCAACGGCGCTGGTGCGTAAGGCAGCCGACGGGAGGGGATTCGACAAGCCATGAGCGCGCGCCGCATCATAAGCGTCATCTTCCTGATCGTCTGCTTCTGCATCTGCAGTGCAGCGGCCATCTACGGCATCTTCATCATGGAGATGTCGTCCCCTGCGGTGCCGCTCCTTGCCATACTCGGCATGGTCATCCTCGCGGCGATTTCCCTGCGCATGACGGGTGATTCAGACTACATCCAGGCACGTCAGGCAAACCGCACGCTCGAGCTTGCCAGCAAGACGCTCACCTTCATGCGCCAGGGCCTCGATACGAATTCCGCGCAGGCGGTCTGCGAGCTGCTGCTCCCCGCATGCGGTTCCGCGGCGGTCGCCATCACGGACCGCGCAAAGGTGCTCGGGTTCTCCGGTGTCGATGCCGAGTACCACAAGCCGAACACGGCCGTCCAGACCACGATGACGAGAAAGACCCTCGAGGACGGGCAGGTGCGCGTCGGGCTGAACACGCACGACGTCGGCTTCAAGCAGCCCGAGGGCAAGCTCCGTGCGGGCATTGTCGCCCCGCTTGTCGTGAACAAGCACATCGTCGGCACGCTCAAGTTCTACTACAAGTCCCCCAGTCGCCTCAACGAGACGCAGCGCGCCCTGGTCGAGGGGCTGGCGACGCTTCTCTCCACGCAGGTCTCGCTTTCCTATCTGCAGCAGCAGACCGAGCTTGCGGCAAAGATGGAGCTCAAGGCCCTGCAAGCTCAGATCAACCCGCACTTCCTCTTCAACACGATCAACACGATCGCCTCCATCACCAGAAGCGATCCCAACAAGGCGCGCACGATGCTGCGCGAGTTCGCGGTCTACTACCGCCGCGTCCTCGAGAACTCCGAGGACCTCATTCCCATAACGAGCGAAATCGAGCAGACCGAGCGCTACCTGATCTTCCAGAAGGCGCGCTTTGGAGAAGACATGATCCTCATGGACGTCGAGATCGAGCCTGGGCTCGAGGAGCTCACGGTCCCCTCGTTCATCTTGCAGCCGCTCGTCGAGAACTGCGTCAGCCACGGACGGCGCGAGGAGG
Source organism: Coriobacteriales bacterium (assembly GCA_050943615.1). Taxonomy (GTDB): domain Bacteria; phylum Actinomycetota; class Coriobacteriia; order Coriobacteriales; family QAMH01; genus CACZQA01. Next base: position 12,224 of record JBMNPN010000050.1, read on the forward strand.
GGGCGCTCCATATCGAGGTCAAGGTCTTCCATGCTTCCACGAGCGTGGTCATCTCGGTTTCCGACGACGGCGTGGGGATTGCGCCCGAGCGCATCGGCAACCTGGTCGATGCGGGCTCCGAGACGGGGATGGGCATCGCGCTCAAGAACGTGAACGCGCGCATCAAGGCCTGCTTCGGCACGATCTCCGGCATTCACATCGACTCCGAGCTCGGCAAGGGCACGACCGTCTACCTCAATCTCTACGATGCCCTGGCCTCCCAGCACCTGCTCGACGACGACTACGATGACGATGCATACGATGTCGAGGAGGAAGAAGAGGCGGAAGTCCCCGACCGGAAGCTGGTACCCGATCCCGAGGCAGCTGCAGACGCGGCCATCCCCTATCCCCATCCCAACCAGTAGAGGCCTTTGCCGTCATCTTGGCATCTTTTGAAAGGCGCTGGTGCAAAGGGCGTCGTTCGTCTGCTGAGACACAGGTGCAGCTTCAGTTTCGTTCCCGTCTGCAAATGATGCTTTTGTCCGCGAGCTTCAAGGGCGGGAGAATGATGGTACACTTGCGCGTGGAAGTATTAGAACGGAGTCAGTATGCTCAAGGCAATAATTGTTGATGACGAAGCGCCCGCACGTTCCGAGCTGCGCTTCTTGCTCGATGAAACCGGCCAGGTCGAGGTTGCGGCAGAGGCTGCCAACGTGCGCGAGGCCATCGAGAAGCTCAAGGACGTCGGTGCCGACATCATGTTCCTCGATGTGAACATGCCTGGCGCGAACGGTCTGCAGCTTGCCGAGGCCCTGAACAAGCTCAGGTATCCGCCCTACGTCATTTTCGTCACGGCGTACAGCGAGCATGCCGTCAAGGCCTTCGAGGTCAACGCCACCGACTATCTGGTCAAGCCCGTCGAGACGGACCGCCTGAACCAGGCGATCAACAAGGTCAAGAGCCTGATTGCCTCGCAGGGACGCCCCACGGCAAACGAGCGCATTCCCGTGGAGAAGGGCGGCAAGAAGCTGCTCATCCCCGCGAACAAGATCCACTTCATCATGGCCAAGGACGACTATTCCTACCTGCACACGGAAAACGACCGTTACCTTTCCACGGTCTCGCTCGCGCAGCTCGAGGCAAAGCTCGAGCCCTACGGCTTTTTCCGTGTGCACCGTCGCTATCTCGTCAACCTGGCCTGCGTCAACGAGGTCGATCCTGTAAGCGGCGGCACGCTGCTCCTCACGCTCTCGGGCGAAGACGAGCAGATCCCGGTTTCGCGCCGCCGTGTCGCGTCTCTTAAGAAAGCACTTGGACTCTAGGCGTTTTGCGAAGGGGAGGGCCCTTTGGACTCTGCATTGAACGTCTCCGATGCGTATCTTTCGCACGGAGACGAGTCTGACGGTGACCATCTGCATGACGAGTGCGGCATTTTCGGTATCTACGATGAGAAGCGCGACGTCGGGCGCCTGACCTATTTTGCCTTGCAGGCGCTGCAGCACCGTGGGCAGGAGTCTGCGGGCATCGCCGTGGGCGATGGCGACACCGTCATGGTCAACAAGGACCTCGGCCTGGTGACCCAGGTCTTCAAGGAAAGCGATTTCGCTGCCCTCGTCGGCAAGGTCGCCGTCGGTCATGTGCGCTATTCGACAGCCGGTTGCGTCGATTCCTGGGAGGCGGCCCAGCCGCACCTTTCCGCAATCGGCGATGAGATCATCGCGCTCGCGCACAACGGCACGCTCGTCAACACCGACCGGCTGCGCGTCGAGCTCGTGGAACGCGGCATCTCGTTTCGCTCGGCAACCGACTCCGAGGTCGCCGCAAAGCTCATCGGCTACTTCACGCAGAAGAGCCATCATATGCGCCAGGGCATCCGCCAGACCATGGAGCTGCTCGACGGCGCCTACGCCATGGCGCTCATCACTTCCACAGCGCTCTACGCGTTCCGCGACCCGAACGGCATCCGCCCGCTCGTGATCGGGCGCTTTCCGGAGGGGACCTACGCCGTCGCCTCCGAGACCTGCGCGCTCGACATCGTCGGCGCGACCTACGTGCGCGACGTCAGGCCCGGTGAGGTCATCCGCATCAACGAAGAGGGGCTCGTGTGCGAGCAGGCCGTCCCGCCGCGTCGCTATACGCCCTGCATTTTCGAGCACGTCTACTTTGCGCGCCCCGACAGCATCTTCGAGGGCACGACCATCTACCAGTCCCGCATTTGGATGGGGCGCACGCTCGCCCGCGAGGCGTCGTGCGACGCCGACGTCGTCATCGGCGTGCCCGACAGCGGCATCCCCGGTGCCATCGGATACGCCCGTGAAAGCGGCATCCCGTATGCCGAGGGCATCGTCAAGAACCGCTATGTGGGACGAACCTTCATCCAGCCGACCCAGGAGCTGCGCAACATGGGCATCAAGCTCAAGCTCAACCCCATGCGCGCCTCCATCGAGGGCCGCCGCGTCGTGGCAATCGACGACAGTATCGTGCGCGGCAACACCTCGCGCCAGCTCGTTCAAATGCTGCGCGAGGCAGGTGCCACCGAAGTGCACCTGCGCATCGTGTCCCCCGAGGTCAAGTGGCCCTGCTTCTACGGCATCGACACCGCGACCCAAGACCAGCTCATCTCGGCGAACAAGGACGTCGAGGGCGTCCGCGCGTTCATCGGGGCCGATTCGCTCGCGTTCTTAAGCCTGCCGGGGCTCATCTCGAGCATCGGCATGCAGGACACGCTCGAGGAGCTTTCCGGGCCCGGCACATCCGAGCACCCGGTGCTGCACACGTGCAAGCGCGCCGACTGCGCCGATGCGGATTTCTGCACGGCCTGCTTCAACGGCGTATACGCAGTCGAGATCCCCAGGAAGTTCTCGGCTCACAGCTTCCTTGCGGGCGTGCAGCCGCCCATCAACGGCGACGATGCGGGAACGCAGCTCACGATAGCCGACATTCAGGAATAACGGTCGCCGCGCCTTTAGATGGGCGCGGCCGATAGGATCGAGAGGTCGAGATGTCCGAACAGATTACGTACAAGGACGCGGGCGTCGATATCGACGAGGGCGCGCGTGCCGTCGCTGCGATTCACGGCAGCGTCAAGTCGACGTATCGTCCCGAGGTTGTCGGGGATATCGGAGGGTTCGGCGGGCTGTTTTCCGCCGCAAAGCTCAAGGACATGGAAGATCCCCTGCTCGTGAGCGGGACCGACGGCGTCGGCACCAAGCTGCAGCTGGCAAAGCTCGCCGGCAAGCACGACACGGTCGGCATCGACCTTGTCGCCATGTGCGTGAACGATGTGCTCGCCTGCGGGGCAGAGCCGCTCTTCTTCCTCGACTACGTCGCCATTGGCAAGTTACGCGCCGAGCACATCGCCGAGGTGGTGGGCGGTATCGCAGAAGGGTGCCGTCAGGCGGGCTGCGCGCTCGTCGGCGGCGAGATGGCAGAGCATCCCGGCGTCATGGACCCGGACGAATACGATCTCTCGGGCTTTTGCGTGGGCGTCGTCGACCGCCCCAAGATGCTCGGCCCGGCACGCGTGGCAGAGGGGGATGTCGTGCTCGGCCTTGCCTCGACGGGCATCCACTCCAACGGCTTCTCGCTCGTGCGTCGCGCCGTGACCGATGTCATGGGAAAAGACGAGCTCGAAAAGCCGCGCGACGAGTTCGACGGCAAGTCGCTTCTCGAGGCGCTCCTTGCGCCGACCAGAATCTACGTAAAGTCGATTCTCGCCCTGCTGAAGGCGATGCCGCAGGTCCATGCCGTCGCCCACATTACCGGCGGTGGCATCACGGAGAACCTGAACCGCGTGCTGCCCAGGGACCTCGACGCGCGCATCGAGCGCGGCAGCTGGCCGGTCGTTCCCGTCATCGACTACGTGGTCGACAGGGCAGGCCTTGCTCCCGACGAGGCATACAAGACCTTCAACATGGGCATCGGCATGTGCGTCGTCGTCGCCCCCGAAAAAGTCGAGGCGGCTAAATCCCAGCTCGAGTCAACGGGCGAGACGGTGTATGAAATCGGCACGATCGTGCCCGGGTCGGGAGAGGTCGTGTACGCAGATGCCGACTAAGAAGATGAACATCGCGATCCTTATCTCGGGGCGCGGCAGCAACATGGTCGCGATCATCAAGGCGATCCGCGCGGGAAAGCTCGACGCCGACATCAAGCTCATCGTCGCCTCCAACCCCCGGGCGGCGGGCATCGTGCGCGCCAAGGCGGAAGGGCTCGACGTCGCCGTCTTCACGCCTGACGACTACGATGAACCGGAAGAGGTAGACCGCAAGCTCGTCGCCGCCTTCGAGGCGAGCCGAGTCGACTACGTGGTCATGGCCGGCTATATGCGCAAGGTCACCCCCGTCATGCTCGACGCCTTCCCCAACCGCGTCATCAACCTGCACCCGGCGCTACTTCCCAAGCACCCGGGCGCCCATGCGATCCAGGATGCCTACGACGCAGGCGACGAGGTCACGGGCATCACGATTCACTTTGCTAACGAGGAGTACGACAGGGGACCAATCATCTTCCAGCGCGAGGTCCCGATCGTGCCCGGAGAAAGCGTCGACGAGCTCGAGGCGCGCATCCACGAGACCGAGCACGAATGCTATCCGATGGTGCTGCAGTGGATTGCCGAGGGGCGCGTCAGGGTCAATGATGACGGGACCTGCACCGTCTCTTGACGAGCGCGGGTCTCTATACTATTTCCTGCTAGAAAAGACAGCTCGGCCTTTTCGGTCGGGCTGCTTTCTTATATTGCAAGCCGCTGCCTGGGGCCCGGACCTCGCCAGGGGCCGACTCGGCACCCGCTCGTCCGCCTTTCCCGAGCTGCTGCGGAACTCGCGCACTTCGTGCGCTCGAACATGCCAACGTGTCGCTCGCC
>JBMNPN010000051.1:0-16975 GCA_050943615.1 Coriobacteriales bacterium
CCCGATCGGCGGTCCACAGGACCTACGGCAATCGTAGCCCGAGCGCCGGCGCGTATGCCGACGGCTCGGGCTAGCTGCTTTTCTGACTGTAATGGGCAGTTCAGCCCCCCTCTTCATTATTGCATCTTCAGATATTTCAGGTTCGCAACGGTTCTTGACGTAAAGGGTGCGACTGTTCAGAATCAGGAAAAGTTTTATGAATTGACAGTATGTTTCTAGGATATACGCTAGAATACATTAGTTCGCGTGAGAGGGTTTCCCTTCTAGGGATATCAGGACACGTGGACTAGGGCGCCCGGATCTAAAGGTCCGGGTGCCCTATGTTTTTCACGAGAATGCTAGTGGGGGAGCTTCACGGTGCAGAAGAGAGACGGTTTTTCGGTCAGGTCCGCGCTTGCAAAAGATGCCGCTGTCCTCCGGAACATCTATGCTCCCTATGTTCTCGAAAAGGCAGTGAGCTTTGAATGTGCGTTGCCGAGCGTCGAGCAATTTGCCGCACGCATCGCCTCGACGCTCGAGATGTATCCGTACCTCGTGGCAGAGCTCGACGGAATGCCCGTCGGGTATGCGTGCGCACACAGGTTCCAGGACTTCGCGGGGTACGACTGGTCGGTTGAGACCACGATCTACGTGAAACGGGGCTTTTCCCGCCGTGGAATCGGCCGGCGCCTTCACGCTGCTCTCGAAGCATGCTTGAAGGCCCAAGGGGTTTGCAGCATGAATGCCTGCATTGCGCACCAGGACTTCAACGACGAGCTGCTCAACGATGCAAGCGAGCGTTTCCACGCTGCAATGGGATATCGCCAGGTTGCGCATTTCCGCAAGATTGCCTTTGTCCATGGCAGGTGGTTCGATATCGTCTGGATGCAAAAGAACATTGGCGATCAATCTGAAGCTCCACGTGCGCTCACCCCGTTTCCCGAACTCGGCTCTGACGAGCTCTTGCATGCTGGCGTGAACTAGAAATGTTCTTCACGTCGCAGGGCGTTTTCCCTCTCTGACATCGGATCGAGGAGCCGAGCTTCACTTTGGAAATGCCAATTTCGCCTAATGGCCTACTCCTAGTCTGATTATTTTGGTATAAACCTTGTGAGAGCCTATATTTGTATTTATTACTGGCTGGCCTAATAGGGGAGGTTGACCATGGGTAGTAGGTTGAAGGCGTACGCTCGCACGGCGCTGGCATTTGCTCTTTGCCTGGTGCTTGTCCTGGGGTTGAGCCCTGCCGCAAGCATCGCAGAATCACTGTCATCTGCCTCGAGCGCCCAATCTGTGCAGGATCAAGAGCAGTCAAGCGCGATCTCGACTGCCGTATCGGCAGAGGATTCAGAGGCGTCTACTTCAGAATCCTCTGTATTGGCGTCAGATTCCGATTCGAGTGCAGTGTCTGGCCAGGATGCCTCTCCTGCGAACGGGGAATCGGAGGCCGTGAGCTCACAGGGAGCTGAGACCGCAACGTCAGATGGCGCGTCTTCAAAGTCGACAAATCGTTCGGCACGTGCAGTGTCTGCTGCAAGCGTGACTGGTTCTGCCACCTTGCTTTCGGATGTCTACTTGGATGCGGCCAACGGAAACGACGCCTCGTCGGGCGCAACCGAGCAAGACGCGGTCAAGACGATCGGGCAGGCCCTGGAGCTCGTCTCGGAGGGCGGTACCGTCCACACGGTCGGCACCTGCACGCTGTCCGATAGCCTCACGATTTCCAAGGACGTTTCCTTTGTCGGGGTCTCTTCAAATTCGAATTTCCTCACCGTCTCTTCTGGCGCAACTCTGAGCGCCCCTGGAAAGTCCATCACCTGGACGGGGTACGACACCGCGCTCACAATCGAGGCGGGGGCCACGCTCGGCGATGGCACGTACACCCTCGACGATGTCGGCACGGGACTCAAGCTTTCCGGTACGCTCCAGGGGACATCGAGAAGCGCGCTCAAGCTCACGGTCAACGCCAAGTCCGACAGTGTGGGCCTTGCCACCTCTGCTAGCACGCGCTTCGCGAACGCGACCGTCGTCTGGAACGGCGGCGGAAAGGTCCAGTGGACCTATCGCAATCTGACAGTCGACAACTGCGATTTCTCCGTTTCTGATGTCTGGCTGTACCCCTATCCGCTCGACGTGACCGATTCGGACATGAAGGTCTCGGGGCGCTTCAATTCCAGCAGCTGGAACGGTGGTCACGTGCTGTCCATCTACGAGAAGCCCGGAACGCTCACCAACTCCACGCTCGTCGTCGATGGCTCGCGCATCAACGTGATCAACTCCGAGGGGCTCACGCTCAACAACTCCACTATCGAGGTGAAAAACAGCCCCGACGGTGGCTTCAACGTAAATTATGGTTCCAAGCTCGTCTTGCACAGCTCGACCATAAAAAGCGATGGGACCGTGGACGGCGCCTTGGTCGTGGCAGGCTACAGCAACGCCTCGAACCTCTACATCGACGGCTCCTCTGTCGTCGAGACCCCGGGGACGCGCTCGGCCGACAGCGTCGGCGTCAACGGCAACTATGTCGTCACGGGCGGCACGTTCAAGCTCAACGAGTCGCTTCTTGACAGCAATGCGAGCCTCGTTCCCACCAACGGCACCGAAAATGGAAACGAGAAGCTCAGCCTGCTCACTCTTGCGGACAGCTCGATTGATGAGCTGCACCCCGTGAATGCTAATGGCAATACCTATACGTATTCAGTGGCCAAGGCAAATTCGGATGGCGAAAAGCGCGTCTGGGTGCCTGCGGCCAAGGTCACCTACAAGCTCAACAACGCCAATGCGACGTTTCCCGACGGCACTGCGAAGGACAAGACCTTCAAGACTGTCTCGGGTTATACGCTCGATACCGTAAAGGGCTTTTCGGCACCGGAAAGCCCGACTGATTCCACGGGCGTTTCCTTCCTCGGCTGGTACTACCGCGACTCCTCGGGTACTGAGCACGCGTTCGATGCGGCAACGGTCAAGGTGACAGATGACCTCGAGGTCTACGCGAAATGGGATTCCAAGTCCGTGGTCTACCACAGTTCCAACGGGACCACCTATGTCCAGCAGCTCTCCGCCGATGCAACGCAGGCACAGGTGCTCGGCTTCGATGCCATCGTCGCAGAGAACTCTGAATTTTTCGTCGATGGAAAGACGTTCAGCCACTGGAGCACATCGGCTGACGGGACGGGTGAGTCCCATGCACCCGGTGACACGCTCGCACTTTCAGATTCGGAAAAGCAAATCGACCTCTATGCTCAGATGACCGACAACAGCTACCATGTCGCCTTCTCTGCCAACGGGGGCAGTTTCGGTGCTGATTCGATCTTCAGAGACGAACGCTACTTCACCATCGAGAAAGATTCGGAAGGCGGTGACGTCGCCGTCCTCAAGGCATCTGCCGCCTATGGTCAGGCGCTGCACGATATTACGGACGCCCTTGGTCTCGACTACAACCAGCTCAAGCCCGATGCCACGGCTACCCTTCTGGGATATTCTCCCGATACCACATATTGGAGCACCGAAGCCGACGGTGGGCGTTCGATACGCTTTGACGACTACACGTTCTGGGGCATCACCATTCATGGCACAAACCCGACGATCACCTCAGATGTGACCTATTACATGAAATGGAATGGCGACGTGCAGTCGGCGTCCAGCGACCTTTATGCGGATATGTGGGGGACGTCCCAGGCTGCAAGCTCCAATATCGAGACCGTGAAATCGAATGCCACGTTCAGCGTTTCGGGTGCAATTGACACGGACAAGATTAAAAACCAGATGACAGCAATCGAGCAGCAATTCGACGAGGGAACCTCCACGTCCGCCAAAGCCAAGAGCGCCTCTGCCCGCTCCTCGCTTTCGGATATCAAGCTCTCGCGCGTGCGATCCACGTTCATTGCCAAGCTCACCGTGCCCGATGGCGTCGTCGTTCCAAGCGATCCAGAGGTCACGGTCACGGGCTTGGGCGACCTCTTCGATGTCGAGAGCACGTCCATCGAGGGAAATACCGTCACGATCACCATGAAGATCAAGTCTGGTATCGATGACTACCAGCAGCTCAAGGATGCCGTTGAGTCGACGGGCACCGACGAGAACCCCTCTCAGATCGTCGCCACCGTCAAGGGGCTCTCGCTCGATGCGAATACGGTCACCGACGGTCAGCGCCTCACGCTCACCGGTTCCGTCGATGGCACCTTCAGCGCCACGGCAGCTAAAGGAGATATCGTCCACAACTTCGGCTTCACCTGGACGGGGGCACAATCGGACACCGGGCGCGACGAGGCGGCTACGGACGACACGACGATCCAATACACCATAGAAGCGGCAGTTCCGCTCGTGTCCACGCTTCCCGGAGACATCCTCGTCGGCACCGATACCGAGCATACCCAGACCTACAAGGTCCTTCCCGGCAGCACCGTTGACTTCACGGGTGCTCTCAACGTGAGGAGCATCCTCGACCAGATGGCCGTTATCGAAGACCGCTTCGGGGAAACGTCTTCGGATTACGAGAAGATTGGCATCGACGTCGACGATTGCACGTTCACGGCCACGTTCACCATTCCCGAGAGCATGAGCCTTCCTGATAACGTGGAGGCGCAGGCAACTGATTTTGGCGACAGCTTCTCGATAACGGGCACGAGTGTCTCCGGCAACACGGTCACCGTGACCATGAAGCTCCGCGATGGCATCTCCAACTACAGGCAGCTCAAGGATGCCGTCGAGGCAGCAGGGGACGAGGACGGCTGGATGCACGTCACCATTCCCGGTGTCGCTATTTCAGATTCGGTTACCGCAGGTCAGCAGCTCACCGTCCACGGAAGCGTTTCCGGCACCATGGACGCAATGGCCACGAAGAACTCCGAGTCGCACGAGTTCATGTTCCAGTGGAACTCCTCGCAGTGGCCCGACGGCTCCGATGCGATAGCCGCCTCTGATTCCACGGAAATCCAGTTCACCTGCGAGGTGGCCTCGACCATTGCAAACGACCTTCCCGGCGATATCCTCGTCAAGACGTCCGGAAGCACGGAGGCTGCAACGACCGAGCATGATGCGGTCTATCAGACCGAGCGCGGCGCAAGTCTCGATTACACGGGTGCGCTCGACGTAACCAAGATAAAGGAGCAGATGCAGGGTATCGAGGACCAGTTCGGAAACCCCGATTCGGACTCCATTGCCATCGACGTGAACGATTTTGGGTTCACGGCAAAGATTGTCTTTCCCGAAGGACTGACGCCCCCGTCATCGCTCAGCGCCTCTGATATCTCCACTGAGAACTTCGGAAGCGGATTCGAGGTCACCGATGTCACTGTCGAGGGACAGACCGTCACCGTCGAGTTCGGCCTTGCCGATGTGGACGCTATCCAGACGTATACGGATCTCGAGACCGTGGTGGATGCTGCGGGAGGCGACGATGGGTGGATGAGGATTGTCATACCCGGCGTCAAGGTCGATTCTTCCGTCGCGGCCGATGCGCAGCTCACGGCAGTGGGCGCGCTCGATGGGAAGTTCTCTGCAGCAGCGACCTCTGCTGCTGGAACGAGGCGGGTGTTCTCGTTTACCTGGACCGCCCAGCAGTGGGCAGATGGCGCCGATGCCATACAGCCAGAAGACTCAACGCAGATTCAGCTGACTGTCCAGGTCAAGGTTGAATCCGCGCCGTCAGAGAATCCTGAGACGTCGGTCACGCCTGCCAATCCAAGGCAATCCGAAGTCGCCTCTTCGTTGAAGACGACAGATAGCGATGAAAGCGCGAACGAGACATCCAATGCCACGGGTACATCAGATTCCGGATCCAGTTCAACAGACAATGCCGTCGATACAGGAGACGATGCGAGCACCTTGGGCATCGCCCTCGTGATGAGCATTACGGCCGTTGCAATCGTCGTCGTGGCACGCAGGAAGCGCAAAGCGGCATAAGCACATCTTTGCCTTGCTAATAGGGGGCTGCTTCATTTGAACCGTACCCCGAATCTTGGACTAGGAAATGAAAGCTCGAGATTCGGAGGTGCGGTTCAGCTTCATTTCTGCGCCGCTCCCTTTTCTTATGCGCTCATACGCTCTGTGGTCTGAGACGCTTTGGGCAAAAGCTTTCGGCGCCTGATGACGAAGTAGGCGACGAGCATCGCGATGTCCATGATCCACCACGTCACAGGATAGATTGCCAGAAGCGCCGGGAAAGTGCCGAAGTGCGGGAAGATCGCGAACACGTAGATGATGCGCAGCACGACCGATCCGATGATCGTGATGACGGCAGGAAGCGTCGAGACGCCCATGCCGCGCATGACGCCCGCCGGTACCTCGTACAGGCTCGTGAAGATCTCGAGTAGCTCGACGATCCACAGGCGGATGAGGCCGTATTCAAGAGCTGCCGGATCGGTCGTGAAGATGCCGAGCGCGGTCGTTCCGAGCCCGACGAATATGAGGCTCACGGCAAGAGCTGATGTGGCGCCGAAGAGCAGGCACCAGCGTGCGATCTTGATGCAGCGCCCATGCTGGCCGGCCGCGTAGTTCTGCCCGACGAAGGTGACGGCCGTCTGGCCAAAGGCGTTCACGAAGAAATACGTGTAGTACTCGAGGTTCATCGTCGCCGCAGAGCCTGCCATCGCCGCAGAACCGAATCCGTCGATTGCGGCCTGGATGATCGTGTTGGAAAGCGAGAAGATCGCCCCTTGCAGACCTGCGGGTATGCCGATATGCAAGATGAGGCGCAGGGAAATGCGCACGAAGCGTAGTTTTCTGAGATACAGCCGGTAGGGCCCTTCGTCTCTCATGAGCCAACGGACGATGATCGCCGCGCTTGCGGCAAAGGAGATGACCGTCGCCAGGGCGATGCCGGTCGTCTCCCAGGGGATGACCGTGGTGAACGCAAGGTCGAGGGCGAAGTTGATCGCGACGGCAACTGCCAGCGCGTAGAGTGGACGCCGCGAGTCTCCTCGGGCGCGCATGAGCGCCGAGCCGAAGTTGTAGATGGTCAGGAAGGGAAGTGCTATGAAGTAGATCTTGAGGTAGACGAGCGCATCTGCACGTGCATCCTGTGGCATGCCGACGACATCGACGAGCCACTCGGAGAGCGCCAGCCCAAGTGCCATGAGCCCTATCCCCAATACGAGCGCCAGGGCAATCGAGGTGTGCAGAACATCGGAAACGCGGTCTTCTTCATGGCGCCCGATGCGGATGGCCATGGCAACGTTCGAGCCAATGGAGATGCCCACGAAAAAGTTCACGAACGTCGAGGTGATCGGGACTGTTGCCCCGATGCCGGCAAGGGACTGGCTGGACACGAAGTGGCCTGCAATGGAGGCGTCGCAAGAACTCAAGAGCTGCTGCAGGGCGCTGCTCAGGGCGAGGGGAATCGCAAATGCGACGATCTTTCCCGTCAGGGGACCGTTGAGCATATCGATGCTGCGCTTTTTCTGTTCTCTAGACATCTGTCAGGTGACCTGCGATTTCATCTCATAGAACGTGCCGGGGGCGTATCTTACTCTGATGCAGGTTACAGAGAGGTGTTCGTTCTATGACTTTATGTGCGCTTTGCAATGCATACTGGGCATCGCCGGTCACCAAAGAGATGCTTGCTTTGACACGAATGCGCTCTCAGCCTCTGAAATCGCAGCGCTGGCACTTTCCAGATGCCTTCTCGTCGACCTCGTTGTAGTACAGGCCCGACCAGTTGCAGATGTTCTGGAGAATCGGGATTACGGTCAGTCCCTTCTCCGTGAGCTTGTACTCGACACGCGGCGGAATCTCCTCGTACTGTTTGCGCGCGATGAGCCCCGAGTTCTCGAGGTCCTTGAGTGCCGAGGCAAGGGCAGCATCGGTCACATCGACCATTTCCGACCTGAGCTTGGAGTAGCGCATCGGACCATCGGTGAGAACGCACAAGATCCGCGACTTCCATTTCCCTCCGAAAACGCTCATCCCGTATTCGAGGGGGCAGCGGATATCTTGCTCGAGTTTTCTCTTGTATGCCATGAACTGCTCTCCTTTGATTGCACAACTCAGAAAATCTATGTCACTAAATAAATCATAGCAATAGGGTCAAAGGCAGAAAACCAACTATAGAAATTTTTAGCATATAAACATTTTTTTAAGTACTTTCCTGCTCGAGGGCAACTTCATACCATCGATACAGGTGGATGGAAACATTCAGAGCAGACCATGCGAAAAGAGACAGCGTGCGCAGATGCGCACATCTCAATTGGCGAAAGGAGCAAACTATGAAAATGACGGCAAAGACGACGGTCGAGAACATCCAGGGTCTCGAGACCAACGCTACCTGCCGTGGCTTCGAGTTCACACTCGACGAGCCCGAAGAGTCAGGTGGATCGAACAAAGGGATGAACCCGATCGAGGCGCTCCTGAGCGCCCTCGGCTGCTGCCAGACCATTGCTCTCAAGACATTCGCGATGCAACAGGGCGTGCAGATTGACAGCGTGCGCATGGAGGTCGAGGGCGACATCGACACCGACGGCTTCATGGGCGTCAATCCCGATGTGCGATGCGGCCTTCAGGATATCCGTATGAAGGTCTATATCAAGGCCCCCGACAAGGAAGCTACAAAGAAGCTCGCAGACTTGGCAGCAGAGCGCTGCCCCGTCGAGGATTGCCTCGTCAATCCGGTTCCGGTCACCCGCACCGAGCTCGTCGTCGAGTAGAATATCTATAGAAGGCCAGCAGGCAATTGAGAGGAGCCCGACCATGGCAAAGATGCCCCAAGCGTGCATGGACCTCGTCAACAACGCCTATGCCGCAGCATTTGCTACCTGTAACAAGGACGGAATCCCGAATGTGGTTCCGGTGAGCATGAAGCAGGCATGGGACGACGAGACCATCATGATCTCCGACCAGTACATGAAAAAGACGCTCGCCAACCTCAAGGAAAACCCGCACGTCGCCGTGACGGTCTGGGACAAGGAAGGCGGCTACCAGGTCAAGGGCACCGCCACCTACGAGAACGAAGGCGAACGCTACGAGGCGGTTGCCGCCCAAGTGCACCAGATCTTAAGCTCCATGGGCTATGACTACTACAGCAAGGGAGTCTGCTTCATCCACGTGGACGCCGTGTACTCCGTGACCCCGGCAGACCATCCCGGCGACCAGATCGCCTAGACCGCCCCTTTTTCAAAAATACAGGTGGAAACCCTCAGCATTCTCGCTGGAGGTTTCCACCTATTTTCATTCGAGTGAGAATTCAGAACTTGAAGCGAAGCCGAGTGCCGGCGGTCCCTACCTTGCAGCGCGTAGCGATTTTTCGGCTTCGGCAAGAGAGTCCTTTGCCATCTGCAGGTGCACGTGGGCGATATCCATGCGACCGAACTTTGCCCTGTAGATGAGAAACGTCGCAAGGCCGGTGAAGAAGAGGCCGAAGACGGCGAGCATGAAGCCGCCGAGGTGCACGAACCCCTCTGAGATCTCGCCGAGAGCAAAGCAGACGCCGACGTTGTACATGTTGTAGCCGCCGACGGGGATCATGGCCGCAAATCCCTCGCCGAACGTGGAGGCCAGCCATCCGGAAAATCCACACGGGGCAAGCAGGGCGCCGAGCATCCAGCCCAAGAGCAGGACCCAAAGGGGGATGCACTTGGGTGTGACCTTTTTCCAGACAAGGTAGACGATCTGGAAGAAGCCCGTCATGATACCTCCGCCCAAGAATGCCATCGGAAAGATGAGCTCGGAGCTGTTCGAGGGCGTGGTCGGAGTGACGATGCCGCCTATCGTGCACAGGTAGCCGAAGAGGATGCAGACGACGGCACCGAGCACGTTGAACCAGATGACGAGCCAGGCGCCCTGCCAGATCGACTTTCCAATGGACTCGTTTTTGGTGGTGTAGGGTCCTACCATCTTCATGCCGACTGCCATGGCAAAGCCGGAGAAGGGGAGAAGCGAACCGAAGGTCGCCCATTTCTCGAATTTCTGATAGATGCCAAGGCCGCCGAAGATGCAGCCCATGATACCGAGCAGGAGCAGGACCGACCCGCCGGTCCAGAACTGCAACGGCGTCCCCGTGAAGGCCGCCTTCGTGCAGGCGAGCATCGCTTGCGCGATCAATGCGATGAGCCCGCCCAGAAAGAAACTGTAGACCACGCTCTTTATGGGTTTCATATCACTCCTTTGACTTGTGTCCCCATACAAAGAAGCGCCCCTGCTCTTCTATCCATGCGCACAATCAGAGACGATACCGGACACATTCACTCCAGACCGTGCGCATATGCAGGGACTCGCCCGAAATCCGGTAAAGCCCATCGCTCTCCTTTAGCGAAAATGCGGGCCGTAACGGTTTCGAACGCTACCAGTGTAGAGGAGATGGAATACCGTCGACATGCTCGACGGGCAATAACGGGACAAATGGTATGAAGAGTATGAGCAGAATTCGCCAAAATAGCCCTCTGCTAGTCATTTCTTGTACAGAGCCCCTGATGAAGTACCCGCTCTCTGCTGCAAGCAAACGGTCTCGTGTCGGCTTTCATATCGGGCATGCGTTTTCACGCTTGAAGTGTAAGATGTGCACCTGTATCTATTCGTTCGGACACAGGAGCACGCTGCTTGTCTTTTGACCTCGCGATATTAGTCTGGATCAGAAGCACTATCGCCAACCCTGTTCTCGACCAGGTCGTGCCCTTCATCACGTACCTGGGCACGTATGGGACCATCTGGGTAATAGCCGGCGTGGTCATGCTCTGCAACAAGAAGACGCGACGTTCGGGCTTGTTCATGCTCGTGACCATACTCATTGCCTGGATCTTCGGCGAGCACATCATCAAGCCACTGTGCATGAGGCCGCGACCGTACGTGGACAACCCCTGGCTGCTTCCGCTGATCGTTCCCGAACCGGGCGGCTACTCGTTCCCCTCGGGACATGCGCTCATCTCGATATGTGCAGCGACCATTCTGCTGTTCGCCCCTATAAAGAAGCCATGGAAGGTGCTGGCATGGGTGCTTGCCGTGGCAATCGCCCTTTCGCGCCTCTACCTGTGCGTCCACTACCCGACCGATGTGCTCTTCGGCGCTCTCATCGGGGCGGCCTTCGGCGTGGCTGGCGGAATGCTCTATCGACGTTGGCGGCTCGACCTCCTAGGACTTATCGGGGACTGGCCCCGTGTTTCAAAGCGGCAAAAGCTCACGAAGCTCTCGCTTCCCAAAGAGCTCTCCGCAAGAGACCGGGACCCGCTCTCGGAGCATCCGCATCCGACCTTTGCCCGAAGCAACGTTCTCGTTCTTAACGGAGCCTGGGATTTTTGCCTGGTGGATACCGCAGATGCCGCATCTTGCTGGAGCAGCACAAAGCCACCCGAAACGTACACGGACGAGATCTGCGTACCGTTCTCGCCCGAGGCGAGCGCATCGGGCATCGGACATGCGGTGCAGCCCGACGAGCTCATGTGGTACCGCAAGAAGCTCGACTCGAACGAGTTCATGGCAGGGGCACACTACCTTTTGCATTTCGAGGCAGTCGACTGCTGTTGCGCCGTCTATTGCAACGGCATCAAGGCAGGTATCCACAAGGGCGGCTACGAGCCGTTCTCACTCGAGATCACCGATGCCCTCGTCGAGGGCGAAAACGAGATTGCCGTGTGCGTGTGGGACCCGAACGATGCGGAGACACAACCACGCGGCAGGCAGAGCCTTGAGAAGGGCGGCATCTGGCATACCGCTCAAAGCGGCATCTGGCAGCCCGTATGGCTCGAGGGCGTTCCGAGCAACTACATCAAATCCGTCGAACTCGAGCCAAGCCTCGATGACGAGCGCCTCTCGCTGACGATTGCGGTGGCAGAGACGGGCCAGCGTCTCGACATCAGGGTCTCCGACGATGATGGCGCGGTCGTGTCCTCTCAATCGATAACGGTGACACCGGACCGCGTCTCCGACCTCAAGGTCGACCTCTTCGTCGCGCACCCGCACCCCTGGTCCCCCGATTCCCCAGCGCTCTATTCCGTGCAGCTCGTCTATGGCAGGGACCTGGTCACGACATACTGCGCGTTCAGGACCGTCGAGATTGCCGCTGACGATGCGGGGGCTCCGCGCCTGCTCCTCAACCACAAGCCCCTTTTCCTGCGCGGTGTCTCTGCGCTTGGCTACTGGCCCGAGACCCTGATGACCGCACCGTCCGATGCGGCGATGCTCGCCGATATCGGCTGCGCGCGGGAACTCGGCTTCAACTTGATCCGCCTGTACGACAAGGTCGAAAGCGAGCGCTGGTACTACCTGTGCGACAGGTCCGGCATGCTCATCTGGCAGGACATCGTGAGCGGCGGTGGGAGCATGGATATGTGGACCTGTGCGCAGAAGCCGCAGCTCTCCCGTCCGCATCGCCGTTCCTATGACGATTCGGCACCGGCTCACTATGAGAGGCTCGGCGCCAAAGACGAGGGATACCGCATGGCATGGCGCCAGGAGCTCACCTCGACAATCGAGCGTCTGAAGTGCCATCCCTCTATCATCACGTGGTCGCTCTTCGACGAGGGCAGAGGGCAGTTCGATTCTGCCAAGGCATGCGATCTGGCCTCGAGCTCGGATCCAACGCGCCCAATCGATGCGGCAAGCGGCTGGTTCGACCAGGGAAGCGGCTCCTATCTGAGCGTCCATGATTTTCACCGCCCACCCGAAGTCTACGCAGATAGGAAAGGGGAGGGGCGCGCCTTCGTGCTCTCCGCTTTCGGGGCAAAAAAGCTCGCGTATGCCGGGCACTTGTCCACGCCAACCGTTCGTGTGGCAACAGATCGCGAGAAAGCCGCCTGGAACGATGGGGTATGCGACCTCATCGACGCAGCCGAGCTTCTGGAAGAGAAGGGAGCAGCTGGCTTCATCTTCTATCAGCTCTACGATGTTGAAGAGGAAACCGACGGGCTCGTCACCTTCGATCGCAAGATCGACAAGCTTTCCGGTGCTGAAATTTCCTACCCTGAGGAATTCCTCGTCGAAGGACTCTCTTCTTGGTCCATGCACCCAGACGGTGAGGACGATGTGGCACAGGGTTCTGGTGATGAAGCGGTCGATGGCGCAGACGAATCATCTGACGTCAAAGATTCAGTGGAGACGGACGCCACCGCAGAGACTGGGCTTTCCACATTTGATGGCAAAGATACTTACGACGATGAATCTGAAGACGCCAGTGCCGTGGCCCTATCCGATGATGAAGAAGACGAGGGCAATGAAATCGTGGGCGCTGGTGCCATGGACGCATCCAATGGGAGCAAAGACCACGGGAATGAGGATGCAGCGGGTACCTCATCTGAAGATATGGGGTCAGATGCGAAAGGCGCGATACCTGAAGATGCCGGGGAACAAGAAGAGAAGCCATCTGGTATTGAACCTGATGTTGGCGGTACTGAAACTCTAGAGGCCGATGGGACGGACACCGATGAGGTCAAGGACCCCGAAGCGATCCAAAATCCCGAGTCAGATTCAGAACCAGAAAACGAACAGGAGTAAGGGGAGCGCATCCAACGTGAACATTACCGTCTATTGCGGCTCAATGAGCGGAAACGACCCGGCATATGCGCAGGCAGCAGCCGAGCTCGGAACATGGATCGGAGAAAACGGGCACTGCCTGGTCTATGGCGGGGGCGGCGTCGGTCTCATGGGCGTCTTGAGCGATGCGGTCCTGTCTTCGGGCGGACGTGTCCACGGCGTGATGCCGAGTTTTCTCGTCGAACGCGAGGCCTCGCGCTCGGGTATCGACGAGCTCGAGATTGTCGAGACGATGTCAGAGCGGAAGAACCGCATGATCGCACTTGGCGATGCGTTCGTCGCCTTGCCGGGCGGTCCGGGGACCGTCGAGGAGATTTCCGAGGTCATATCGCTTGCAAAGCTCGGGCGCGTCGTCGCCCCTGCGGTTCTCTTCAACGTGAACGGCTTCTACGATGACCTGGCGGCAGCCTATGATACGCAGGTGTCTTGCGGCTTTGCCACGCCCGAGCAGCGCGCGCGTCTGTTCGTCGTCGCCTCTGTCCCAGAGCTTTCAGAGCTCCTGTCAGAGAAGAGGCCCGTTGCGGCACTCGACCCCTTCGAGAAGCTCTAGGAGCCTGCAACTAGCATGCGGATTATCGGCGATGAACACGTCTATGAGCGTCTGAGCTCGTGGTGGAGGTGTCACCCAAGGGCCCTTTCCGCGCTTCTTTTTTCGAACACTGCGCTAAAGTATCTCGGCTACCTCATGTACCCGCTTCTCCTCGTCTTGGATTGGGTCATCGGATCCGAGCAGCTCGTCTTCGACATCGTCGTCCCGGCGGCGAGCTTTTGCCTGGTGAGTCTCGTCCGCTGGCAGATCAATGCCCAGCGTCCCTATGAGATGTACCCTATAGAGCCGCTCATCAAAAAGGACACCAGGGGCAAGTCGTTTCCGAGCAGGCACGTCTTTTCCATGTTCATGATCGCGCTCTGCTGGCTCGGGATGTCGGTGCCCGTTGGCGTCGTGTTGCTCATCGTCGGTAGCATCATCGCCTGGATTCGCGTTATCGGAGGCGTGCACTTCCTGGGAGACGTCCTGGCAGGCGCGCTCGTCGCCATCATCTGCTGGGCCTGCGGGTACTGCATCTTCATGCTCTCGTAGAAAGGACCATTTGCTGTGAGAATAGAGCTCTACTGCGACGGCGGTTGCCGGGGAAACCAGCAACGCACCAATATCGGGGGATGGGGCGTTCTCCTCGTCTATGGAAAGCACGAGAAGGAGCTCTACGGGTCCGCGCGCAATACCACCAACAACATCATGGAGCTGACGGCTGCCATCGAGGGTCTCAGGGCCATCAAGAAAAAGGACGTCGGCACAGATGTCTATGTTGACAGCTCCTACGTGCTGAACGGCATCACCTCCTGGATCCACGGCTGGGTCAAGAAGGGCTGGAAGAACAGCGCGGGAAAGCCCGTGGCGAACAAGGACCTGTGGCTTGCGCTGCTCGAAGAGAAAGAGAAGTTCTCCGATATTACATTCAACAAGGTCAAAGGGCACAGTGACAACGCTGGCAACAACCGCGCCGATGCGTTGGTGAACCGTGCCATGGACGAGCTGGATGCTCGGGGTTACTAGACTAGATTGCCCGATAGCGGGCAAGCTGTCTGCCATTCCCGCACCTTGCAGGCCGTGTGCGCTGTTTGCCGTCTGCTTCGGGCCCGAGCCGTGCAGCAGGTCGGAGCGCGTGCTAGTATTTCTCACATAGTCAAACGATTGGGGCTTTTAATGGATAAGGCACAACTCGGTAAGTTCGCGGCAATGGCCGAATGCAGTTCCATGGAAGAGGTAGAACGAAAACTCGGCCTTCCCAGGCCCGAGTCGAGCAAGGTCCTGATGAGCCTCGAGGCAGAGCTCGGCGTGCCGCTCATGAACCACGACCACGACGGTCTCGAGCTCACGCGCTATGGCGAGATTCTCCTCAAGGAATCGACGCACATGATCGTCGACTTCACCCACCTGGAAGACGCCATCGACAAAGAGAAGAAGCGCCAGGAGAACAAGGTTCGCTTCGGGATGTTCGCCACAACCCACAGCTTCATCGTGATGGGGCAGCTCGCCTGCAAGTTCCCGAACCTCAACTTCGTCGTCTCGGTCTGTGCTGCCAAGGAGGTCATAAACGACCTCGTCAAGAACCGTCTCGATATCGCCGTCGTTCCCCAGACCACCGTGGTCGATGGGCTGGAGACGCTGCCGCTCGTCGAGGAGCAGGCGTTCCTCTCCGTGCCGTACACCTCCTCTCTCGTGACCAAGGACAGCGTCACCCTCGATGACGTGGCAGGCGAGCCCATGAGCATGGTCTCCGATATCTACGGTCTTTCCCAGTGGTACGAGGCGATCTATGACAAGGCGGGCGGTGACACGGCGCGCCTGCAGAAAGTGGAGTCGAGCGAGTTTTTGCGCAACATGGACGAGGCCACGCGCAGCAACTTCAGCTCGACGGTCATGCAGCTTTTTGGAAACGCCGCGGCGAATCGCCGTGAGATCCCCATCGACGATCCTTGCGCGCTGCGCCAGATCGTCGTTGCCTACAAGCCCGAGAACGCCGAGCGGTTGAAGCCCCTCATCGAGTTCTTCAAGGAGAACCGGAAGTCGCTTTACACCGAAATCGCGTTTCGACCCTATCTCATGAACCCGTGCGGGTTCGACAACGTCGAGTCCGTCATCGACGAGTAGACCTTTTCCGTCTGCATTCAACTGCGCGTGCGCCCCGCTTCTCCGAAAAGAGCGGGGCGCACCTTTGTCGTCTGCAAAACGGGTGCGCTTTTGCAGTGCGTTGAAATTGCACCATTGCTACAATGAAAATCCGCGAGAACGCCGAAACCACGTGTGGGGAGTTCTGACACCGTGTTCTTGAACGAAGAAGACCGCAACAAGTTCTATATCCTCCTCGATTCCCTGACCATCTATGCAAATGACCTGCTCCATGTGAGCGACAGGCTCTTGAGCGGCGACCCCGAGATGATCAGCCCCATCGAGCAGGCCCATGTGTGCCAGGAGATCTGGTCTGACCACAAGTTCCTCATCGACGACTTCGCCAGCGATCCCGACAACCGCCTCATGCCCGATGAAATCGAGATGCTGCGTCATTGGAACAAGTCGCTCACGGGAGACTTCCTTGCAATGGAGCGCTCTGATCGCACGATGTTTCTCATCGCGCATGGGTACGCCTTCGCCGTCACGGGCATTGCCGCAGAGATCGGGGACATCATCCCGGATACCCCGATCGTCGTTTCCTCCACGCTCGTGCCCTTTGGCGATGCGATCGTCTACGTGGGCTACCTCGTCGAAAGCCCCG
Organism: Coriobacteriales bacterium; assembly: GCA_050943615.1. GTDB lineage: Bacteria > Actinomycetota > Coriobacteriia > Coriobacteriales > QAMH01 > CACZQA01. Next base: position 16,710 of record JBMNPN010000051.1, read on the forward strand.
ACGTTTTCGATCGTCCGACGCAACGTGAGGCGCTCGCCCTGCTCGATGACTGCGTTGAGAAGGGACATGTGGTCACGACTGCCGCAGATTTCGAGCGCGTGGTAGACGAGCTTTCGCAAAACGAGGTGCAATCCGAGCTCGACGCCATGATGGACGAGTTCGGCTCCGATCTTTCGAAAACCCCCAACAAGGGCTGTACACGCGGTCCGCTTGCCGGGCTCGAAAGCGACGAGCGCGATGAACTCGATCGAAAAGCCGAGGACGCC
>JBMNPN010000052.1:0-16953 GCA_050943615.1 Coriobacteriales bacterium
TCGCCAGGGGCCATACGAGGCTGCTCGTCCGCCTTTCCCGAGCGGTCTTGCGAGGACTGTTTGAGCGCACGAAGTGCGCGAGTTCCGCAGCAGCTCGGGAAAGGCGGACGAGCGGGTGCCGAGTCGGTCCCTGGCGAGGTCCGGGCCCCAGGCAGCGGCTTGCTGATGCCAGAACACGCATGCGAACGGCACGGCGAGCGACACGTTGGCATGTTCGAGCGCACGAAGTGCGCGAGTTCCGCAGCAGCTCGGGAAAGGCGGACGAGCGGGTGCCGAGTCGGCCCCTGGCGAGGTCCGGGCCCCAGGCAGCCATGCAATGGCGTGAAGTGCCCCGCCACGTTTGCAGCGTTAACGATGTGCTACGCGGTTCATGAGGAGCATCGAGATGAGCGAAAGCACGAGCACGACAATAACCCAGAGCCATGCTGTCGCCGCATCGCCCGCCATCCAGTCATAGTAAATTGCAATAGGCAGTGTCTCGGTCGTACCGGCATAGTTTCCAGCAAAGAACATCGTTGCGCCGAATTCGCCGAGTGCGCGCGCGAAGGAGAGAATCACCCCAGACAGAAGCGAGCTCGACGCAAGAGGAAGCGCCAGCTTCCGAAAGACGCGCCATTCTCCCCAGCCGAGCGTGCGAGCACAGTCAAGAAGCATATCGTCGACACTGTCAAATGCCCCTCGTGCAGACCGGTACATATAGGGGAATGCAACAACCACGGCTGCGATGACAGCAGCAGGCCAGGTGAAGGGCAAGTTGATCCCCATGCTGATAAGCCACTGCCCTGTTGGGCTGTTCTTCCCAAATATGAACAGAAGGATGAGGCCCAAAATGGTAGGGGGAAGAACCATCGAGAGCAAGCAGGCTGCATCCACGATGCTCTTGGTCATGTCATTTGCATGTGACGTTTGCCATGCAATGAGCACGCCCAGCACCGCAACGATCAGAGTCGCAAGCAGTGAAGTCCTCGCAGAGACGAACAGGGGCCTCCAGTCAACAGACGAAAAGAAACTCGCGAGCCGATCGGAAAGGCGGTCGGACGCCACGGTCACCTCATCTCGCCCGACTATCGAGGCGTAGTCGCAAAATCGCGCTGCTGAGCTGCTCTTTTTTGGATAAGCTCTATCGTAGACCGACGAGTACGTTCTCCCCCCGGACTCGATGCAAAACCGATACTCGAGACTGCCGCGACGGTACACGCTGTTTGAAGTAAAGACGGTCTCGAGCTCAAGCGAACTGAGCGTCGCGCCTCCTTCAGAATGCGTCTCATCGAGTGCACAAATGAAATCGAGCAGCTGAGTCGTATGCTCTCTGTCTTCCAGGTCAATCCCGTATTGAGCGCATACCGTCCGGGGGACATACACCACTGCAAGGTTCTGGCTCGCTAGAAGCACGATGCTGTCCCGAGCTCCCGTAATATAGCGATAGCCATAGTAGGTTCCGTCCGAGAGTGCCCCGTCGCTGCCCCGCTTCGCCTTGTGAAAATCAGAAAGCGCGAAGGTGCACCCCTGGTCGCTTGCGGCATCGCCCGATTCGGAAAATCTTATTTCCGCCGCAGCAGAGCCCGGGAAAGCGCAGAGGAAAACAAGAGAGGCCAGCAGAATGCAGGCCAGCCTCCCGAAAAAGGGCTGGCGCCGACAGAAGCCCATCGAACTTATGGCAGCACCAGCCAATACCACGTTGCACCAAGCCGTTATTTGAGTTCGAACCCGTTGTCCTGCCAGACGGCGAGCGCATCTGGGTCAGTCATGCAGAAATTAATGAAATCCTGTGCAACCTCTTGGTTCTTGGAATCAGAGAGGACTGCTCCGGGGTACGTGATCGGTTTGTGGTATTCTTCGGGGACGGTGTACACGTTCTTTATCCCGTCATAGCGATAGAGGTCGGACGTATAGACAAATCCGACATCAACATTGCCGCTCGCAACCCAAGAAGCGCAGGTTCCGACTTTGTCAGCGAGGACGACCTTATCGGCAATCGAAGAATCGTACTTTCCGCCCTCTCCCTCGCTACTGGTGTAGAGTTGTCCACCTTCATACGATGCGAGTGACTGGTTCGCATACTTGCCAGCAGGAACAAGCGAGGAATCGCCGATAGCTATCTTTTTGATATTTTTCTTCTTGAGGTCTGTGAGCTTCTTGATTTTTATATCGCTGTCTTCAGCAGCACAGACGACGAGATCGTTTCCGAACATCGTGGTGCGAGTTTCGGGAATGATGAAGCCCTCGGCATCGTCCATCGTCGACTTAGAAGCCGTTATCAGAATGTCGGCGCTTGCCCCCGCCTCGATTTCTTCGACGAGGTCTCCCGATGCCTTGAACTGGGAGTCGGCAAACGTCACATTTGGATGTGACTGCGTGTAGAGCTCCTGCACCTGGGGGAGTGCCTTTTCGAGGGAGTTCGCCGCAAATATCTGCAATTGCACCTGTTCGCCGCTTGAAGATGAGCTCTCACTCGAGGAGTTCGATGCTCCACCACAGCCTGCAAGAATCAGCAAGGCAAAAGCCATTGCGGCGACACTCGCCACGACGACAAACAGGCGTCCAAACGATTTGGTGTTCTTCATGCCGTTCCTTCCTCCGATATTTACGTCACTGCGATGAAGAGCTCAATGCGGAAGCATCTGAGCTGGGCTCGACATCATAAGGAAGCCCTTCGGGCATCGGCTCTACCGCAACCTGCGCCTTGCTCACGTTCTCCGTGTAGAACTCATCGTACGAGGTGTTGGACTTTTCCGATGCGAGTTGTTCGCGGCATTTCTCAACGAGCTCGCTGGGCAATTTGTTGAGCTTGAGGTTCGACAGGCGGTTGCCGTCGATGATGTCGGTGAGGACTATCACGTAGTACCCGTCATCGGATTCGACGACGTCGGACACCGCGCCGACCTTGTCGAGCTTGCTGAGCGCTTCACGGTAAGACAGGTTGGGGACCGAGAATACGTCAAAACCCATATCCCCGTTCTCGGAATAGCTCTTATCAGAATACTTGTCGAACACGTCGGAGAACGAAACGCCGCTTACAAGGTCCTTGTGCGCATCTTGCGCCTTTGCCTGGGCACTGAAACGCTCTGTAGAACCCTCGCTCGCCTTTAAGAACACCGCAGAGCTCCGCTTCACGCGTGTATTACCCAGCTCGCGCTGGACATACTTCTGCAGCTCCTCGTCATTCACGGTAGAGGGGTCGGCAAATGTCTCCTTGATCTTCTCTTTGAGCAGGTCGGATTTTACCGTAACCCGGTAGGAGTCTTCCGTGTAGCCAGCATTGATGAGCGCGCGCTGCCAGGCAATATCGCTTGGGTACTTGTCCTTCTTTTCAGCAATTTTCTCTGTTACCTCGTCATCGCTCACTGACACGCCCCGCTGTGTCCCAGCGCGCTCGACCAGCCATGCCTGTGCATAGAAGTTGATCGTCTCCTCGCGGAGTTTTTCCGCAGTGGTCCCCTTCTTTGCGAGCCATTTGCTCCATTCTTCATCCGACGTCGTCGCACTTGCCTTCCTGAAGTCGGCAATATAGTCGGAGACGTCTTGCTCTGTGACCACATGGTCGAAGACACGCCCCGCTTCACGTGTGTCCTTGTTGTCGCACGCGCACAATGAAAGCGAAACTGCGCAGGCAAAAACGCACACGAGCACAAAAGCGAGAACGCTCTGGATTCGATGCGTTTTTCTCATTCCTGGACCTCGATGTAGTACTTGCCCGTGTCGGGGTCGTAGTAGGCCGTGCCCGCCTCCTCGTACCCCTGACCACCTTGGTCTTTTGAGGTAGTCACCTTCCCAGGATCTTCGATGTTCTGCATGTCTCCTGTTGGCGTGTACTGCGTGGTCAGCGAGCTGAGGTCCGTGCCAGACGCCATGACCAGCGCAATGAGCAGTCCACAGGCAAAAACAAGCATCGCATCTACAAGGTTTGATATACCCGACATGGGGTCGAGATTTTCCCGAGTGGCCATGCCCTCATTGGAAAACGTCGAGGCATTGAAATCTCGACCGCGCATAGAACGGCTTCTCGCACGTTCACGAGAACTCATGCTCTACCCCTCCTCCTCATCAGTCTGGACGTCTTCAGCTGCTTTCTGCCGTTTGGCCCCCAGCCCAGATTTCTTCTCTTTTTTGCGCTTGCTCTTTCCCCCATCATCAGGCTCGAGTTCAAAGACAGGCGGCTGATAGCTCAGGTCTCCCGCCTCCTCGAGATCGGCAATCTTGTCGTAGAGCGTTCCCTGCATGGCCTCGAGGGCATTGGAATAGTCAGCGTCCCAACGATTGCGGACCCTTGCGATGACCACGCAGATGGCCGCGGAAATAAGCCCGACAACCGTCGTGTCGAACGCGACGATGAGAGCACTTGCAAGATCTGAGAGGTTGCCCTCGGCAAGTGCTTGAAGTCCGGGGCCCAGAGGAATCAAGGTGCCCATAAGGCCGAGCATCGGAGCGACCTTTGCCGTGAGCTCGGCTACAGAGGCGCGGCGCCGATAGTGCTCGCCGAACTCGTAAACCGAGCGCTTCGCGACGTTCCACCTTGCCTCTTCGGGCATGTCACGGGCATTGAAGAGCGTCATGAGCGCCGTCTTCTGGCGCTTGATGAGAGAGCTCGTGGCTATGAGCGAAGGGATACCCTGGCAATCGGACTCTTCGAGGCTCCTCAAGAACTGCGGAACGGAGACCTTGAAGTTCTTGCGCTCGGTAAAGTACTCGACGATTACCATGACGAGCAAGACGAGCGTCAATGCGACGAGCGCGATCAAGATGATCACAACAGGATACAGTGCTCCCTGCGAAATAGTGGATAGGACCGAGACCAAAAAACTGCTCATGACGATGCTTATCCTCTCTGAAGACGGGCAACTGCTTTGAGTTTGCGTTTCTGCTTTCTGTAGTCGCCAAGCTGGTAGATGACGCTAGCGGCGATGAGCAGCAAGACCACGAGCACGAGAACGACAATGGTGAGGTTCGCGTTTATCTGCGAAAGCACACTGTCGCTTTGGTCGGCTTGGATTTCGTACATATGGGTTTCCTTTTGCTCGGCGGGGTTGTCCTCGCTGATGGTCGTGTCCTCCTCCGCGCCTTCTCCTGATTTGCTGCTCTTATCGAGCCCGACATCGGTGCTCGATTTGAGATCGAGCTTGGGGCTCGTTTTTCCCTCGGCATAATGGTCTTGTTTCTCATCGGTGCTGTTGAGGTCGTCGATGACCTCTTGCGAGTTGATGCGGTCCATTGAAACGGGTTGGGCTGCCTCGACCATTCCCGACTGGAAGAGCACGCCCGTCTGGCTGGATGTGCTCACGCTGTCCTCGGCATAGTAGTTGGAGACATTGTTGACAGTCGTGCCGCCAGCGTTGTCCTCCCAGTCTTCACCGTAGCCACTTTGGGCGCCGAGTATCGCGCTCACATTGCCGCCGCGCCCTGTCACTTTGCCGACGTTATAGCAGCTGACAAGATCGAGTTGTGTGCTGCCCGTATGGGAAGCGACGCTTCGCCCGACGATACCGCCAGTAGAGGCGGCGCTCTCCGGCGATTGCCCCTCGACAGAGCCGGAGTTATAGCAATAGGAGACCGAACTCGAGAGCCCCGAAAGCGAGCCCACGACACCACCTGTAGAAGCGAGATTCGCAGAAGCGACCGAACCGTGGTTTGCGCTATCGGAAATCTGGTAGTTGCCATAGGTCGCCGTGGACCCGACGATTCCTCCTGTCCCTTTCGCATAGATATCGTTGTAGTTCGATGCCTTACAGTACACATCCCCGTAGTTTTCGCATTGGCTGACCGTGATGGTCTGGTCGTCATCAGAGACGAGCAGGGAGCCTGCAATGCCGCCGACGCCTCCGCCTTGCTCGGTAATGCCCGCGCACTCTACCGAGCCGTAGTTCTTGAGGTTGGTAAGGGACGAGGCGTGCGCCCCATTTCGCGTCACATAGGTATCGGCAACATAAGCGACAATACCGCCCGCCGTGCTCGAGTACCCATTATCACCAGACTTGAACAGCGTCTTTACGTCGCAGTAATTCGTGATGTTGAGAAGCTGCGTGCGCTCCATCTCTGCAATGACGCCAGCTGCCTGCCAGCCCGTCGTGACGCTGCCGGACACGGTGAAATTCTCTATAGTCGCATCTTCGGCATAACCGAAAAGCGCTTGCCCGTGCCAGCTGTTCTTGATATGCAGGTTTCTAATCGTGTGCCCGCGTCCATCGAACGTGCCCCTGAATGGCGAGCTCATCCAATAGTTGTCGACATCGCAGCCAATCGGAAACCACTGGTGCCCCTTAAGATCGATATCACGTCCGAGCTGAATGGTCTTGCCGCTGAAGTCGACGTCCTGTTTTGTGACGAGCACTGCAAGGCCAGCGAGCTCCGAGGCCGTGTTGATTGTGTAGACCGAGGCGTCCTTGTTGGAGTCATACCATGAAGTATCAGCATGATCGCTCCAGATGTTTTCCGCATACTCGCTCGTGGAGAAATAATCGTTCGTCTCCCCTGCTGCCTCGGCAACAGGCGTCCCACTCTGCAATAGAAGTGCGGGAACAAACAACAGGGAGCAGACAAGGGCCATCAGTACATGTCGTCCGGATGCGCGTCTTCCCATTCGTCCCACACCTCCCTTTCGCCTGTGCCGAACAGATCATCTGTATTGTTGTTCGTGGCGACGAGCTCGCCCGAGTTGCTACAGTTGTCGAAGTTCACCGAATCGTCGTCGAGGTATCCGGCAATTCCGCCGATATGCGCGCGCTCGTCTTTGCTGTTTGCAGAGATTCGCCCCGAGTTGCTGCACGAGCTGACTTTTACGTGATCTGCTTGGGGCATAAAGGCGCCGAATACACCTCCGACAGAAAGGACGCTCGAGCAGGAGACGTTACCTGTGTTCTCGAAGTTCTCAACCGTGGTGGTACCCAACGCGTTTAGCTGCCCGACAACGCCGCCGACGGCTTCATCGCGCTCGTCGCTTTCGCAGTACACGGTAACGGTGCCGCTGTTCGAAAAGTCGCGGGCGGTCAGCGTGAAGCCATCTGTGTTGATCAGCGACCCCACGACACCGCCTACGCTGCAAGCGCGTGCGGAGACCTCCCCCTCGTTTGTGAGATTCGATATCTCGGCAGACTCGACTCCTTCGTCGAAGATGGCGAGCCAGGCGCCGACGACACCACCGACATCAGCGCTCACGGGGTAATAGCTTGTCGCAGTTTTCAGAGAGCTCACCTTGCAACGGTTCGTGCAATTGCGCACAACCGTTCCCGATGCCTCCCCTATCACGCCGCCAACACGCACCTGTCCGGTGACTTTACCCTCGACGGTCAGATTCTCGATAATCCCGCCGTCGCATGCTCCAAAGAGCCCCGCATCGTCATAGGTGTCCTCTTCTATGTTGAGCCCTTTGATGGTATGACCCGTTCCGTCGAAGTTTCCCGAAAAGCACAGGACATTCCCTTGGTCGTTGACGCCGGATCCAATTGGCTTGAAAGGTGAGTCATACATATCGATGTTGTTCCCGAGGGAGATGCTGACGCCTTCAAAGGTGTTTCCCTCTTCGCAAAGTTTGCGCAGGCCCGCAAGTTGCTCGGCCGTCGTAAATGTATACGAACTCTTCCCGTCTTGATACCAAGAGGTATCTTCGGTTCCGTCCCAGGTGTCGGTGGAGTTCCACCTCACGAGTAGCACGACGGCAACGACAATTACGAGTACGGCAACAATGGCGACGGCAAGAAGTACCTTCCCTTTTTTCGTGAGCAACCAGGAGAACTTGCCATCGGGATCGATATGTGGCTTTGCATGCTTCTTTTTCGAGACCGCAGATGCCTTTTCCTCTGCAGCGAGCAGGTCTTCCGCCTTATCCCCTCTCTCTGGGACGACCTCAGCTGCATCACCTGAAGCTGAGGACAGACGCGTATCTTTCCGCGGGGTACTCTGCGCCTCTTTTGCAGCCGCGAGCTCGGCCTCAATTGCGAGCTCCTCAGCGCTTTTCTTACGTGCCAACTTCACCTCTCCTCACTAGCATCTTCGCAAAATGCCCAGCAGGCCCCGCCCCCTGTTCGCAGGACCTGCTGGTAGTGCGCCTGAACCAAAAGGAATGTTATTTAACCTTCACGCTTTTCTTGCCGGCGTATTTCTTGAATGCTCGCTTGACCTTGGCCTTCTTGGAGCCGAGCTTCTTGAGCTTCACTGTTTTGACCTTGGAGCCCTTCAGGCAGTTCTTGACCGAGGACTTCTTCGTGAGTTTCTTTGAGAGCACCGTGATCTTCTTGAGCTCCTTTGCGCCGGAGAACATCGAAGCGCCGAGCTTCTTGACGTTCTTGCCGACGGTGAAGCTCTTGAGGTTCTTGGACTTCATAAAGGCCTTGGAGCCGATCGTCGCCACGTTGGCGCCGATCGTGACCTTCTTGATCTTCGACTTCTTGAACGCCTTCGATTTGACCGAGGTGACCTTGTACGTAACGCCCCGGTACTTGACGGTGTTCACCTTGAGAGATTTCGCCTTGGTCTTCGTCGCCTTGACGAGCTACACCTTCTTATTGCCCGTTACCCGATACCGGAATGTGCCGGCAGCGGTCTTCACGGTGAAGTAAGAACCCTTCTTCAACGCACTCTTCGCAGCGGATGAAGCAGCACTCTTGGCCTTATTGAGAGCCTCCTGGGCCTGCTTGAGCTTGGAGAGGGCGGACTCGGGAACAAGCGTCTTCTGCGTGTCGGTCAGGGAATCATACATTCCCTGCGCCTTTGCTATCTCGTCTTCATCAGAGACGCTTACCTTGTCCGAAGAGGGAAGTGCCTCGATGGCGGCAGTGGCTTCGTCAGCGGCCTTCTTGTCCTCAGCGTTTGTGGTGATCTCGAATTCGGACGTGAGCGTACCGGTGTAGTTGCCTGTGCCGGTCACGGTAACGGTAGCGGTCCCGGCGTTTGTGTTGTCCTTATAGCTGACCGTGTAATCCGTGTCTTCCTTCAGGACAACCGCGTCGTCGCCTTCGCCATAGGTGACTGTAACTTCAGGCTCAATCGCGGAGCCCGTATAGGTCTGAGCGTCAATCGTCGATACCGTAGCATCGACAATGTCGGCCGGCGTGACGGTAAAGTCAATGCTCGTGCTGTTGATGCAATCAGCCCCTTCGGCAGCGCTCACGGTAACCACGTAAACGCCCGCATCCACAGGTGCATCAACTGCGGATCCATTGGATTTGAGCGCATAGCTCACCGTGTAAAGGCCAGAAGAGATCTCGACGTCGCCAACGCCGACCGTGAGCGTGGGCACCACTTGTTTGCCAGCTTGGTATGTATAGCCATCAGGGTCGTCGACTACGACCTGGGCCTTTGAGAGATCGATAGGGCTCAGATAATCCGGATAGCCATTCTGGCGTTCTGCCGCAACCGACTTGAGAATCGGGGACTTCCCGGCTTCAACCGTCCAGGCGTCGCTTTGCCAGTCCTTGTAGGCAGCCGGGGACTCCGTTGCCGAAAGGAGGTCCTTCGCCATTACGCTAGCGCCCTGCACGGTGTCTGCCCCGATTCCATCGGAAACCGTCGCGTTGTTCACGGACATGCCCGAATACGCGCTGTTGCCGGACAACTCCACGGTCTCGCCCGACCAGGATTTGTCCGCCTGCCCGATAATGCGAGAAGCGGTGCCGCTGTTAGTGGAAATCGACTGCTGGAGGGCGACGCAGTTCTTGACCACGAGCGCATCATCCGTATAACCGCCAATACCACCCGCAACGCCAGGTTCCGAATCTGAACCAGCGGCAACCGTGCCGGTAGCGTAGCAGGACTCGATCACGCGCTGGGAGCCGGATTCGCTGCTTCCGAAGATGCCTCCTGCATTCTTGCCAGGTGCCGTCACGGTTCCATCAAACGCGCAGTTGGCAAGCGAATATCCCTCAAAGGAACCGGCGATGCCGCCAATCCCGTTGAGTCCCGAGACGGAGCCGTCTGCATAGCACTCGGTGATGTTTCCCGTCCCGGTCAGTTCGCCGACGATGCCGCCGACAAGACTCGCCTTGGGCGCGCTGATCGAACCCTTCCACGCGCACTTGGTCACCGTCCCCATGCTTTCACCGCAGATGCCGCCTACAGCGCCATCGATATTGTTTTCGAAATCGGAGACGGTCACGTCCACATCAGCCGTGCACCCCGTAATGCTGCCATCCGATAGAGCACCGACGATGCCGCCGACCTGTGCTCCTCCATAGCTCTTCGTATAGCTGCTCGTGATACTGCCGGAAACGGAGACATTCGAAATCGTTGCGTGCGCATAGCCAGCGAGAATGCCCGCATTTGCCTTGTCGGTACTGATCTTGCCCGAAATGGTGAGGTTCTCGACCGTGGCCTGGTTATCGCCAGACCCGAGGTTCGGGAACAGCCCGCGGGGCGCGGCAATTCCGGAAATCGTATGGGAGTCGCCGTCAAAGGTGCCGCAGAATGCAGTCCCGTAGCCCGAGTCGACATTGCCGCTTCCGATGCCCTTGAAATTCTCATCTAGAGCAATATCGCTCGTCAGCTTGAAATACTGCCCTGAGAAATCTGTTCCAGCGTTGACGTACTCGTCGAGCTTCGTGAGATCGTCTGCAGATGCAATCTGATAGGGGTCGCTCTCCGTACCCGTGCCATCAGAAAAGTCCGCTTGCTGCGTCTCGACATAGAGGCTCGGCGCCTCGTCGTAGACCGTGGTCGTATAGCTCGTCCCCGTCGCGAGGTACTCAGTCGCATCGGCACTGGTCTTGAAGCCTGCGACCACATACCCCGGATCGGCGGTTGCCGTGTAGACGACCTCGGTGTTGGGCTCGACTTCAGTGGCAACTTCGCCATCTACCGTCATCGATACCGAGACATTGCCATTGCTTTCCGGTTCGACAAGTGAGGTCTTCGAGCTTGTGAAACGGACATTGCGCAAAAATACCTGGTTGCCCGACGTGGACTGGTCAACGCTCCATGCGAACGTGTGCGTTCCCTCCGAAACGGGGATTACCTTCGTGGCCCATTCGGTAGCGTCTGAGGAGCCTCCTGAAAGGGAGGGCATGCCCGAGTTAGAGCCGTCCATCGTCGTGTCGACGCCATCCTGCCAGTTGGTCTGGTCCTTCAGGCGCCATTCGAAGATGAGCCAGCCCGAGCCTTTGACCGTGACAGAGCCCTGGGCGCCCGCATCGCCGGCAGCATACGTGCCGTCATCGGTCATCTTGTGCCATTTGGTCGCCGTCTTCGTCGTACCCGACAGTGTCGAGGGGTCCTTGAACGCTGCATTGAAGTCGTCGCTCACGGCGCCGATGTAGTCGGGGTAGTCCTTGCATTCCCCAGAGGCCACATCCCCTGAAAGCTTCGGCATCGTTCCCGCCGCAGTCGTCCAGGACGTCGAATCATACGAGCTGAAAGGAGCCGGGACCGTGGTGCCGAGCAGGGCGTCCACGCTCAGATCGGAGCCGTCTTCGCTCGTGGCATCCGTGCTCGTCGTCGCCGCGTCGTTCAGGAGCAATGATGCGTATGCGTAGTTGTCGGAGTAGGTGGGGGTGCCACCCCAGCTTGCTGCCTCGGTAACGGCAATACGATGCGCGGTCTTCGCGTCAACCGAATACTGCAGCGCAGCATTGCCTGAGACCGTGCACGCCTTCGTTGCAGTGCCCGCGATACCGCCGGCGTTACCAGTATCTGCACCTGCGGCAACCGTACCTGTGGCGATATTGTTCGAGACGGTGGGCGTACTGTACGAGCTTCCATCGATATAGCCCACGATGCCACCGACAGCGTCGGTGCCACCCACATTGCCGTTGTATTCGCAGTTGGAGAGCGTGGATTCGCTCGTCACCGAACCGACGATACCGCCAATGCGGTTCTTTCCCGACACGTCAACGTTTGCAACGCAATTTTTAACGACAGCATTAGAGGAGGCAAGAGAGCCGACAATACCGCCGACTGTCGATGCGCCTTCACCCCCGATACCGTCATCGTCATTTACGTAGTAGGCGGAGACAACGCAATCGGAAATCGTCGTGTTGTAGGAACTCGTCCCGGCGATTCCGCCGACATTTGTGCCTACATTGTCATCTGATGCGCTCGTGATGTGATAGATCCCCACATCGCAATCTGCTATGGAGCCTTCTCCGCCAAGCTCTCCGACAAGACCTCCGACCTTGGAGCCAGTCGCCTCAACTGAGCAGAAGCTGGTCGTGACGCTCGAAATTTTTCCATAGTTCGTGCCCGCAATGATGCCGACGTTGTCCTCGCCTTTGACCGTGGAGCTCGAGATCTTGAGGTTCGACACCGTGCCTGCGGCGTTGATACGTGTGAACAGGGGAACGGTGAGCCCGCTTATCGTCTTGCCGTTTCCAAGATAGGTGCCAGAGAAAGCAGAAGAGCTGCTTGAAGTGCCGATGGACTGCTCGAGGCTCCCGGCGCTGATATAGCCTGTCTGCTGGAAATATATGCCTTCGAACGTCGTGCCGGCTGAAACCTTGGAAGCCAGCGCTTTCAGGTCATCTACCTTGCTGATCTGATACGGATCGGTCTCGGTGCCGCTGCCGCTCCATGGCTTGCTTGAGCTCGCATAATACGAGGCAGCCGTGTCGTATACGGTGACCGTGTACGTAGAGGATTGCGTCAGGTACTCGCTCGCATCCGAGTCCGTCTTCCAGCCATCGATAACGTAGCCCGAAGCAGGCGTTGCGGAAAAGGTGACGGAGCTTCCTGGGGCGACTTCGGTGACTTCGGAGCCGTCCGACGTGATGCTAACGGTGGTGTTCGCATCAGATGTTGCAGATACAGCAGTTTTCGACGTCACGAATCGGACGTTGTCGAGGCAGATCTTGGCGTCATGGCCGCTGTTGTTGTCATTTGTTGCGTACGACCAGGTAACCGAATGGTCGCCTGCGCCCACGGTGACAACCTTCGTCGCCCAATCCGTATCGGTCGACGAGTTGGCGCCAATGGTGTCCGAATAGCTCGCCTCGGCATCGTCGACAGCAACCGTTCCCTTGTCACTCCAGTTTCCCGACGTACCTGGGTCCATCTTCCAGTCGAAGATGAGCCAGCCGGATCCAGAGACAGAAACAGTTGCGGTGCTCCCAACCGAACCTTGTGCATAGGTACGATCCGAATCGGTCGGGCTCGACCAGAGCGACTCGTCGGTGCTCGTGAGGGAAAGCGAGCTCCCCTCAGCAAGAGCGGCCTTGTCCCAACTCGTGCCCGCCTCATCTGCAAAAGCCGAAATTGCCATAACGGGGACCGACATGACGCTCAAAACCATCGCCATTAAGATGGCGACCGTCTTGTCGAGCATCAAGTGTCTCTTTGTCCCACTTTGTCTACTCCACATAGTTCACACTCCTCCACGCTTCGTTCGAACTGCAACTTTATTGCAAACCGTTTTGCGCAATTGGATGCAAGTCAGCTGCAGGCCTCAACCTGTCTTGCCCCTTCGTCTTTCTGCCCCCTTTTCAGTCAGATCCTTTCTTGTTGGCATCTGCCGATGCCGAGCTTGAATCCTTCAGGTAGTACATCTTTCCGGTCTTCGTATCCCGAAAGAGCGTGCCCATTTCCTCGTAGGTGCTTTCCGATTCGGACGTCGAATCCGTTTCCCCGTTAAAGACGCGCTCGACGTCCTGGTCGACCGTGACCATGTTCTCGGTGTCCTTCACCTCCGCATAGGTCGGCCCCACATCGAGATTGAAGTTCACGACGAGGGCGACCATGAGACCGCAGGCCAAGACGAGCATGCAGTCGGCAAGGTTGCTCAGGCCTTCAGTAGGGCTGAAATCATCGGAACTCTCCTCGTTCGAGCCGAACGGGTCAGCCATGACATCACGGTGCTTCATGCCGCCTGCACCTCCCCTTCCCCCTCGGAGGCGGGTACAGAGACACGCTGCTCTTCGGGCATGCGGTCAATCTTTTCGAGGAGAGAGGTGACACCCGCCTCGATAGCAGAGTCATACTGCGCATACCAGCGGCGTCTGATGCGCGCGACAAGATACAGGATCGCGGCGGCGACCAAGCCCGCCACCGTCGTGTCAAAGGCTATCAGCATCGCGCTCGACATGGTCGACGCGTCTCCCTGCCCAAACGCGACAATGCCCGGCCCCAGGGGAATCAGCGTCCCCATTAGACCGACCATTGGCGCAACCTTTGAAAAGGTCATGTTGCGTGCGACTCGGCGCGAGCGCATGTCCTTTTCACCGAGCAGGAGCTCCTTTGCGAGCGCCCACCGGGACTCCTCATCCAAATCGCGATTTTCGAAGATGGTCAAGAGTAGCTTCTGCTGGGATTTGAGCAGCCCGCTGCTCTTGACGCGCTGCTCCATTTGGTCGACTCCAGCATCTTTAAGCTCATGCAGAAACGCGGGCATGTCAGTTTTGAAGTAGCGTCGCTCCCGCACCCATTCCGCTATTAGCACGCCGACCTTAACCAGGGCATATAGAACAAAGCCTATAAGAAGGATGAGGACAGGATACAGAATTGCCTGCGAGCCGGTATGCAATATCGTCTGAAGCTGAAGATACAAACAACCACTACCCTTCTCTTTGGAAACTTTCGCCCTGCTAGGCTTTCACGCGCTGCCTTGATCTTTTGAATCGTCCACTCTCGTAGAAAAAACCTATTCCCACCGCGAGCACGGACAGCAGGATGCAGATAATCGTGACCGCCAAGCTGAACGGCGCATCGATTGCCTGATGGTCAAGCGCTTCTTCCATAACGACCTCGGAAAGCACCGACTTGTCCTCATCGGAATCTGAGGTCTTTGACTTCTCGGCCTTTTTCTGCCCCTTTGCTGCAGATGCTTTTTGGGAATCGCTCTGACGGTCCTTCGACGCGTCCGCCTGGGAAGAGGAGTTCGGGGTCTGGGTTGCACTCGACGCTGCGAGGCTGTCCGTATCCTTGGACTTTCCAGTCACCGCGAAACCGTTATTTGACTTTGAGGAGCCTTGCTCGGTTGAAGCAGATCCGCCGTCGCCAGCAGAACCATTACCTGCTTCAGCTGTGCCCGAATCTGTCCCTGATTTTCCAGTCTCCGTGCCAGCAGTACCCGCATCTGCAGCGTTGTCCTTGTTGTCTTCCGTATTTCCTGTTGATGTCCCGATACCGTTAATTTGCCAGCTGAGTTCGGGATGGCTCTTGGTCTTCTCAAACTTGACACCACTATCGGTAACGCCCGTGTTGATGCTCTCGATGAAGCTCGACTTGCGCATGTCACTTGCCGTTTTGCTCGTTCCGCTATTGGAAAGGCCGGCTTTCTCCGCTGCAGTGCTATAGGCTTTTCCCGTGCCGCGCAAGTTGTAGTTCCAGTCAAATTGGGAAGAGGAGACCCCTGCATCAGCCGCTCCCACGATGCCCCCCGTGCTCGTCTGCGCCCCCGACAGCGTGCCCGCGTTATATGTGTTTGTAATGGAAGCATCCTGGTTTTTCACAATCCCGACAACACCCCCGGCGCTGGACGCTCCCTGTACCGCACCAATGTTGTAGCTTGAGGCGACGGACGTGTTCGAGTGGCCACCAAGCCGTGCCACGATTCCACCAGTTGCATTGCCCTTCCCCGAGACAGAGCCCGAATTGACACAGCCGGAAAACGAATAATTCCCCGAGCCGTTCTCATTTCCCGTCGAGCCCACGATGCCTCCTGCATAAGAGGCTCCATCGAGATACAGAGTCTCTTTGCCGTTGATTTCCCCCTCGTTTGAACAGCAATAGATATTTGCGGTCCCAGACTGCATATGGAGATAGCCTGCAATGCCCCCGATATATTCGCAGTTGCCCGATACGGACCCCTTGTTCACGAGGTTTTCGAATTTGCGGCTCGTGTCGTCACCCGCGTCATCGAACACGTAAGCGACAATCCCGCCCGCATAACCGGCAGCCGCCTTTGAATTGTCATCGGCAACACTCACTTCGACCGAGCTTGTGATATTCGAGAAATCAGTGCCCGAGCTATATGCTGCAACCCCCGCTGCTGTTCCACCGCTCGTTGCCACCGACTTCCCCGAAACGGAGAAATTCTTGAGCGACGCATTATTGACCACGCCGAACAGCGCGGCCGCACCGATTTTCGAGTTGATGCGCTGATCGACGTAAAGATGGGAAATCTTATGGCCTTGACCGTCGAAAACTCCGGAAAAGGCCCACTTCGAAATATGGGAGCTCCCCGTCTCGGCCGTATTGTCCCATCCGATGGGAAGCCAGGTCCTTCCCTTTTCCTTACCGCATACTCCGGAAAGGTCTATATCGGCCCCGAGCTTTATCGTCTTTCCTTCAAACGTGACTCCGTCGACGTCAACGAGACGCGCCAGGCCAGCGAGCTGCTTGGCGTTGGTAATCGTGTAGGTGGATGCGTTCTTATGGCTCGTATACCACGAGGTGTCGTAAATAGGCAGCTCGGCGTCGTCACTGGCATTGAGCGCATATGCTGGAACCACGCAGATAGGGAGCAGGGTCATGGCAAAGGCGAATAGCGTAGTAATGACAAGCGCCCGCAGTGCCGAAATGGCGACCTGCTCATTACTGAAAAAATTCGCTATTCCCAAATTGCGCGGAGCAGTGCCCATTCTGACCCCAATAAACCAAACCCCTATTACATCGAATGCGAGATAGCGGGCAATCGCTTCTCAAGCTTCTGACCTTGCTGATGGGACCCCCTGCTGTCCCAAGCCCCTGTTAACAATGCTTTTCATTGAAATGGCGAAAGGTAATATATTCTATTTAGAAATTTTATTCAATAGACACTATTTTTGTATATCTATATTTTAAACTCAGATATTTTCGACAATATGAGCACAGGTCATTGCAAGAATGTGCTGCCGCAAAATGCTCATGCGAGCACATTCGAGTGCACACAACATCCAGAAGAATCAATGCGAGGTAAGCCTGGGGCCCGGACCTCGCCAGGGGCCATACGAGGCTGCTCGTCCGCCTTTCCCGAGCGGTCTTGCGAGGACTGTTTGAGCGCACGAAGTGCGCGAGTTCCGCAGCAGCTCGGGAAAGGCGGACGAGCGGGTGCCGAGTCGG
>JBMNPN010000053.1:0-16915 GCA_050943615.1 Coriobacteriales bacterium
AGCGCGAAAAGATCGAGCGCGAGCACGGCGTGAACACGGTGGCCTCTGCCACAGAGGCCCTGCCGGCGGACACGATCATCTTGGCCGTGAAGCCCAACGTGGTGGCAGGTGTTGCCAAGGAGCTGGCAGATGCCGGCATTGGAGAGGCGCGCGTCGTCTCAATTGCCGCTGGCGTCTCCACCGGCTCGCTCGAGGCCATTTTCGGTGAAAACACGCAGGTCGTGAGGGTAATGCCCAATACCCCGCTCATCGTGGGGCAGGGGATGTCGGCCATATCCGGAGGTGCCCAGGCAACGCCGGAGACGCTCGAGAAGGTGCGCGCGCTCTTTGCGAGCATGGGAGGCGCCGTCATCGTGCCGGAGGACCAGCAGGATGCCGTAACCGCGGTGAGCGGCTCGGGTCCTGCCTATTTCGAGCTCTTCTGCCAGCAGATGGCAAAGACGGGGGCGGATCTGGGGCTTGATGCAGATGTCGCCCGGCAGCTCGCCCTGCAGACCATGTACGGAACGGCCAAGCTCGTCATCGAGACCGATCAGGACCTCGATGCGGCCATCGAGGCGGTGAGCAGCCCGGGCGGAACCACCATCGCGGCATTGGATGCCATGAGAGAGGGAAAGCTTCCCGAGGCGATAGACGCCGGGGTGCGCGCTGCAGCAAAACGCTCCGCTGAACTGGGGGAATAACGATGATAGTCCGCTCGATTCTTCTGGCCGCATGCGACTTGTATGTCGGTATTATCTTGATATACGTCCTCATGAGCTGGATTCCGAACATGAGCGGCTGGGTGCTCGACATCTACCGCGCGCTGGGCAGGATATGCGACCCGTTTCTCGATTTGTTCAAGCGTATAATTCCACCTATCGGCATGGTCGACATCAGTCCGATCTTTGCAATCATCGCAGTGCAGCTCGTCGGACGGCTCATCGCCATGTTCATAACTTTCTAACTATATAAACTCGGCTCTATGAAGGAGAAGGTATCTGTATGAGCATCACGGCACTGGATATACAGAACGAGGGCTTCGAGCATTCCCTGCGCGGCTACGACGTCGAGCAGGTCGATGACTTTCTTGAGCGCGTCGCAAACGAAGTCGACGCCATGAACAACGAGATCGCCGAGCTGCACGAGAAGCTCGATGCCGCCGAGGCCGAGCTGGCAGAGCGCGAGAACGCCGAGGAAGAAGAGGCCGAAGAGGAGGAGAGCTCCGAGGAAGCCGAGAGCACGCAGGACCTTGCCGCTGCACGCCAAGAGGAGTTCGAGGCGCTGCAGACGGAGGCCAGCGAGGCGCGCGCCCGTGCCGACAAGGCAGAGGAGCGCCTGCGCGCCGTCGAGGAACGCGCCCGCAAGGCAGAGGATGCTCTCGAGCCGCTCAAGGAACAGCTCGAGGAGAAGAGCAAGCTCGACAACGCCATCTCCGAAGCGTTCATCTCCGCGCAGCGCAGTGCCGACCAGCTCATCGAGGATGCCCGTGCGGAAAGCGACCGCATCTACCGCGAGGCCGAGGAGAAGGCACGCCAGTTCATCCGCGAGGCACTCGCAAAGAAGGGAAGCGTCCTCAACGAAATCGACGCGCTGCAGCAGTCCGCAGACGAGTTCCGCGGCCGCTACGTCTCCATGCTCGAGCGCTTCACCACTGAGGCTCGCGAGAACTTCGCCGACATGGACGCTCCCGAGATCTCCGATGACGAGATCGACGAGCAGCTGCCCGATGTGGAGGACATGCCGGGCCTTCCCACAGAGGAGGGCGAGACGCCGCGCCTGTCTGCCGACACGCTGCCGGAGATCGAGCCCGACGAGAACGTCGAGGACTAGCTCTTCAACCAGGGGAGTGCTGCAACTGTGAAGCTCGCCGTCTACGTCACGCCCAAGGCCTCGCGCGATGAGGTGAGCGGCTGGCGCGATGACGGGAAGGGCGGACGCGAGTTGTGCGTCCGCGTCAGCGCGGCACCGGAAAAGGGGAAAGCGACAAAGGCGGTCTGCCGTGTGCTGGCCGCCTTTTTCGATGTCCCCAGGTCGTCTGTCACGTGCACGCGTGGCGAGACGAGCAGGCACAAGACCATCGAGGTGCCTCTGGATGAGGAGCGTGCCCAGGAGATCTTGGGCGCCAAGCTCGGCTGAGATCGGCGATGCGGGAAACCCTTTTGCGGCGGCGGCGCATCACCCAGAGGCACTTTTCGAGCTGTAATACAGTATTCATGCTGTTGAGAGCTTTAGAATGAAGCAGACGCGGCGAGAAGCCGTCATCTCATTTGCTCCCAAAAAGATTGCAATAATCCCTTGACGAGCTGGGGAAGTTTACGTAGTATATCGTCTCGCGCCGCACAAGGGTTCGACGCTCGAACACTGGGCTGTCGTCTAATGGTAGGACAGCGGATTCTGGTTCCGTCAGTGAGGGTTCGACTCCTTCCAGCCCAGCCAAGGCGCGCTTGAAAACATGGCCCGTTCGTCTAGCGGTTTAGGACGCCGCCCTCTCAAGGCGGAGATCACCAGTTCGAATCTGGTACGGGCTACCAAGAATGCCAAGGGGGCCTGCAAGAGATTGCAGGTCCCTTTTGTTATGTGCAAAATGCGCTGTTCGGCTGTACTGTCTATGTGTGTCTCCCGTGCTATTCTGAGGTCTGCGTTTGGCCAACAGGTAATCTCGTGTGCAGTGCATCGGCTTGAAACCAGATTGTGAGGCGCCATGAGCGGAGATACTGAATATGTGCCTCCCTTCACGATGAACGACAACATCGTGGACCTTGTTGCGCGCGCCTCGTTCGAACTTGGCCGCGTTTCGATTTTGATGCAAGATGAACATTCCATTCGCTTGCGACGGCAAAACCGCATCCGGACGGTGCACTCTTCGCTTGCTATCGAGAACAACACGCTAACGCTTGGCCAGGTTACCGAGATTCTCGACGGCAAACGGGTTCTGGGCGATCCTCGCGAGATCCGTGAGGTTAAGAATGCTTTTGATGCCTACGACCTGCTCGAGCGCATTGACCCGCTGAGCGTATCGGATCTTTTGCTGGTACATAAGGCGATGATGTCTGGGCTCGTGGAGGAAGCGGGAAAGTTCCGAAGCCGCGGCGTGGGAATCTTCGATGGCGAGGAGCTGATTCACATGGCGCCTCCTGCGGAGTTTGTTGCAGGAGAAGTCGAGGACCTCATCGCGTGGTATAAGTCCTCGTCGCTTCATCCGCTGGTAAAAAGTGCGGTCTTTCACTATGAATTCGAGTTCATTCACCCGTTCCAAGACGGGAATGGCCGCATGGGGAGACTTTGGCATACGGCGCTTTTGGGCGCATGGAACCCGGTGTTCTATTGGCTTCCCGTCGAAGAGCTGATCCAGCAGAATCAGCAAGGCTATTACGATGCCCTCGGCGCCGCGGATTCTCAGGCGGACTCGTCGGTCTTCGTCGAGTTCATGCTCAAGCTCTTTGTGGAAGCGCTTAAAGAGGCATCTGCAGGTGCGGACGCGAGCGAAGATGTTTCTGCGAAGGATACGGCCGAAGGGAACGGGACTTCGGCCATTTTGGCCGAACTTGGCCGAACTTGGCCGAACTTGGCCGAAGTGATTGGCAGCCTGTCTGTCGATCAGCAACGCGTGCTGGCATACCTAGCTGAAAACGGGCCTTCACGTCCCGGAACGATTTCTGCAGGGTTGGGAATTTCACCGCGCACCTTGCTACGCATCAATAAGAGCCTGGTTGAACTGGGGCTTATCGAGGCATCTGGCAAGAGCAATGCCAGAACGTACGCGCTCAAGAAAGACGAAGCCTAGAAGGCGAGCTCCGCGGGCCGGCTAGTGCTCGTGGCGCAATAAGCCCCGCAACATGCTGCTGGTGAAGAGAATGCATGTTGCGGGGCTTTGATGGCCCTGTGTTGAATGCAAGCGCTATCGACGCTTTGCCGTGCGCGGCCTTTACGCCGGCTCGATGGTGACGGCGGTGCCACTGGCGGTGACCATGAGCATGTCGCCCTGGCCGAGCACCTCGTAGTCCAGGTCGACGCCGACGATGGCCTGGGCGCCCTGCGCCGTGGCACGTTGGATCATCTCGTTGACGGCCTCCTCGCGCGCCTGCAAGAGCTCCTCTTCGTAGCCCTCGGAGCGCCCGCCGAAAATGTTCCTGAGCCCGGCGCCGATGTCCTTGAGGAAGTTGATGCCGGTAATGACCTCGCCGAAGACGATGCCCTGATAGGTCGTGATCTTGTAGCCCTCGATGCTGTTGGTGGTCGTGACGATCATGGGAAACCTCCTGATTTTGGGGGTGTGACGTGGGCTAATGGTAGCAGACGGGGGATGAGGGTATGTAAGGCGGGTGTGAACTATGGGGAGGGGTTACTGTCGACTTCAATTAAGAATAGAAAATCGTGTCCCAGCCGAAGAATAAATTAGTGCTGCACAGTCCTATAGCTTCAAACTGATCTGCTGTTTCAGCTGGAGAGAATCTTTACCTTGGCATCCTGCTGAAACCGTTGGCACTGTTCACATCGAGGCTTTTCACTGCTGCGATTCGAGAGACCTTTGATGAGATGCCCGCTCTTGTTTGAGCGGGCGGGAAGGATGGGGTACTGATGAAAGCAAGAAAGATCTTATGCATTGTCATGGTCGTGTTGGCGGCGTGTCTTGTGATGGTGGGGTGTTCAAGCGACGGTTCGGGCAGCTCGAAAAAGGAGAGCAAATCGTCCGAGGTGAGTGTTGGAAAGACGCTCCACGCCCAGAACTTCGATTTCAAGGTGGAGACCGTGAAGTACGCTTCGAGTCTGAAGAACGGTCTTGGAATGACGTATACGCCAGACAAGGGCAACAAGTATATCATCGCCGTGGTGAAGGCGACGAACACTAGCGACGAGACGCAAAATGTATTCGCGGGCGATTTCAACTCCTATCTAGATGATGATGAGATTACCGTCCAGTCGGATGTTGCCGGCAAGATTGACGGGCACATGCCGCTTGACGGTGCCGTGAAAGCCGGCAAGTCCATGACCGGGCACGTCGTATGGCAGATTCCCAAAAGCAAGAAGTGGAAGAAGCTCACGTGCTCCTACATCGATGCGGGTACGGGGGAGGAAAGCGAGAAATCGCTCAAGATCACCCCGAAGGACATCAAGTAGAGATGCGAGAAGCGTCACAGCCAAAAAGCGGGGGCGCTTCTCGGTACCTATGTTCATTCATGCTAGGAGCGCTCTGTAACAGTGATAAACTTTTAATAATTTTTATGAAAGTCCACACGGTTGGAGAGGATCCGTCCATGGATGACTCAGAACTGCGCAAAAAGGTGCTGAGCGGCAAGAAAACTGACCGCATAATCTTTGCGGTAACCCCGGAAATGAAAAGCGCAATCGAAACAGTCGCACAAGAAAAGTGTGTGAGTGTCTCTGCGCTTCTAACCTCGCTTTCACTTGCGGAGATCATCAAGAACAAAGACCTTTTCGAGCACAAAGGAGCGTGAGATGAGTAAAGACTACTGCATGTCCATGAGCGGCTCATCTGCACGCATCCCAGAAAGCGTGATTGCCGCACAAACCTATCTTGAACTTAGAGATTGGAACGCCACACGTAAGTCTATCGTCGACGACAACCTTTTCCAGTTGAATGCAGTCAGTTCCAGAAAGCGCGTCTCTGGAGAAATCGTCAAGCGTCTGAGGACTCTCACCGATGATGAAGTTGCATTCTTCAGCAGCGCATATGGTGATGATCGGTGTGCAATGCTCTGGGTCGCTATCTGCCGCACCTATCCGTTTGTCCGTGACTTGTCCGAGCAGCTGCTTGCCGGGCGCTACAACCGTACGATTCCCGACCTGACGCGAGAGGCCTACGACGTCTTCTTCGAAGAACAGTCAGAGATCCACCCGGAGCTTACTGCTCTGACAGAAAAGAGCCGCGATAAGGTCCGCAACGTCGTTTTCAGGATGCTCGATGAGTGCAAGCTTGTGAACAAACAGGGAAAGATTACCCCGCTGCACCCAACGTCATCTTTCAAGTCAAGCCTCGATGAAGAACACAGAGACGACCTTCTTCTCTTTCCAGGAAAGGTGGCGTGATGGGCAAAGAGTTCGACCATATTAATGATGCACGTTCGTTCATTGTCGACAAGCTCTCTGATGATTCCTTGCTCGGCCGCAATGGGTATCTGTTGCGTCAGAACCTCTATATCATCGACTACAAACCCGAGCAGGAGCAGTACGCTAAAGACCTCATTAAACAGATTTGCGAGACTGACCTTCCTGCTCACTCTGTTACCCCGCTCGTCATTAATCTCTACGATATCGTTCTGAATACATTGGATGAGCAGGGGCTTTGGGAACCGCTGGTCGAAGTCGAGGCGGAGACCGACCGCAATGATCTGATCATGATGCTTCAGGACACGGTCAGCGTGAATGATGTCATCGCTCCGACAGTGAACCAGCAAATTGCGGAGAACCCGGATGCGGATATCGTCTTCATCACGGGAGTTGGAGAAACCTATCCGTATATTCGCACGCACACGCTGCTCCAAGAAATCTCATCTACGGTTCCGGTCGTTCTCGTGTTTCCGGGCCACTTCGAGCAGAGGGCAGACGGGTCGACGTCTCTCAACATCCTTGATTTGGAGCAGGGCACGACCGGTGGATATTATCGCGCAACACGCGTATTCGATTTGTAAACGGGGGAGAGAACATGCTGATTCAAGAAACGTTCGAAAAGGACATTTTCCGGGCAATCGATCCTGTGGTAAAGGCGAACGAGGACGAGCATCTGCAAAACGAGCTCGAGGAATTCGTTATCACCAGCGAAGTCGAAAGCCACCTGCTCCATCTCTTTGACGAGTACAACAACCAGGATGCTGTTGGAAACGGTGTTTGGATTTCCGGCTTCTTCGGCTCGGGCAAGTCGCATCTTCTCAAGATCCTTGCCGTTGCGCTGGAGGACCGTGAAGTCGCGGGAAAAAAGGCAATGGACTATCTGCTCCCCAAGACTTCTGGGGACCCTGCGCTTTCTGCCGCTATGGCTCAGGCGCGGGAAAAACATCCATCGGAAAGCGTGCTGTTCAACATCGACAGCTTTGCGCCCAACGCCGGCCATTCTGATTCGGGAGCGTTGCTCGCTGCTTTTATCAAAGCGTTCAACAGGCACTGCGGATACTTTGACGGGGACCAGCAACATATTGCAAAGCTCGAATTCGATCTTGACCGAGAAGGAAAGCTCGGCGTTTTCAAGGAGTGCATCGAGGCAAACTGCGGGAAACCCTGGGAAGATGTCCGTAAGGCATCTTTGCTGTATAAACGTCAGATCACAAAGTCGTTTGACGAGGCCTTGGGGAATCCTGAGGGGACGACTGAAGACGCCGTCAAGTACTACAAGGATACGTACAAACCCGATATCAATGCTTTTGCAAAGCGCGTCAATGAATATATTGAAATGCGCAAACAGGAGTACGGCAAAGGATTCCGTCTCAATTTCTTTGTCGATGAGGTCGGTCAGTTCATTGCGCAGAACACGAACCTCATGGTCAACCTCCAAAGTGTGGCAGAAGAGCTCAACTCCGAGTGCAATGGCGACTCATGGGTCTTCGTCACTTCTCAGGAAGATATGGAAAACGTCGTTGGCCAGATGAAGGTCAACAGCGCCAACGATTTCACGAAGATCCAAGCGCGCTTCAACATCAAGATGACATTGTCGTCGGCGGATGCCAAGGAAGTCATTCGCGCGCGCCTGTTGGCAAAGAAGCCGAAAGACGCCGATGCGTTCTATTCTCTGTATGACAAATATCAGCAGGATTTTGGGATGCTCTTCGATTTCACAGACGGTGCAAAGCACTACAAACAGTACGAAGATCGGGATGATTTTCTCGACACGTACCCCTTTGTGCCGTATCAGTTCGAGGTTTTCATGTCCTCGCTGCGCGGATTATCGGATCACAGCTGCTTTACAGGCCGGCACAATTCCACGGGTGCGCGTTCCATGCTCGGCGTCTTTCAGATCGTCGCCAAGCGCATATGCGAACAGGGCGCAAATACAGAAGAGGGGACGCTCGCGCCCTTTGACTTCATGTTCGAAGGGCTGCGAAACGACCTGAAAAGCGAGGTCTATGCCGCGATTTCCACTGCGGAGGACAACCTCGACAACGAAATGGAAACCCGTCTGCTCAAGGCGCTTCTCCTCGTGAAGTACTGCGATGACTTCAGAGCAACTCCTGCAAACTTGCGCGTTCTGGTCTACGGGGCATTCACAGAGAGCACGGCAAAGCTCAACGATGAGATAAAGGTCGCGCTCGACGATCTTGAAAGCCAGCTCTACGTACGCCATAACGGCGACATATATGAGTACCTTACGAACGATGAAAAGGAAGTC
Organism: Coriobacteriales bacterium; assembly: GCA_050943615.1. Classification (GTDB taxonomy): domain Bacteria; phylum Actinomycetota; class Coriobacteriia; order Coriobacteriales; family QAMH01; genus CACZQA01. The sequence continues at coordinate 8,321 of JBMNPN010000053.1, forward strand.
GAGCGCGAGATCAACAACACCGTCGTTCCCGAGACGGAAGTTCGCGGTACGCTCGGTGAGATGTTCAAGGATATCTGCGGTGCGGGCAAGGTCACCTATCATAATGGGGCATTTAGCCATGCGTACTCGTACAACTTCCAAGTCGATGGAGAAACGCAAGGCCTCAAGAAGTATGACCTCACGGTGAATCTGGTCACTGCCTGGATGCCGGAAAGCGAACTTGAGACAATGTATCCCACGCCTCAGAAGACGCTTTCGATTGTTCTCACCAACCAGAACGATTTCTTGCTCGGCCTGCGAAAGTTCAAGCAAACTGAGCGGTACTGCAACATCAGCAGCGGATCGAGCGATATTCGTGCTGCGATTATCCATGACAAACAAACTGCTAACAGAAAACTCTATAAGCAGTTGCGTAACCAGCTCGAAGACCTTCTCACGAACGCTACCTACAATGCCGGCGGAGTCGACGTAACCGATAAGGTGACGGGGTCTGGTAAAGATGCGGTCGAATCTGCAGCGGTCGAGCTTGTCAGACGTTCTTATACCGGTCTTCAGCAGGTCAAGGAGAACTATTCCGACAAGGACGTGTACTCCCAATGTCTGAATGCGCAGCAGCTGTTCGATACTACGCTACCCGAATACTGCCAGACGGTCCTTTCCCGTATCAAATTGCTCCAGGGAATCGTGACCGTTGGCGGCGATGGAATCAGCAGCTTGATGGCGGTGTTTACCAAGAACGAATTTGGCTGGCCTGAAGTTGCGGTCAGGTCTGCAGTCGCCTGTCTCTATGCGGCTGGAAAAGTCGAGGTGCGCAAGGGGGGAGCTTCGCTCGAAAACACCGATCTTGCCGAGGCGCTCAGCAAGAAGCGCGATTTGGACAAGTTGACTGTCTCGTGTGTGGAAGAGGTGACGCCTGAGGAGCTTTCATCTCTCAGTAAGGCGTTCCATGAGTTTTCCGGCATGAGACCAAAGCAAACTGAGGAAAAAACATTTCTCAAGAGCTAGAGCAATTTGCACGAAAATATGCGGACGATATGGAAGAGCTCGTAGCACGTGTCCAGGCGTTTCCGTTTGCCAAGGAGTTCTCAAATCAACTCGCGAAAATCAAGCAGTGCGCCCAGCATGCGCAAGACCGTTCCTGGGTCGTTCACCAATTCCCACAAGAATCGGAGCAGCTCTCTGAGGCAAAAGATGATCTGGACAAGATGGCGGCTTTTGCCAATGGGTCTTCTATGAGCAAGATATGGCAAGAACTCAAGGAGTTCTTGGATTCGAAGGCTCACTACCTTGACAGCCTGGGCATCGATACCTCTTCAGTTGCAGACATCAAGGACGTTGTAGAAGACAAGGAATGCTATAAGTCTGGAAAGATTCCCAACGCCAATAAAGAAATGACCGGTCTTGTCCAACAATTAGAAGAGCGGATTGAGGAGCTGAGAAACAAAGCATCTGACAGTCTTGATTCGTATCGTAAGTCTTCCGAGATGTCGAGTGCGTTTTCAGAGGTAGACCAAGATGCCCGTGACGAACTAGGGTCAATTTTCGAGAATGCCAAAGAGCGTCTTGCCCAAGCTACTGATCCCTATAGAATCAGAAATTTCGTTGATACGTTCAAACAGGAGAATAAAGATCGTCTCGGGTCACTTATTGTTCCAAAAGCGCCGAATAGTCACGAAAAAGAGCCTCAAGGAGCACCCACAGAAATAGTCTCGCTTTCTGCTCTTCCAGTAGAGTTCAATCAGCCGTTCCTGAACTCTCACGAAGATGCAGAGGCGTACATCTCTGCGTTACGGGATGCCATTTACAAGGCGCTCGACGACGGCAAAAACATCATGATGTAGGAGCGACATGGACGATCAAATCGAGGACATCCAAAAGAGGCTCGCAGATGCGTTCCATGGGCGAAGGCTCGTGTTCTGGGAAGACGCTTCCAGCACATATGTGGACATGGTCGACAATATCGCTGTCGAGGGCGCTGAGCTCGTCAATCTCACAGGACATGAGCTTCGCTCGAAGTGTCTCGTGATGCGGGAAAAGCCCGATAAACGTTTCGTGCTCTACCGTGCTGGCGGTGCCCCTGCACCTTCTGTTGACCTTGTTCTTGACCTGAAGCTTGCAGCCGAACCCTTCACCTGTTCGATTGCGGGTATTTGGGCTGAGGAGTGCGGAATCCGCCCTGATCTTGTCGATACCATCGATGACCACAAGAGCTTCTTCAACAGCAAAGAACGAAGGGAAGCCCTCAAGCGGCTGCAGCTTCCAAAAGACACACCCGATGACCTTTGCTTTGCCATGTGCGCGGCAACGCTCAGGGCAACTGACTCCAACCGTCGCGATGCAGTACGTTCCATGGCAAAACGCGCACTTATCGAATGGGCGCGTGAGGATGAAGAGTCATTGCGTGCGCTCAAAGCGGCGGGACTTGAGCAGGCTTTTTGGGGTGCGCTTGCCAGAGTGCTTGGATACACAGTGTCAGAAGACGAGCAATCCTCCGTGGAGGACCTCGCGTATTGTGTGCTCGAGGGCTCTTGTGACGACGTCGTTTCCGATAGGGCATCGATTGATCCCGCTGAGGCGTCGCGCATCTTGGACGAGCTCGCAAAAGATGGGCGCACAAAAGAGGTTTTCGAAGCAATCGTGAACAGATTTGCCTCCACGGTTGCCCAGCGTGTTCCCAAAGAAAACCGAACACCCGAATTGCTGGAGGATGTCAACGCGATCCCGCAGATAGACGAGTGGATACTTGCATATTTCCTCAAAGAGCAACAGGCAGGCGGCATCGATCTTGCAAAGCTCGAGAGCGTTTGGGCAAAGCGGAGATACACGTTCTTTGCGGAAGACTACAAGCAGCATTATGAGACGCTCATTTCCCTCGGCCGTCTTTTCCGCGAACTGAACACTTACAAGCTCGAACGTGGTATCGGTCAAGACCTCGACTCTATCTTTACTGGATACACGAAAAAGTGGTACTTGGTCGATCAATACTATCGTGAGTTCTACTGTGCATTTGGACGACTTGGCGCCGGAACGTTCAAAGTGGGGCTGCAGCCTGAAATTGAAAAATTACAAGGTGCATACGACAGTTTCTTGATGGACTTGACCGATCGCTGGCAGCTTCACCTCATGGATGAAGGTGGGTGGCCGCCGGAATCTCTGCCATCTCAAAACGAATTTTTCAAACAGAACGTCGAACTCGCGTTTCCACAAGCAGCAGGTGGCAGGCGCGTCGGTGTCATCATCTCAGATGCGCTTAGATACGAGGCAGGAGCCGAGCTTGCCGATCGTATAGCTGCATCAACAAAGCGAGGGCTTGCCAAGAAGATCAAGGTCACTACCTCAGCAGAAGTTTCAATGATCCCCAGCTATACACAGTTGGGAATGGCGGCGTTGCTCCCCGATGGGGAAATGCAAATCGATCCTAAGACAACGCTGGTAGAGAAGGAGGGGGTCTCTACGAGCGGAACAGAAGAGCGGCAATGCATCTTGGACATGCGCATCAAGGGCAGTGTCGCGTTGAAAGCGGAGAACGTATTGAGTGCGGCAAAGCTCGAGCTCGATGATGTGCCCGTTGCCGTTGTCTATCACAATGTCATCGACAAAATTGGAGATTCCCGAGACTCCGAAACCCGGGTCTTCGAAGAATTCGACCGCGCCTTTTCTGAAATCGAAGACTTGGTTCAAATCCTGGTCCAAGCTGGATGTGGCAAAGTCGTCATCACGGCAGACCATGGGTTCCTGTATCAGGCTGAAAAGCCTGATAGCTATGTCTATGCAGATGTTTCTGGGCTTTCTGTCCTTAAGTCATCAAGCGATGTCACATGCGACCATACTCGCCGCTTTGTGGTTGGCAACGTCATCCCGAAGAGTGACATGCTCGTCGAGTACTCTGCAACCGACCTTTCCCTCAAAGGTGACTACACAGTTGCCATTCCCAAGGGCATTACGCGCTTGCGCCTTTCTGGGAGCGGAGCGAGGTTTGTGCATGGCGGGGCATCTCTGCAGGAGAATGTCATTCCTGTTGTGACAGTTGATGTCACGCAACAAAGCAAAGCTCATACGCCTCATACAGTGGATGTCCAAGGGTATGCAGAGGGGCGTTTGGTTATAACTGGCGCAACAGTGTCTGTCACAGTATTTCAATGCGAAGCGTGCGGAGAGACCGTGCTCCCAGCAACGGTCAAGGTTGGCGTCTATTCGAAAGGCGGAGCCTTGGTCAGCTCAGGGGAGGCGATGCTCGAGCTTTCAAGCGTGTCGGAAAACGTCGAAGAGCGCAAGACACGAGTAACCCTACGTCTGACTGATGATGTTGATGAATATCCAGCTGTTGATGTGAGAATTGCATCGCGGATCGGCAACACGAACAAGTATCAGACAGTATGGGAACAGGAATATTCCGTCAACCGTGCCTTCGGGGCAGATTTCTAGGGGAGAGACTATGGATACGAACAAGATCAAGCGGCTGGCTACGGGCGCACGCGAGGAACTGCGCGCACTCGTCTCGGCGCGTCTCGATGCGGTTCTCGCCGAGGACAGTACCGAGCGGCTCTCACAGTCGAGGCTTGTCAAGGGCATCGAGGATGCCATCAGGCGCGATGGTCGCGAGGAGGTCGTCGACTCTGCAGCCTATACCTGGTTCAACCGCTTGTGTGCGCTGCGCTACATGGATGCTCGCGGCTATACCCCGACTTCCGTGGTCACTCCCCGTGAGGGGTCAACTCAGCCGGCAATACTCGCCGACGTAGCACACGGCATATTCGATCCAGACTACGGATTTTCTCAGAAAGTTCGCACGCATGTCACCGGACTATTGTCCGGCGCAATCAGGTCAGACAATGCCACCGAGGAGGCTTATGACGAACTGCTCATAGGTGTGTGTGCTCACTATGCGGAACCTATGGGATACCTCTTCTCTGAAGACGCAGCGTCGAGTTTGCTGATGCCTCCGGGGCTTCTCTCAGAAGACTCGATTTTAAGACGCATCGTCGAGGACATGGACGATGACGAATGTGAAAGCGTCGAGGTGCTCGGGTGGCTGTATCAGTTTTATATTGCCGAGCGTAGAGATGAGTATTTCAAAAGTAATCGAAAAGCCACCCGCGAGGATATCGCGCCAGCTACGCAACTGTTCACGCCGGAATGGATTGTGCGATACCTGTCAGAGAATAGCCTAGGCAGGTTGTGGGTCTTGAATAATCCGAGCTCCAATCTTCCTGAACGCATGGACTACTTCGTTCCCGTAGATGAGGGAGCTGATGAGCCGTACCTTAAGGTCAGCTCGGCCGAGGAAATTCGTGTGCTCGATCCTGCATGCGGATCGGGTCATATCCTCGTTTATTGCTTCGATTTGCTGTATGACATGTATGAAGAGGAGGGGTGGCCTCCTGAAGATATTCCGCAGAAGATTCTGGAAAAGAACTTATTCGGTTTGGAAATAGATCAGCGTGCAGCTGAAATAGCCTCTTTCGCGCTGGAAATGAAGGCACGCGAGCGTGACCAGAAGTTCTTCGAGAAGCAAGTGGATGCACATATTACGGTGTTGAAGTCAGCAGAGCTTTCATCTGACGAGCGCGTCCTAGTGCCGAGCCTGCTTGAGCGCACGGAGCTGTTGAATGCCATGGGTCACATGGACGAGATTGGCAGCCTTTATGTTCCCGATAATGATGCTGCCCCTACGCTCGAAGCAGCCATAGCAGAGTTGAAAAATGAGGGTGACCTATTCGCATCATCAGCGTTGGACAAGTGCCGAACGATGTTGGAGAACATTAACGCGCTGTCTGGTACCTACCAGTGCGTAGTGGCTAACCCTCCCTATATGGGTTCAGGCAATATGGGACCGTTTTTATCGGGGTGGGTAAAGGAACACTATCCCAATGAGAAAGGCGATCTATGTACCTGCTTTATTAATCGAGGGCTGAAATTCACAACTAAAGACGGATATAGCTCGATTATCACAAGTGATACTTGCATGTATATTTCATCTTTCGAAAAAATGCGGAAGAACATCATCAACAATAGCAAAATTCTTACATTGATTGATACGCGTGGAAGCAATGCGCACCCCGATATGTTCGATGCAAATACTGGTTGGGTACTTAAAAAAACGTGTTCGAATAATGATTTGAGCGGTGCTTATTTCAAGTTAAATCAGCCCATTTCGAAAAAAGATGAAGCGTTAAGGCAGGCGATTAGAAATCCCGAATGCGGATGGTTCTACCGTGCTGATGCTGAGAAGTTCAAGTTAATACCAGGTTTACCAATAGCGTACTGGGTGAGCGAGAACTTGATAAATGCGTTTTCACAGGGGCTTCATCTTGGGGACATTGCTCAGCCGAGAAAAGGGCTTGGTACAGGCAACAACATACTTTTTACTCGGATGTGGTGGGAGGTGTCCTATGTAAGGATAAAGTTCTCCGCACAGAGCAATGAAGAGGCTCTAGCTTCGCGATGCCGCTGGTTTCCTCTCAACAAAGGGGGGTCATTTAGAAAGTGGTACGGAAATAACGACTATATTGTCGACTGGTCGAATGATGGCTCCGCAATAAAGTCTTATAAAAATCAGAGTGGCAAATTGGGCGCGCGCCCGCAGAATCAAAACTATTATTTTAAAGAATGCGTGACTTGGTCAAAGATTTCTTCGGGGCAGCTTGCGTTTAGATATAAGCCTGCAGGTTCGATTTTCAATGAAGTTGCCCCAGCCTATTTCACAGATCGGAAAACGATGTTCCGACTTGAAGCGTTCTTAAATAGCTCGGTTTGCTGCAAGGTTGCCGAGGCTATCTCTCCGACTCTTGACTTTCAAGTTGGTCAAGTCGCTACATATCCTGTTCTCCCTGGCGTTCTTCAGGAGGCCACTGAAGAAAAAGTGGCGAAAGCTACAGCTATAGCAAAAGACGACTGGGATGCTTTTGAAATTTCGTGGGATTTTGAGTCTCATCCGCTTTGCCAGGGTAATAATCTGCTTCTGAGACAGCGGTTTTTGCACTGGTCAGAGGAATGCCAGAACCGTTTCGACACACTGAAATCCATTGAAGAAGACCTCAATCGTATTATTGTTCGTATTTATCACATGGAGAACGAAGCACCAATCGAGATACCCGACAATAAGGTATCGGTGCGACTCGCCGATTGCGAGCGCGATGTGAAGTCTCTAGTTTCCTACGCTGTTGGATGCATGTTTGGACGCTACTCGCTTGATACAGATGGGCTAGTGCTTGCCAATCAAGGCGACACCATTGAGGATTACTTGCAAAAGGTTCCTGCCCCCACCTTCAAACCCGACGAGGACAACGTTATTCCCATTCTTGATGGCGACTGGTTCGAGGACGATATTGTTACTCGTTTCTATCAGTTCTTAGCAGCTGCCTACGGAGAAGAAACACTTGACGAGAACGTTGCTTTCATTGAAGAAGCACTTGGGAAAAATATCCGCACCTACTTCGTGAAAGACTTCTACAAAGATCATTGGCATATGTACCAGAAGCGTCCCATTTACTGGCTTTTCCAGAGTCCGAATAAATCTTTCGGATGCCTGATTTATATGCATCGCTATACCGAGAGCACAGTGGGAGAAATTCTCGCGAAGTACATTCGTCCCTTCGAGGAAAAGTTGCGTGGCAGGATTAGAGTGCTCGAAAACTCTGGTAACCATAGGGATATTAGAGAGGCGGACAAGTTAAAGGCCAAGGTCCAAGATGTCGAAAGCTGGGAGCGCGACGTTATTTACCCCTTAGCACACGAACGCGTATCTATAGATCTCGATGATGGCGTGAAGATCAACTACAACAAATTCCCTCATGCTCTGGCCAAGATTCCCAAACTGAGCGAGTGGAAGTGATACTGACGTGAATGAATGGCTTGTCTATGACCATCCTGAAATGTGCGATTGGTGTATTTATCTCGGATACATTTTTCGAAAAGGTGCAGTTGGTAAGTATGAAGGTATCAAGTTTGTAATCCACACAGCAGAAAATGGTCATAACAAGCCGCATCTGCACGCTAGTTATCAAGGCAGGGAAATTGTTTTGGAGATACCTGATGGAAAGATTCTCCGTGGCAGTTTGGGAAATAAGAAAGACAAGCAAACACAGAAATGGGTTCGTACAAATGCTGATTCTCTAAAGAAACATTGGAACGAACTAGTAGCTGGCGTTTACATGTTTGGCTGATGGGATAAACATGGACTCTCTCGATAAGAAACTCAATGACGTATTCACTGGCTATGTGGTGCGCAAGGACCTCGTCAAGCTGGTAAAGGGTAATGCCGCCGTACCGAGTTACGTGCTGGAGTATTTGCTCGGGCAGAATTGCGCGACTGACGATGAGCAGCAGATTGCAGCTGGTGTTGAGCGTGTGCGTGATATTCTCGCTGCCCACTATGTCCAGCGTGCTGAGGCGGGTGCTATCCGTTCTGATATCAAGCAATCGGGGTTTCAGCGGATCATCGACAAGGTTTCAGTTAACCTTGTGGAGAAGCGCGATGCGTATGAGGCGACTTTTGAAAACCTCGGCATTTCCCATGTTCTCGTGGATTCGGATACGGTTAAGAGAAATCGACGGCTGCTTGTCTCTGGTGTGTGGTGCATTGCCGATCTTGCC
>JBMNPN010000054.1:0-16177 GCA_050943615.1 Coriobacteriales bacterium
GGAGAGTACCTCGCCTGGTACCGCGACGGGAAGATCAAGAAGGCGCTGGGATGGAAGACGATACGGGAGTTCCGCGAGGAGCGGGGCATAGCCGTCTGAGGTGTCCAGGAAAACGTCCGTAGTCCCGAAATGCAAATTATGCAGCTCGGTGATTTTCTCAACACCGACAAGTTGCGCTGCTTGAAACTGAACGGGGTAGAGTGCTGTCAATAAATCCACGTTCTGCAAATATTTCTGCTGTCGAGATTTGCAGAACGTGGATTTTTTGACCGGGAAGTATTTTGTATATAGGAGAATCCCTATAAGCTTCTAGCATTTTTCGGCATCTTTCAAATCCGGATTTGCAGAACGTAGAATTTTTGACAGGTGCCTCTGGAAAGCTAACAGTTTATGAGCTACACGTCTCAAGTTGCTGCGCTTCAGCAGCCGTGCGGCGTTAGCCGCACACGCTCATAACTCGTCGCCTTGGGGCGTTCTGCTCCTCACCATCGAGATCACTGCGGCGATGATACCTACGACAACACCAATATGCAGCACGGTCTGCACCGCCTGCACGAGTAACACATGATCGGCCTGTGCAATCACGGTGTTTCCGATGGTCATGCTGAACACGATGCTCACCATGACCATCGAGACAGACTGCCCAACGCCGCGCATGGTGCTGATGGTGGAGTTGGCCTCGGAGTAGTGCGATCGGTCGACGCACGAGAGGATCGCGTTGTTGTTGGGCGAACCGAAAAACGCAATTCCGACGCCGACGATCATCAGGCCGATGATGACGTGGGCAAGCGATGAGTCGAGTCCTAGAAAGCCCAGCACTGCGATGCCGGCTACGATTACGAGCATTCCGAAGCTTGCAACCTTGTAAGAGGGGAGGCGGTCGGATAGCTTGCCCGCGTACGTCGAGAGCAGCGCTTGCATGAGCGGCTGGCAGACCATGACGAGCCCGGCGGTCATGCTGTCGAGCCCGGTGATGTTGACGAGGTAGATGGACATGATGTAGCTGACGGAAAAAGACGCGCCGAACGAGAGCAGCGTCGCGAGGTTCGAAAGGCCGTAGGCGGGGTTTTCCACGAAGAGTCGTACCTGGATGACGGGGTGGTCCTCGTCTTTCTCGTGCCAGACAAAGGCTACGAGCAGCGCGATTCCCACGACGATCAGCACGCGCGCCCAGAGGTAGTTCAGGCACTCGTCAAGCCCCAGCAAGAGCACGAGCAGCGCGAGCACCGAAAGGACGTTGCCTGCCATGTCGAGGCTGACCGCGTCATGGTGGTTGTCGTTTTCCACGCGTGCGAAGCACAGGATGACCACGATGGCGGAGATGACAACGCAAATCACGAAAATCCAGCGCCAGCTCGCAAGCGAGTTGATGAGGCCGCCGAGAACCGGGCCAAGCGAGATGCCGAGAAAGGTCGCGGTGATAGTGACGCCGATCACGCGGCCGCGCATCTTGGGGCTGAAGTACGTGAGCGCAAGCGGGACGTTTGCGACGAGGAAGATATCGGCGCCGATCGACATGACGACGCGCATGGCGATGAGGAAGTAGACGTTGGGGGCAAAAACGCTGGCGAGGCTCGATGCGCCGAATATCGCCGAGCCGATGATGAGCATGCGGCGGCGCCCGAAGGAGTCGGCGAGGTGCCCAAAGGGCAGCGAAAACGCCGCCGTGCACAGCGTGTAGGCGTTGACGACCCAGGTCACGGTCGTGGCGCCGCAGGCAAAGTCGGTGCTGATCTGCGTAATACACAAGTTGAGCGCCGAGGACATGAACGGCGCCATGAACGCGGTGAGTAGGCTGACAATCAGCACGGGGAGCTGTTTGGGACTGGTGATGAGTTTATCTGGAGTCGTGGAAGACATGGGAGTCATGGTAAGGGAAGATAGTGCGGTCGTGTGACATGCAATGTCGCAATCGGCGCGAAAGTGCCCTTTTTCGCAGGTGTGCTGCCTTACGTCAGCTGGCTGGAGGGGATGTGGACCTCACCGAAGGAGAGGTCGCGGCGCTCTCCGTTGCTGAGGCGGACGGCGAGCGTGAAGTCGTCGTTGATGCCGATGACGTGGGCGCGGTAGGTCTCGTTCCCCTCGTACACGGTGACATCGCGCCCGTCGAGTAGCGAGCGGGAACGGTACTCATCGAGGTGTTCGTGCGCGGGCAGCTTGTCGTAACCCTCTATGAACAGGTCGATCACGCGGGCGACGAGCCGCGCGCGTAGATCGTCGGTATCGCCGTGGGCGCTGCAGATGGCGCTTGCGCTGCGGCCCGCCTCGTCGGGAAAGCCCTCCTCGGGTTCGAAGACGTTTATCCCGATGCCGACGACCAGGTAGGTGGCGCGGGCGCGCTCGGCGTCGATGGACGCCTCGGTGAGGATCCCCGAGACCTTGTGCCCGTCCACGAAGACGTCGTTTACCCATTTGATCTGGGCATGCGCATCGAAAATCTCGTCGATGGCGCGCGCGATGCAACAGGCTGAGAGCGTCGTGACGAGCGTGATGTCGGAGAGCTGGAAATCCGGGCGCAGGACGAGCGTGAAATAGACGCCGGTTCCGCTGGGGGAGTAGAAGGGGCGGCCCTGCCTGCCCTTGCCGGCAGTCTGCTCGTTTGCCACGACCAGCGTGCCTTCTGGGGCGCCGGTCTCGGCAAGCTCTTTGGCGCGGGTGTTCGTGGAGCCGATGCTGTCGTGGTACTCGACTTTAATGCGCGGGTCGGAAAGGTAGTGATCGATGCTCGCGGCGGAAAGCACGCTGGTCTCGGGGCGCAGACGGTAGCCCTTGCCGGTGATGTTCTCGATTCCATAGCCCTCGTCTCTGAGCGCGTTGATTGCCTTCCATATGCTGTTGCGGCTCACGGAAAGCTCGCGTGCGAGCGCGCCTCCCGAGACGAACGCGCCCTTCTCCTTCTCGAGAGAGGAGAGGACCTGCTCTTTGGTGTTGGGCTCGTGCAGCGGTGAGTTGTCAGCGGATGCGTTCATGCGCCCATTTTACTCGTGCGTAACAGGCGCACATCTACCTAGTTTTCCTTGAGCTGCGGCAGGGCTTTGCGCACAGCAGCCGCGATGATGATGGCGACGACCGCCTTGCAGCAGTCGATGGCGATGAAGGGCGCATCCGCCATGAGGAAGGCGGCAAGCGGGTCTGACTGAGTGACCACCATGAGCCACAGCCAACCCAGGACGTCCGAGGTGACGATGATGCAGGTTGCGGCGACGATGTCGCAGACGATCTGGCGCACGCCGCGGTGTTCGAGGGCACGGCGCGCGTTCGTGGCGATCAGTGTGCCAACGAGGTAGCTGATGAGAAAGCCGCCGGTGGGCCCCAAGATCTTTCCCAGCCCGCCGGTCATGCTGGAAAAGACAGGGAGTCCGCAGGCTCCCATGAGCAGGTAGATGCCCGTGATGGCGGCCGCTTGCTTGGGCGTGCAGAGCAGCGCCACGAGAATGACGACGAGCGTCTGGAGGGTGAAGGGGACCGGCCCAATCGGGATGGTGAAGAAGCACGAAGCCACGAGCAGGGCGATGCACAGGGCGCAGAGCACGAGGCTGGTGGTGCTGAAACTCCGTCCGACGGGGCGCGTGCTGCTGCCTTGCGTTGCATTGTCTGGCATTGGGGTCTTCGCCTTTCTCTCTTATTGGGGATTTGCATGCGTTTTGAATTGTCACCTTATAGTCATTAAGAGGTGACAATATGTCAAGGTCATCTGCTGCGAACGGAAGCAGGGTGGAGCACCCGCGAGTGTCAGTAGCTGGGCTGCATCAAACCCCGTAGCGTGGTCGACAACCTGGGAGCTTTCGATGCAGATTCCGCATCGAACACCTTTATGTGGTCGAATATCAGCAAAGAACCTTGGGACGCAATCGGCCACCTAGGGTCATTCGATACGTTGTGTGTCGAAGCCGTCCACGTGGTCGACCACCAGAAGTCTGTAGATGTTCTCGCGTGCGGAAGTCCCCCACGTGCGCGCGCACCAACCCTAGTTCTGCGAATGCTGCGCGGAAGCTCGCTACGTGCGCGCGCACCAAGGCATGTTCCGCGTGAGAATCCGCGCACGAGGGGCAGTTCGATGTGATTTCGGTCTCCAAACTGTACGGAAGTCCCCCACGTGCGCGCGCACTAAGGCGAGTTCCGCGCACCGTGTGCAGAACCCTTCTACGTGTGCGACTGTCTGATGTAGGGGAGCGTGCTGAACTCTGTCATGTGTTCGACCACCTGCCTCTTGATGCAGGATGAGCTGAACCCCGCAGCGTGGTCGACTATCTGGGGTCTCTCGATGTTCCGCAAGCCGAAGCGCTAGAACAGCCCGCTGAGCCCCATCATGATCGCGTAGGAGCCGACGCCCACCACGATGCACCACACGAGAGATTTGGTCTTGTAGCCCACCACGAGCACGGCCGCCGCAGCCACGAGGGGAAGTGCTGCTGGCCAGAAGCCCTCGCTGAACATACCCGGTTCGAGTAGGTCGTTTGCCACGAGTGCGGAAAAGGTCGCTGGCGGGATGAGGTTGAGAGCGCGCACCGCCGAGGCGGGAAGCTCGCGTCCCCTCAGGGCAAATATTGGCGTCACGCGGCAGACGAGTATCGTTGCCGCGCAGCTCAGAAAGACGATGAGAAAGTCGGTAAGTCCCATGGCTCACTCACCCTCGGCCTGACTCGACCGCTTCTCGGTCTTGCTCGCGTAGAGGTACCCTGCGCCGACGCCGATGAGCGCGCCGATGAGGATGGCGGGCCCTGAGAGCCCAACGCACTTGCAGACAAAAACCCCGATGATGGCGGCGAAAGCGGCGATGAGGTTTTTCGCGCTGACCTGCTGCATGCAGAGCAGGCAGATGAAGATTGAGGTCATCGCGAAAGACGCGATAGCCGTGGGAAGCGAGATAAGCGAGCCGATCAGCACGCCGGCAACGTTCGAGAGCGCCCAGGTCAGCTGGCACTCGATGTTGACGGCCGTTGCGCGCTCCACGCTCCAGCTGCCGTTTTCGAACCGCGCGAGGTTGATGCCGAAGCTCTCGTCGGTGACGGTCGCGCCGAACAGGAACGAGAGCGGCTTTCCCACCTTCTCGCAGAAGCGTGAAAGCGAGGCGCCATAGAGAAGCTGGCGCGTGTTGACGAGCGAGACGCTCATGACGATGGAGAGCAGCGGGTTTCCCGCCATCCACATGTTGGGAATCATGTACTGCCCGGCGCCCGAGTAGAAGAATAGCGACATGACAAGCGTCATCCACCAGCTCATGCCAGCCTGCTGGCAGAGCAGCCCACACGGCAGGCCCAGCACGACATAGCCCGCCATGACGGGCGCGGCGGCGCGTAGGCTGTCGGAAATCAGCCCCTGCGAATTATCTGTTGTGGTATTTCCCTCGTTGCTCATGGCTGCTTGATGATACGGCATAGACACACACTGGGGAAAGACGCCAATTCGTAAAGAACCCGGCGGGGTTCAAGAAGGCGAGAGCCGCCGAGTACTTTGCACGCGTCACCTCGATGCACACCTTCAATCACAGCGTGTTGAAACCGCGCAAGAGAATGCCGAGCGCGGCAAGCCCCGCATGTGCCTCGCGCTCGTCGAGAGAAGCGGACAGGTCGGCGGCCACGGCGGCAACGGGAAGCTGCCGTTCCCCTTTCGAGCGAATCACATCGCTTGCCGGCCAAGGGGGCTCGTAGCCCTCCATCGTGTGGACGAGCACGTTTCCGGTGACGTCCTCATAGAGGTTGTAGGTCTCCTTCAGCTTCTCGATGCGCTCATGGCTGGCGTAGCCCTCGATCTCGTAGTCGTTTTCCGGCATGCCGAAGATGTCCGGGCGGTCGGTGCTCTTTCCCGAGAGCAGAAGCTCGTGGCGGATCTTGGGAAGCGAGCGCGGAGCTGCCCGAAACAGCCTGAGCTTCGAGCGCTTGCGCATCTGCCAGACCAAGTCCTCGGGCGTGATGTCCTCAAGCTTAATGATGAGTCGGCGGCGCTGGGCATAGCTCAGCCACGGTGCCTCCATACCGGAGAGTAGCCAGCAGGCAGCCCAGGCAACCTGCGGGGACAAGGGCCTTCCGCGCCCACAGGAGAGCTGCTTGTACTGACGCAGCGAAAACGGGTCGATGAGCAGCGTGTTCGCAACCTTCATGGCGTTGATCTCGCCTGTCTTTGCGAGCATGGCCACCTGGTGGGGCGTGACGCCGAGTTCTCGGGCGGCATCCTTGGTTGAGAGATATGAGCTCGTGGCAGGTAATAACATGCCATAAATAGTATCATAAATTACTATATATGTAAGTAATTGAACCACATTGCACCAAAGCACGGTAAACTGGCAACTGCAAGCGGAAGATGCCCCCCAGCCTAGGGCGCAAAGTCCGCGTCCGAGAGACTCTCATTCAGGGTCGCCCGGTCAATTGTCCGAGAGAGAAAGAGGAAACCATGGCTGAGAAGATCGTCTGCCCCGTCAAGGCGGAGACCATCGGAAAATCCACCTACCTGCGCTGGGTCCAGTTCTGCGAATCCCGTTGCCCGTATGCGCGCAACGCGGATGTCTGCTCGCACATCGAGACCGAGATTCACTTCCCGTTGAACACCAAGCACATCGATGCCGACAAGGCCGAAGAGGTCAAGGCGGCGTGGGAAAAGTACAACGCGTTCTAATCGGAACGCCTGCTGCGTCCCTATTCAAATTGCGAGCTGTGCCTTTCTAAGGCAGAGCTTGCAGGTTTGATAGGGGTAGCGGCAGCGCCGCGTTCACGTGGATTAGGGGCAACAGCATGGACTTCGCTTGTTCCTATATCACTGCAATCGGTAAGGCTGTGGCTGGAGCTCATTGGCTTTAGTCGCAGCCTTTATTGTTTTCGGTAATCCACGTGCGTCTATTTGGGTCGCCGGCTCTTCGGTCATCCCAACATAAGCAATGACCGAATAGTCGTTTTTCGTCACCGTCGCTGATGAGAGGGGGCTCATCGATTCGGCACCCTGACGTTGCATGTGTCCGGAGATGCGACCAAGGCACATGCGAACACCACCTTACGACTGTCTGTTGGAGAGCAAGTCATCGAGGTGTGAATCCAATTTCCGAGGAGGGAAATCATGGACGAAAACTCCAAGCTCGACGTAACCGAGACTGTAAAGGACGAACAAGCCTTTATGGCCTCTGAGCTTCCGACGCCGAAATACGCGTGGGTCGCTCTGTTCAGCACCTGGTTCGTGTCGATCTGCATCCCGATGGCGTGGTTCTGCCTGCCGGGCATCGCGAACCTCTTCTTTGAAGGCGGTGGCTTCCACACCTTCTACCCCAATATGGACCCTGGCTCGTACGGCACGAACTTCGGCCTGCTGATGAACGCCATTTCCTGGGCGGCTATCGTCATGGCCATCCCAACGGGCTGGGTCATCAGGCGCATCGGCCCCAAGCCGACGCTCATCATCGCGAACATCGCCACACTCGTCGGCGCCATCGGCGTTGCCGCCGTCTACTCGTTCAGCTATGAGCTGTTCCTGTTCTTCCGCATTGTTGAGGGCATCGGCGTCGGCATGTGCTCGGTGACCGGCCCGACGGCAGTGAGCCTGTGGTTCTCTAACAAGCACCGTTTCATGGCCGTCGCCATCTGGTCGACATGGGTGCCAGTCGGCATGCTCATCGTCATGAACGGTGGCGCTGCCATCGTCGGCGACATCAACAACCCCGCAAACCTTCCCAATCTGGGCATCGTGTTCTGGGGCATTGCCATCATACTTGCCATCGCCCTCGTGCAGTTCGCCATCCTGTATCGTCTCCCGAGCATCGAGAAGGGCGAGGTCACTGAAATCTCCATCGAGCGCCTCGATTACAAGACGGCGTTCCCGTTCCTCAAGAACCGCCAGTACATCGGCCTGCTCATCTCCTGGATGCTCTTCGAGTTCGTGAACTTTGCGTTCACTTCCTATGATGCAACGTTTTTGACCGGCGTGTTCGGTGTCGACAACCAGTACGCGACGCTGCTGTCCTCGATTTGCAACGCAGCTGGCATCCTTGCGCCTATCGGCGGCATGATCTCTGACCGCCTGCCCTGGACCAAGAAGTGGATCATGATCTCCATCGGCTGCTTCAGCCTGACGCTCGCCTGCGTCTTTGGCTGGAAGATTGCGGCCTTCGAGCTCTTCATTGTCATGATGATCTTCCACATCTGCGGCAACATCGTGCTCGTCGGCTCCGTGCGCCCGATGGTTCCGTTCCTGGTTGGTCGCGGCGGTGCGACGGCCGTTGCCGTTGGTCTGTCCATCCTCACCTTCTTCCAGTTCCTCGGTGAGGTTCTCGAGACGCTCGTCCCGGTTTTCCTGGGCATCTTCAACACCGCCGAGGCGGCAGCGATGGGCGTTATCGCCGGCTCCGCCTATCAGGATACGGCGACCTTCGTCCTGCTGCCGGTCATGCTCGTCGGCTCCTTCTTCTCGCTGCTCGTTCGCCCGAACAAGAAGGACCGCGAAGCTGCCAAGGCAGACAACAACGCCCGCGCCGATGAGATGGCAGAAAAGGATGCCGAGGTCGGCAAGGCGTAATTGTCTTGTACCGCTTGAGGTCGGCTTGCTACTCGTCAGACAGACGAGCTTTGAGATGACCTGACCTGCATATTTGCAGCGTTCAAGCTCGCAAGGCGTTTTCAGTGCAGAGACCCGTGGGAATGAAAAGTCCCGCGGGCCTCTTTTTTCTATTGCGCAAAAAATGATGCCATCGTCCGAGTCTGCTGCAAATTCTGCGAAACTTAGCCTGCAATTTCGCGTAATCACAGGTGTTTTCAGTGTAGGATGGGCATGTCTCGCTACTACCATCAAAACACTGCATGCGGGATGTTGGGATAGGGAAGCATGGCAAAGAACGACAAGGGCTCCAAAGGGGCAAGCTCAAAGCAGGTAAAGGAAACCTCCAAAAAGAAACGGCGCGTGGGCGTACACGCACTCGTCGTCACGCTCATAGTTGTCCTGTGCGTGCTCGGATGCGCGGCCGTGGCGCTCGCCATCGACGACGGGCACCGGACCCAGACCGTTCCCACCCGCACGATCCTGGACAACAGCATCGACATCTCCGGCATGACCGCCGAGCAACTGGAACAGACGGTCAACGCCCGTGTCGAAAACGGCATTTCGAACAAGGTCACCGTCAAACTCGATGGGAAAACCTACGAGCTCGACATGGACAAGATCGGCAAGGCTGATACGGACGCAACCATCGAGGCTGCCTTTGCTCCGTACAGTAAGAGCGTCCTCTGGCGCTATGCCGATAGAATCGTCTCTCTGGTGAGCGGCGATGTCGCAACCTACCGTATCTCGACGGCGCTCACCCCCTCGACCAAGAAGCTCGAGTCCGAAATCGAAAAGATCGCAAAGAAGATCGACGTCGAGGCCGCATCTGCCGGCTATGCCTATTCGGGCGGCAAGCTCGTCACGACCTCTGCCAAAACGGGCAAGAAGGTCGATGTCTCCGCGACGGCAAAGAAGGTCAAAAAGGCGCTTAGCTCGAATACGGACGCGACGGATTCGACGATCTCTGTCAAGGGCGTCGTCAAGACGACCAAGCCTTCGCAGACCGAGCCCGGCCAGGCAATTTTCGTGGATACGAGTGCCTGCGAGCTCTACTTCTACGAGGACGGCAAGGTGAAGGCCTCGTATCCCTGCACACCCGGCAAGGCGGGCTACGAGACGCCGACGGGTGATTGGACACTCGAATACAAGGACCCGGCCCCACGCTGGGAGAACCCGCACAGCGACTGGTCGGCTGGCATGCCGGAGACCATCGAGCCCGGTGCGAGCAACCCGCTGGGCCTGCGCGCGCTTGCCGTGAGCTGCGGGGGCGGCATCTACATTCACGGCACGACCAATACCGGCCAGCTCGGGTCACCTGGTAGCCATGGATGCGTGCGCCTTGCCAACGCCAATATCGTCGAGCTCTATGACATGGTCGAGACGGGCATCCCCATCATCATTCGCTAACTGCGCGCGTTTCAATTGCAATGCAATCTGGGCGCAATTTGGGCGTCTGTCAAGTCCCTCTCAACCAAGGTGGACCCGAGGTTGGGAGGGGCCGTTTTCCGCTCTGGGCAAGACACGCGAAAAATTTCGGTAAAACCCCTGTTCAAAGGCACCGTTCAAACTGAGAGTACTACCGTATGATGCGGCTACAATTTGCAGATTGATTTTACCTGCTACCTCCTTTTCGACCGTCTGAGGAGCATGTGCACGTGCTGTCACGGGTGTAGGATTTTTCATGCAATGGGCTTACCGGATCTTCGTCCGAGAGATCAGGTGACAAGCCTTAATCAGGCAAGACGCATTGCGTGACGTTGCCTTTGAGAGATGTGTCTACAGACTATCAGAGAGAGGGTATGTGACATGGGCGTTCAAGAAGAGGACAAGATCTATACTGGCTGGGGTCTGCTCACTGGCTGGGAGGATAAGGACAACCCGCCGTATGCTGCCATGAAGGGCGAGGACGAGGGCGAGTGGAAGACCACGGCTGACTGCTGTGGCGCCGTCATCGCGGAGGGGCTTCCGTATCGCGAGGCCGTCTACGAGGGACAGAAGCTCGTCAACAAGTACTGCCCCAACTGCGGCAAGTACCAGCCGACCTTCCATTACGAGCGCATCAAGTAGCATGATTGTCTCCACTGCGAGACGAGAAGCTTAATTGCATCTTAAAAGAGATGCGCAACTGGCCTAGCTAAGCTCTGTGGCGTTTTTGCACGTCACAGGGCTTTTTTGTATGTCATCATGAGTTGTGCGCGGATGACAGCTCCAAAACGAAGGGAAGTTTGCCCTTTTCAACTATGCCGCAAACCCGCATTATCTTGGATATGAGAAGTGCTGGGCAAAGGCTTGTCCGGCAATCAAAGAACAGGAGACGCACGTGACCGTTGACGAGCTTCACTTCGATTTTCTGAAATCAGCGACGCGCAAAGCTTTTTTCGGGCAGGCTGTCGCTGCCATGACCAAGGCGGACAAGCCCAAGGTCGCTGCCGTGATCGACGATACGAGCATTCCGGATCAGGCACAGCTGTCCCATCTGGACGAGGTCTTTCGCGCCATCGACACCACGGTTGCTAGCGATGTGGCGAAAACTGAGGCAAAGCAGGTCTATCAGATCCTTGCCGAGGCAGAGGCAGCGGTGCATGGCTGCTCCATCGAGGAAACGCACTTTCACGAGGTCGGGCTGGGTATGACCTGCCGTGAGATTATCGGCATCTGCACGGCCATCTCCTGCATCCGGCCCCAGCGCATCACGGCGACTCCCGTGCAGGTGGGAAGCGGCAAGGTGGAGTGCGCACATGGCGTGCTCGACATCCCGGCGCCTGCCACGGCGGCGATTCTCGAGAAGTACGAGATCCCGATTGCCGCCGAGCGCTTGGAAGGCGAGCTGTGCACGCCGACGTCTGCGGCGCTCATCGCGCATTTCGTAGGAGGTTTCCATGAGTAGGCTTATCGGCATCGACCTCGGCACGACCAACTCCTGCGTAGCGGTCATGGAAGGCGACCGCCCCACGGTCATCCCCAATGCGGAAGGGTCGCGCACGACGCCCTCCGTTGTGGCGTTCACCAAAGACGGCGAGACGCTTGTGGGTGAGACGGCAAAGCGCCAGGAGGCGATGAACCCGACGCGCACGGTCTCTTCGATCAAGCGCCGCATGGGAAGCGCCAAGCCGCTCGTCATCGACCACAAGAAGTACCTTCCCCAGGAAATATCCGCGCTTATCTTGGCCAAGCTCAAGGCCGATGCGGAGCGCTACCTCGGCGAGACGGTGACCGATGCGGTCATCACCGTTCCAGCCTACTTCACCGATGCGCAGCGCCAGGCGACCAAAGATGCCGGCATCATCGCGGGCCTCAACGTCGCCCGCATCGTCAACGAACCCACGGCGGCTGCCCTTGCCTACGGCGTCGACAAGGAGGAGGACAAGGCCGTCATGGTCTACGACCTCGGCGGCGGTACCTTCGACGTCTCGGTGCTTTCCATCACGGGCGGGGTCATCGAGGTGCTCGCCACGGCGGGGGACAACCACCTCGGCGGCGACGATTTCGACGCGCGCCTGACCGAGGAGCTCGTCAAGCGCTTCAAGGCGCAAAGCGGCGTCGACGTGCGGCATGACGCGGCGGCGCTCAGCCGTCTGCGCGAGGCGGCAGAGAACGCGAAAAAGGAGCTCTCCTCAGTCACCCAGACGACCATCAACCTCCCCTTCCTCGCCACGAAAGGAGGGCAGCCGGTCCACTTCGAGACGACAGTCACCAGAAGCGAGTTCGAACGTCTCATCGACGACCTCGTCAAGCGCACGGTCAAGCCCTGCGAGCGCGCGCTTTCGGATGCGGGCATGAGCGCAAAGAGCATCGGCAAGGTCCTCATGGTCGGCGGATCGAGCCGTGTCCCGCTCGTCAAGGAGACCGTAAAAAAGCTCACGGGCAGCGAGCCGAGCGAGAACATCAACCCCGACGAGAGCGTGGCCTTGGGCGCGTGCCTGCAGGCAGGCGTCCTCTCCGGCCAGGTCGGGGGCCTGCTCCTGCTCGACGTGACGCCCCATTCACTCGGCATCGAGGTCGTGAACGACCAGATGAGCGTCCTCATCCCGCGCAACTCGACGCTTCCGGCAGTGCACAGCGAGATCTACACGACGGTCTCTCCCATGCAGACGGTCGTCGAGATCAACGTTCTGCAGGGAGAAAGCGAGCGCGCGAGCCAGAACACGCCTCTGGGCAAATTCATGCTGGGCGGTTTGCATCTCGGCATTACCAAGCCGCAAATTGAAGTAACATTCCAGATAGACACAGACGGCATTGTGCATGTGACGGCAAAGGAACTTGGAAGCGGCAAGGCCGCCAACATTCGCATCGAGGGGTCGTCGAACATGTCACAGCGGCAGATCGAGGCCGCGCACAAGCGTCTGACCGACGGAAAGCAGTAAACGCGAGATGGGAGCGCTCTGAGGGGAGCGTTCCCTCACACGAAAAAAGGGGAAACATGGACGTCAAGAAACGCGTCGTCGTTCCGACTATCGTTTCGGTAGTCATCATCGCGGTGTACTACTACATCGCCATTCCGCCGTTCAACATCCAGAGCACGGAATGCTGGCTGTTCGTGATCAACTGCCTGATCATCGTCGGTATCATCTTCTGGATTCCGCGGGCCCATGATGCGGGCTCGACGTTTCTGGATGACCTGCGCCGTGAGGGCATGGGGTATTTCACCGGCGCCTTCCAGCGCAGGCACGAGCAGCGCAAGAACGGCGAGAAGAGCAAGCACAAGCGCGGCATGTTCTTCTGGATCATCGCCATCATCGTCGTTCTGATCATCTGCATGTTCGTCGGCAACATCGCGAGCTCGCCGTTCTTCAACGCTCGTGCGTATTCGGGGTTGGTGCAGGTAGAGGACGGGGACTTCTCGAAGGACATCAGCGAGATCTCCATGAAGAGCGTGCCTGTGGTCGACCGCGGCACGGCCGTGCGTCTGGGCAGCCGCACCATCGGCGAGATGAGCGACCTCGTGAGCCAGTACGCCATCGACGAGAGCTCGAACTCCTACACGCAGATCAACTACAAGAACGCGCCGTACCGCGTGGCGCCGCTCGTGTACGCGGACATTATCAAGTGGATCACCAATACCGCAAACGGTCTTCCCGGCTATGTGACGGTGAATATGGCCACGCAGAACACGGAGCTCGTGCGCCTGCCCGAAGGCCAGTACATGCATATCTCGACCGGAGAGCACTTCAACAACTACCTCTACCGTTACGTGCGCTTCCAGTACCCGACCGAGATGTTCGGCGAGGCCTCCTTTGAAATCGATGACAACGGCACGCCGTACTGGATCGTGCCGACCGTGACCATGCGCATCGGCATCTTCGGTGGCGAGGACTACAACGGCGCGATTCTCGTCAATGCATGCACGGGCGAGACGACCAAGTACGCGCTTTCCGATGTCCCGTCCTGGTGCGACAAGGTCTTCAACGCCGACCTCGTCTACAACCAGCTCGTTTACTATGGCAAGTACCAGAGCGGCTTCTGGAACTCGCTCATCGGCCAGTCCGGCGTTCTCGTGCCGACCGGGTCGAGCGCGCCGAGTCTGTTTTCCGAGGAGACGGATACCTCGAGCACTGCTGCGGTGAGCACGGGCACGTACAACTACCTTGCCATCGACGATGACGTCTACATGTACACGGGCATG
Source organism: Coriobacteriales bacterium (assembly GCA_050943615.1). Lineage (GTDB taxonomy): Bacteria > Actinomycetota > Coriobacteriia > Coriobacteriales > QAMH01 > CACZQA01. The sequence goes on from JBMNPN010000054.1 coordinate 14,141, forward strand.
ACCTCGGCAAACAGCGATGAGTCGCTTGTCGGCTTCACGCTCGTCAACCTGCGGACGAAAAAGACCAGCTACTACACTTGTGCCGGTGCAACGGAAAGCTCGGCGATGTCGTCTGCCGAAGGACAGGTCCAGCAGATGTCGTACACGGCGACGGCGCCTCTGCTCTTGAACGTTGCGAACCGGCCGACCTACTTCTTGTCTCTCAAGGACTCGGCGGGGCTGGTCAAGATGTACGCCTTCATCGACGTGCAGCAATACCAGATCGTCGGTACTGGCAGCACGGTCGCCGAGGCGCAGAAGAACTACATCACGGCGCTCTCGAACGACGAGCAGGTCGATGTCGACGCCTCCGATCTTGCCAAGGCGAGCTCGGATTCCGAGGTGCCGACAAAGACCGCCAAGATCGACGATATCCAAAGCGTCGTCTCCGATGGCAACACCATCTACTATTTCAAGCTTGCGAACGACAGCAACATCTACACTGCCAAGATCTCGGTGAGCACGAAGCTGCCGTTCTTGAAGAGCGGCGACAAGGCGACGGTCACCTACAGCGAGCAGAACGGCGTGCGCGAGGTGAGTGCGCTGGAGTGAGGCTGCATATCCGACGCTAACGGTGAGCTTTGATGCGCGCGGCGAGGGAGCGGAGGCTCTTCTCGCCGCGCGTTTTTCATGCGCGTTTCAAATAGGGTGCTCAGCTACAGGAAGGGGTGGCCGGCGGCATCCTTCTTCTCGACGTTTTCGAAGAGGTGCTTGACCACATCCGAATCGAGGTCGTCTGCGAGCACCTTGTTGGTGTAGACCATCGAGTGCGTGAGGCAGCTGTCCTTGCACAGGGCGCAGTTTATGCACAGCGAGGGTCGAAACGAGAGCGTCGCACGGCCGTAGGAATCCTCTTCGTAGGTCAGGGCGCGGGTGACGCACATGCGCGCGCAGGCGCCGCAATGGCGGCAGCGGTTCTCGTCGATGTCGATATGTGCCCAGAAGCGCGATTCCACCGTTGCGCCGTAGGGGCGCTTTCCCAAGTGGTCGAGCATTCTCAACATGCGAATGCTGCGGTAGGTGTCGGGTGGAAAGACCTCGTCGAGCTTCACGATGATCTGCTTGTCGGGGTCTTCGTGCTCGACTTCCTCTCCGGTGACGCCGGCGATGACGTCGTTGAGCGCCTGGGCCAGAAAGCCCATGGCAGATGCGCCGGCCTCCTTGAAGGCGCCGCGCCTGTCGGAGGCGATCGTGGCGTGCGCCTTGCCCTTGAGGCAGAGAGCTGGGTCGATTTCGTCGACCGTGTCGATGGGCGCATTGATGCTCCAGAGCTCGAGCAGGGATCGGGCGCTTTTCACCGCATGGGGGAAGTAGGGTTCGCTCGAGTTGAGCTCGCAGTTTGAGCAGTCGGTCCCAATGAGCTCGACTTTCTTGATGCCGACGGCGAAAAGCCCCGTCATGAGGTACTCGTCAAGATAGTCGAGGCAGGGGAGGACCACTGCCTTTGTGGGGTCGACGTTGTGCTCGTAGGAGTGAAGGGTGCAGACGAAGCGGGCCGTCCCGCCGTTTGCCTGGGCGCATTCCTTTGCTTGGCGGACGAGCTCGTTTGCGTTCGGGGCGTGCGTGGTAAACGTGCTCGTCGGGCACGCCGAGACACAGGAGCCGCAATCGGTGCAGGTCTCCGGGTCGATCTTGAGGTGGCCCAGCGAGCGCGCGATGCTCTCGTGCGGGCAGGCGTTGAGGCAGGCCCGGCACTTCGAGTTCCAGTTTCGGATGTAGGAGCAGCGCTTGGGCTCGAGGCTGATGGTGCTCTTGCCGAGCGCATCCGAGATGGTCTCTATAGTCTCAATCTTGTTCATAGCGCATAGGGTAGCGTATCGCTTGCGCGCTGCATATGAGGATTTTTCTGCTGACTGAGGGAGGGCGCCGGGGGCGGGCGGTCGGTTCGGCTCAGGCTCAGATCCCGCTCGCGGCGGGACGGGGCGCAGCTCGCGATTATTGCGCTTCGCGCAATAAGAAGGGGCGCTCGCTCCCGCGCCCCGTCCCGCCGCGAGCATC
>JBMNPN010000055.1:0-16091 GCA_050943615.1 Coriobacteriales bacterium
GTCACGGTCAAGAGCGTAAGCGCTCTATCAGCGGTAAGGAGCAAGATTTGCAGGTGGATGGCACTAGACTTGGACGGCGCCGTGTGCAGCCCTGCGCCCGCACGCGCTTTGCCCTCCCATCGGCTCTCTAATCTCACGCGTCTCCATCGCCCCTGCGCGCGCACGCGCTCTGCCCTCCCCTCTTGGGCTATCATGTCTCACGCTCAACAAAGGAGGCGAACGTGCGGGACGCAGAAAAAGAGGGATTTTCGGCCCGGGCCATCAGGGGGCTCCGCTGGCTACTCTGCCTGCGCGCAAATTCCGCGCCGCGCAAGCGTCCGCCCGCACGGCCGTTCGTCTCGTCTGCAGGTGCGCCGCTTTCCCGCACCAGCCATAAGGCGCTTTCCTACTCCGGGCTCGTTGTGCTCGCCGCCGTATTGGGATTTCTGTTCGGCGCGCTCATCTGGGTGGTCTTTCAGGCGTCCTTCTTTCTGGGACGCGTGCTCTGGGAGGCGGTCGCCAGGGGATTCGAACTTATGGGAGCTCCCTTTGCCAGCGGCCTTTCCGCGCTGGTCATCTGCACGCTGGGTGGTCTGCTCATGAGCCTGTGGACGCGGCGTTTTGGCGGAAGCCCCGAGCCGTTCATGCAGGTGCTCGGCAAGGTGCGCCGCACCGGCCGCTATGACTCCGATGGCATTGCAGCAACTTCCATGGGCGTGGTGCTCCCCCAGATGCTCGGCGCCTCCGTGGGCCTGGCAGCCGGGCTCATCGGCGTCATCGCCACGGGCTGCACGCGCATCGGCTCGACCTTGCGACGCGCGGGACTCGGCATCATGCAGCTGCCTCATCGCAGCGCGACGGGGATCCTCCGCTCGCTTGCCGGCGCGCCGTTTGCCGAGGCGCGGGCACAGCATCGAGGCGACGCCACCGCCCCCGACCCGCTCGCCTACGATTTCCGGACTTGGGCGAAGGGGATCCTCTACACAGTCTGCGTCGCGCTAGGCGTCTTTGCCTTCGCATGGCTCATCGTCTGCTTCGGCACCCAGGCGGTGCTCCCCCGCTTCGACGGCATCACCGCTACGGGAAGCGAGCTTGTCTGGGCGATTCCCTGCATCCTCATGGGCTGGGCAGGCGCCGTCGTCTTCAGCATCTCGAACCGCAGCAGTAAGCTGGCGGCAAAGCAGCTGTCCGGACACCCCGTCATCGAGCCCGTTGTGGGCGGCATCGTCCTCGGCGTGGTCGCCGCATTCCTTCCCGGCGTGCTGTTCTCCGGCATCGCCCAGACCCCCGACCTGCTCGGCGAATGGACGAGACTTGGCGCCATTACGCTGCTCGCCACTGGAATCTGCAAGTACGCGCTCACGCCGTGGTGCATATCCATGGGCTGGAGGGGCGGCCAGATCTACCCGAGCGTGTTCGCATCGCTGTGCTGCGGCTTCGGGATCTCGGCCCTGAGCGGAGCAGACCCCGCACTCTGCATCTCCCTTGTCGCGGCGACGAACATGGCCTGCGAGCTCAGGCAACCGATACTGTCCTTCGTCCTGCTCCTTCTCTGCTTCCCGCTCCAGAGCATTCCCTGGCTCATCGTGTGCTGCCTGATCGGCGCCCACTTACCGCTGCCCTGCCTGCAGGCGGGGAAGTAATGCGATAAGGGGCTCAAGTTAACGGGTCTACACCGAAGTCTTGCTGGCGGTCGACCACGAGAAGGGGTTCGGCGCACGTTGCATCGAAGCCGCCTTGGTGGTCGACCACGTCCAAGGGTTCGATGCGGAAATCCGCCCACGTGGCGGGGCTCGGCGCGCTTCCTGCATCGAGAGGGCCCTGGTGGTCGACCACGTGAAGGGTTTCGGCGCAGCTTGCATCGAGGGGCCGCAGGTGGTCGACCACGTCCCCGAGTTCGATGCGCCTCCCGACCGGTTTCCCGCCCACGTGGCGGGGTTCGGCGCGCTTCCTGCATCGAGAGGGCCCTGGTGGTCGGCTGGCGGCCGACCACGTGAAGGGTTTCGGCGCACGGTGCATCGAGGGGCCGCAGATGGTCGACCACGTCCCCGAGTTCGATGCAATAATCCGCCCACGAGGCGGGGTTCGGCGCGCTTCCTGCATCGAGAGGGCTCTGGTGGTCGACCACGTAATGGGTTTCGGCGCACGTTGCATTGAAGCCGCCTTGGTGGTCGACCACGTCCAGGGGTTCGATGCGCCTCCCGACCGGTTTCCCGCCCACGAGGCGGGGTTCGGCGCGCTTCCTGCATCGAGAGGGCCCTGGTGGTCGGCTGGCGGTCGACCACGTGAAGGGTTTCGGCGCAGCTTGCACGGAACTCGCCTTGGTGCGCGCGCACGAGCTGGAGTTCGGCGTAGCTATTGCATCGGCAGGCAACTGTTAGTCACGCGCGCGAGAAAATATGTCCCTATTCCAAATCGATTCTTACAAATTTATGGAGTATTTATTATCATTACCGCCCGTGGGTTGAGAGAAATATTTTCAAATGAGACAATTCCCCGCGCGCAATCCTTTGAGTTGGATGCGCGCCAGGCAATATTCGACTGCATTAGATGGAGCAACCGCACAAGCAAAGTCGTGTTGAACCGTATGAAGTAACTGCAGAGGGAGAGGAGGCAGTCATGGCACAGCGTGGTTTTCATACCGCATACGCTAAGATTGTCTCAGTTGCATGCCTGACGGTGCTGTGTGTTACTCTGACTGGGTTCCTGGGTATCCTCAAGCCCACCAGCGCCTTTGCCGCCGACGTTTCCTCTTCCGTGACGAAAATCACGACCGACGCCACAACGTACAGCTCCAACAGCACAGTGACGTGCACGTTGTCGTTCGACGCTGGTCAACTGGCTTCGGGCGATACGATTGCTGCCTCTTGGACATCGTCTGATGCAGACACGATATCCGCAACTGGAACTTCCGACACCCTTGATGTCGTACTTGAAAACGACTCGACCGCGATAATTGGAACAGCGGTAGTTACAGAAAACGGCGTCACCATCACCTTAAACGACAGTGTCGCGAACTATCAAAGTGGAAACGGAAGCGTGACCTTCACGATTACCGTAGCCAACACGGGCACCGCAGATGGAACGGTAACGATTTCTGCAGGGGACGTATCTAGCGCCGTCACCGTCTCACCCGAAGCCACAGTCTCAGCCACTGCTGCCGCTGTCACCACCGAGAGCACCTCAACGGGAGCGTTGGCCCTCACTAACAAGGTCACGGGCACCGCAGGCAATACCAGCACGCGCTACACGTTCAAGCTTTCCCAGTCGGGCCTCTCGGGCACTTACGATGTGTCATATACCGGCACCGAAGACGATACGACGGTGCACCCCTCCACGATCACCTTCACCGATGGTGTGGCAACTCTCCAGCTCAAGGATGGGGAAACGGCGACCATCTCCAATGTGCCGACCGGCACGATGGCGGTCTCGGAGAGTGGCCTCGGAAGCAGCACGGCCGAGCTTACGGTTGCCGCCCAAAGCAGCACGGATGACTCTGCGACCGCCCTCACCGTCGACACCGATGACGGCAGTACCTCCGCTTACTCGGCTTCGATATCTACCGATGCAACCACAACGGTCACCGTCACGAACAATTCCGATCTCGTTGCGAGTACGGGAATCGATGACGGCAACTGGTCAATCTCGCTTCTCGTCTTCCTGGCAACCGGAGCCGCTGCCCTGCTGCTGATATGGCACTCGATCAAAGGAGGTGGCTATGCGCGGAAAGAATAGGAAACGAGCAGTTCAAAAACCTTCTGCCGCGCAAGAGGCCGACGTGAGCCTCGAGCTCATCTCCGACAAGCTCAAGCGCCTCACCTGGCGCCACCGGCTCTACGGGATAGACGAAAAACAAGCCTGGCACGTGATCCAGCGCTTGGACGAAATGTACCGCCAGATATATCGAGAGCAGGAAATCAGATATCAAGCTCTTCTCGATCAAGCAGCCAAATCGAACCAGAAAGATCAAGAAGATGACGAACAAGCAAGCAAGTGACGGGAGGCAAGCACATGAGCAAGTAGCAGGAGGCGACCGGACTTTTATTGAGGTATCTTCAGCAGTTTCGAACTGTCCTGAAGTCGCGGTTATCAAGAAGAGGAAGGCGCGGGCCGAAGCCTGGAGCACGTTTCGGGGAGCCATCGTCAAGGCGCTGGTCTTTGTACTGATCATCGTGGCGGTGTTCACCTGGGTGTTTGGGCTAGTTCGCGTGCAGGGCAATGGGATGAGTCCCTCCATTGGCGATGGAGACCTTGCCCTCACGACACGAATCGTAGACGGACTCGAGGCAAACGACCTGATCGCGTTCGAGCACGACGGCGACATGCTGATCGGACGGGTCGTGGCTCTGCCGGGTGACACGGTGGAGATACGAAACGACGGGACGTTTGTCGTCAATGGAACCGAGCAGACATCGCTTACCGCAGAGCGCACGCTCCCCGGCTCAGCCGATGTGAGCTATCCGTTGACGCTCGGCGAGGGCCAGTACTTTGTGCTCGGCGACAGTCGGACGCAGGCCAAGGACTCTCGCGATGTGGGACCGATAGATGTTTCCGAGGTCAAGGGCAAGATAATCGCGGTGCTCAGGCTTCGTGACATATAAGCAAATAAGCAGGGTTAATTGATTCGAGAGTTAGAAGGGAAGAATTGAGATGAGATTCAATTGGAAGAAGGGTTTGATCGCCGCGGTTTTCGCGGGCGCGCTGCTGGCAGCCATCCCCAGCGTCGCGATGGCTGACACCGTTAGCTACGACAGCACGGCTACTGCTTTTACAAAGGTTTGGGAGGCAGCTTCCAACCAGCAGCTCAACGATACCGAGTCGTTCACCTTCACACGTACATTCTCCGAATATGACGGATCTGCCTACAGCTCGAGCGCTACAGCATCTGAAGCTGCGAAAACGGAGAAAACCGACATCACCGCAACAACCACTTGGAAGACCAACGCAAATGGCGGCACTTCTGCATCTGACACAGTGTCCTACGGTGAAGTCCTCGACGGGCTCACGTTCGATAAGCCGGGTACCTATGTTTACTCTCTCTCAGAGAATGAGAGCAGCAACAAGAACGTCGACGAAGACGACAAAACCTCTGGAAACCTTTACGTCGTCGTGAACGTTCAGTGGGCAGACGCTGACAATCCTGGCGGCAGCACCGTAATCCAGTCTGTCTATACCTATACTACGTCCTCCGATGGTACGGAAACGAAAGGGGCGGGAACATTTACTAACACAGCTGCCACCAACTCGGATGTGACCATTTCCAATACCGTCAAGGGAACCGCAGCTAATACCAGTGACTACTTCACCTATACGGTGATTCTCCGTGACGGCACCGGTTCATACGCAATTGAGTATTCTGACTCCGATACGACTTATACCAATCCCACAACGATAACAGCTAAACCAGATGGAGCAGATGAATCCGGTTATGTCGTGACTATTCATTTGAAATCGGGACAGAGCGCAACTATCAAAAACCTCCCCGAAGGCGCAGATTACACTGTTACTCAGGCGACAAACGATTACGATACCTCTTCCTTTTCTGTCTCGGATAATGATACGGAAACTGCGGATAGCGGCAGCGTAACGAAGAATACGAGTCTAGAGGCAACTGGATCGGTTGTTGATGATACAGACGACACCGTGGCCTTCACGAACACGAAGGGCTTCACCGCAGCAACGGGCATCACCTCCAACACCTTGCCGTTCGTCGTGCTGGCGGGGCTCGCCATCATCGGCGCCATCGTCCTTGTCGTGAAACGCCGCCGTCGCTCCTACGAGGAATTCTAGTTGCCGAGGCCTGCGGACAGCTTCGGCTACATCGACGATGACCAGCCCACTGCTGGTCAGCGGGCGGCTAACGCCTTCGATAGGCTCGTCACCTTTGTGATCGTAGTCGTGCTGATTGTCGCTGCAGGCCTCTCAGGATACTCGCTGTGGGACTCCTACATGCTCGCGCATGGAGGGGCGACCTATGACGGACCGACCAGAGCCGAGCGCTTTGCCGAGGCGCGCGCCATGAACCCGGATGTCATCGCCTGGCTCACCGTCGACAACACGGGCATTGACTATCCGGTGGTTCAGGGAAAGGACAACTTCGAGTACCTGACCAAGGACGCGACCGGCGAGTACTCCGCTTCGGGCAGCCTGTTTCTGGACTACCGATGCGACCCCAAGTTCCACGAGCCCTACGAGGTCATCATGGGGCACCACATGGAGTACTCCAAGATGTTCGGCGACCTCGACAAGTTCCTCGACCAGAGCTTCTTCGAGCAGAACTCGTCAGCAGAGCTCCTGCTGCCCAAGCGCACGCTCGAGCTCGAGATCGTGGCCGTGATGCAGGCGGACGCCTACAACGGCACCGTCTTTGGAATGCCCGCCTCTTCCGCCAGCGGCATCGTCTCCTACACGAAGTCACATGCAGTGTGGCAGAGAAAGCAGGACTACAGCTCCAAGGACCAGATCATCGGGCTTTCCACCTGTGATTCGTCGGGAGTGAACGAGAGAACCGTGGTGCTCTGCAAGGTCGTCAAGGTCAATAAGGCAGATAACGCGTAGCGGTTCTAGGTTGAAATAAAGGTCGGCGGGCGCCCCTTTTGCTCGCCGTTGCAGGAAAGACGTGAGGATTCATCGTGAATGCGGCCAACATAAGTCGTGCTCAATGTGGCGCGGTGGCAGCACCCTCAAGCTGCTGCTGTCAGCTGTTCTGAGCGTGCTTGTGGCAGCCTGCCTGGCCTTGCAGCCGGGCGCTGCATCAGCCGCTTCGACTTATGATTCCGTGACCGCGGAGATTCCCGTTACGGTGAAAGTATCGGGCAGCGCCGCCGCTCTTACGCCGACATTCACGTTCGAAATAACGCCCAGCAGCGGCGAGACGGTCTCCCCAGGTTCGTACAAGGTAAGTACTAGTGGCGCAGGAACGGCCACGTTCACTGCCAGCTTCGACGAGGTGGGCGAACACCACTACACCGTCAAGCAAGTTGTCGGAAGCGCTGATGGGTGGACGTACGATGAAGAGACCTACAACGTCACGGTTTACGTCTACAACATGGGAAGCCAGGATGCCGATGCGCTGAAGACGCTCGTGACAATCGAGGACAGCGATGGCTACAAGGCCGAATCCTGCACCTTCACGAACAGCTACAAGGCAAGTACGGCTAACAGTAAAGGCAGCTCGGCGGATACTGAGGACAACTCAGCTGACAGCGAGAGCGGCACGGCTGCCTATGAAACAAGTACAGCAAGCCAGACCAGCTCTGACACCTCCGCCTCCAGCGATGAGGCTGAAACACCCAATACTGGCGATAACGCTGTCGTAGAGTTCGCGCTTGCATTGCTCGCCATCGGATTGGCGGCAATCACGCTCGGGCTTGTCTGCGCAAGGCGCCACAGCGAGCAATAGCCCCCGCGTCATGCGAGTGACAACTCAATACTTCCCTTCATAACAAACGGTGCCCCGGACCAACTCGAGGTCCGGGGCACCTGCTTTTCCCAGCGCGCTCTTTTTCCTAGCGCTCAGCTACTTCTTCGTATGAGCCGCCGAGTCGTCCCTTGCCGAGCGGCGCCTCATCACTGCGAGCACGCAAATCACGGCAGCGACCAGCGCCAGCGCCAGCACCAGGGGAAGAAGGAAGGTGCTGTCGCTCGTCTCGGGGGAGCTGGCCTCGGATGCGTTCGTCGCCGATGCGTCGCTGTCATCATCAGACTGCGACTGGTTGGCCTTCGCATTGCTCGCCAGCCCCGAGTTCTTGTTCTTGCTCGCTTTCGCAGCTGTCTTGGGTTTGTGCGTATTGGTGATCGTGAAGCCGTCCGGGGCGTCTCCGGTGATGGCTGACTTATAGCCGTCGGGCACGTCAGTTTCCGCGACCGTGTAGGCCACTGCCTTCCCACCGTTGTTGGCATTGAGGCCGGACCAGGTATAGGCCCACGAGTTGTCCTCGCTGAGCACGACCGGGTCGCCGTACGCAGAGCCGTTGGCGTAGAGCTGGACGGTGACCGAGTCAGGGCGCGTTCCGTCCTTATCCTTGGAGTCCTTCCAGACCTTGTTCACGGAAACCGATGTCGTCGCAGGCGTGTGAGTGTTCGTGATGGTGTAGCCACTCGAGGCGTCTCCGGTGATGGCGGAGGTGTAGCCGTCGGGAACCGTGGCCTCCTCGACGGTGTAGGTGTACTCGTGCCCGTCGGTGGGGTCGTACTTCGCCAGGTCATCGAAGGAGAAGGACCAGGTGCCGTCTGCCGCTGCGGTCACCTTCTGGGAATCGGCTATGGTGCCGTCCCTGAGCAGGTCGACGCCCACCAAGTCGGGGCGCAGGCCGTCGCGGTCGCCGTCGTCGTTCCACACAACGGTGCCCGAGACGTCGACCGTCTCGGTGTTCGTGTTGGTGATGATGTAGCCGCTCGACGCGTCTCCGGTAATTTTAGTGGAATAGTTCTCCACGGCGTCCTCGGTGACGCTGTAGGCGATCTCGTTGCCGTTTGAGTACTTGGCCACGTCGTCGAACGAGCCGGACCAGTCATTTTCCGAGCTCAGCGTGAGGGTCTGGCTGGTGTCGACGCCGTCGGCGTAGAGGTGCACGGTGACGGCACCGCCCTCGGGACCGACCCACTTCTTGGTCACGGGGACGTCGACGGTCTCCGGCGTGTGCGTGTTGGTGACGGTGTAGCCGCTCTCTGCGCTGCCGGTAACCTTGGACGTGTAACCTTGCGGCACGTCGGCCTCCTCGACGGTGTAGGCGTACTCGTGGCCGTCGGCGGGGTCGTACTTCGCCAGGTCCTCGAAGGAGAAGGACCAGGTGCCGTCCTCGCTGGCGGTCACCGTCTGGGAGTCGGCCACCACGTCGTCACGGAGCAGGTTGACGGTCACCGAGTCGGGGCGGAGCCCGTCCTGATCGTCGGAGTCGTCCCAGGCCTTGGTGCCGGACACGTCGACCGTCTCGGTGTTCGTGTTGGTGATGGTGTAGCCGCTCGAGGCGTCGCCGGTAATTTTAGTGGAATAGTTCTCCACGGCGTCCTCGGTGACGCTGTAGGCGATCTCGTTACCGTTGGAGTACTTGGCCACGTCGTCGAACGAGCCGGACCAGTCATTTTCCGAGCTCAGCGTGAGGGTCTGGCTGGTGTCGACGCCGTCGGCGTAGAGGTGAACGGTGACGGCACCGCCCTCGGGTCCGACCCACTTCTTGGTCACGGGGACGTCGACGGTCTCCGGCGTGTGCGTGTTGGTGACGGTGTAGCCGGAGGAGGCGTCGCCGGTGACAGCGGCAGTGTAGCCTGTAGGCTCGTTGACCTCCTTGACGGTGTACTCGATTTCCTCGCCGTCGGAATACTTGTCCAGGTCGCTCCAGGTGTGCTCCCAGGCGTTGTCCGAGCTGAGGGTGATTACGTTGCCATAGGCCTCGCCGTCGGCGTAGAGCTGCACGTTGATGGAGTCGGGCCTCAGCCCGTCCTGGTCGCCGCCGTCTTCCCATACCTTCGAGACCGACACCGAGGTCGTCGCGGGGGTGTGGGTGTTGGTGATCGTGTAGTGACCCGACTCGTCACTGGAGACCACCGAGGTGTAGCCATCGGGGACGTCCGCCTCCTCGACGGTGTAGGTGTACTCGTGGGAGTCCTCGTCGTCGAGGCTGTACTTCAGTAGGCCATTGAAAGAGAAGTGCCAGGTACCGCCGTCTCCTACCGTCACCGTCTGGGTATCAACAACCTCCTCGTCCTGGAGCAGGTTGACGGTGACCGAGTCGGGTCTCAGGCCGTCCTGGTCGTCGGAGTCGTCCCAGACCTTGGTGCCGGAGATGCTGATTAGCTGGGTGTTGATGACCACGAAGCTTAGTTCAGTGTCGCTGACTTCTGTGGGGTCGGTAACTGCCGTCGTGTACCCATCGATACTGTCCTCGGTTACGCCGTATTCAATTTCGCTACCATTGGAGTCATATTTTGGAAGCCCGGTGAAGGTATACGTCCATCCATCGTCGGAAGTCACTTCATGGCTTGCAACTACTTCCTCGTCTTCTCCTTTCACCACGACGTGCACACTGGCAGATTCTCTCTCCTCCTTAATCCATTCCACTGATACCGTGATGGAAATCGTTGTGGGAGAGTCCTTCAGAGTGTAATTCGCCCCAACAGAAGATATGTTGTTGCTGATGTTGCTGGAGTCGGCCTCGGAACTGCTGGCTTCCTCGCTGCTGCTGGCAGACACTGCTTCAGAGCTGCTTTCCGCGCTCTCGGAATCGGAATCTGAGGTTGAGGCTGCCGCAGTGCTTGCGCTGGACTCATCCTCGGAGCTGCTCTCTGCGCTGCTCGCCGAGCTGCTTTCGGAGCTGCTGGCAATATTGCTCGCCGAGCTACTGGCTGCACTGCTTTCAGAACTGCTGGTAGCATCGACGCTCTCAGCCGAATCGGAACTTGAAGACGTCTCCTCGAGAGCAACAGAGCTGCTGCCCTCTTGTGCTGCTATGGCTTGAATCGCGACTGTGGGTACGCAGATACTGGCAACCAGAATCGCACCTAGCAAGCAGCACAGCTTCTTCCTTGTCTTCATTATCAACCACCCCTAAGGTTATTGAGCAAATACGCCAACTACTCGTATTCGCTCAGACCCTGTGTCCAAGAACTTGGCTGTCGCCTTGTCGAACGATGAGAATCAGCATTCTGTCCCCGCGAAAGGACGCGCACCTAGGGCGGTTCGGAAAGCTAAAGCGCATCTCCTCTCAACTAAGCTGCCACGCAATAAAAATACTATCATTTCCATCTGAATACGAACTGAAGCCGCAGGTAATTTCTCTATGCCTTATTGGAACAGCCCGATATATGGCGCATCGAACCCGCGGACGTGAGCGACCGAAATCGACCACCAGCGACCCCTCGGTGCAGATTGCGCGCCGAAGCCCGTTACGTGGGCGAATATTTGCATCGAACCCATGGACGTGGTCGACCACCCAGCGCCCCTCGATGAAGCGCGCGCCGAAGCCCGCCACGTGGGCGACCGCTCGGGCTCTCTCGATACAAGCGGCGCATTGAACCGCGCTGCGTGAACACGCACCAACCCAGGTTCTGCGAACGCTGCACGGAAGTCCTGCTCGTGTGCGCGCACGTCGGCAAGTTGCGCGCGAAAATCCGCGCACGTGCGGAAGTTCGGCACATTTCGGTCTCGATTCTTCGCGGAAGTCCCGCTCGTGTGCACACACTAAGGGCAGTTCCGTGCAACCTGCGCCGAAGCCCGCCACGTGGGCGACCGAAATCGACCACCTGATGCCTTTCGATGCAACATCCTGCGCCGAAGCCCGCCACGTGGGCGGATGCCCGCATCGAACCCATGGACGTGGTCGACCACCAGCCGCCCCTCGATGCACCCAGCGCCGAAGCCCGTGAAGGACGATTCGATTACTGCCCAATCTAATTAACTTTATACTTAAACAAAATTGTCAATACTGGGTACGGATATCATTTCGTGTGCTATTGTAAATCTAGGTAATTTCTAATTGTTTTTGAGCGTTTCGCTGCAAATGATTGGGATTTTCTAGCAGTAGCGAAATGGGGGATTTCAAATGGGGAAAAAGTTCTTTACACTCCTGATGACCGTCATGGTATCAGTAGTTTGCATTGCTGGTTTTACGGGAATTGTCTTTGCCGCTTCCTCGGACCCCACCGTCTACGTCAACGGATCGACCGGGTCAGATGACAACACCGGGACTAAAGACGAGCCCGTAAAGACGTTCCAAAAGGCAAAAGAGCTCCTGGAGAGCCAACATGCGGATGCCATATACGTCACCGGCGCTCTCACGGTGAGTACGGATTCCGAGACTTGGGATCTTGATGGGAAGTCCCTCGTCCGCGATCCCGATTACCACGGTACCCTCGTGAAAATCGGGCAGGGCCGCAACCTCACTTTGACGGACATCGTCATTGATGGCAACTCCAGCAACGGAGCATCGGGCGTCAAGAGCTCCTATAACAACAGCGGGTCGCTGATTTCCATCCGTGGCGGCGGCAACGACAACGACCCGACTCTGACGGTAGGCGAAGGCGCCGTGCTGAAAGACAACACCATCTCGAGCACGGGCAGCTGGTATCCCGATTCCGGTGGTGCCGTGTACGCCTCCAATGCGAAGGTTTACATAGAAGGCGGCACAATCACCAATAACGAGACCGTCTGGGGCGGCGGCATCTACGCCACGGGACCGAGCTCGAAAGTCATCATGTCCGACGGGTCGATCACGGGCAATCGCGCCATCGACGGCACCATATCCAGCTCCAACGTATCCCGTTCCTATGGCGGCTCTGGTGGCGGCATCTGCCTGATGAGCGGTGCCGATATGGAATTTTCAGGCGGAACTATCTCCAACAATTCCGCTGCTGAGAGGGGCGGCGGCATTTCGCTCGCCACATCGTATGGCGCTTCATACGACAGCCCCGAGCTGACCATGACCGGCGGCACCATCGACGGAAATACGGCGGGCGCAGCCGGGGGTGGCATCTTTGTCCAGGCAGGCTACTCCGCTTCGGGCAACAACGGCAAGCCCACGTACGCCATCGCCACTATCTCCGGTGGCACTCTCACCAACAACAAGATGACGGGCAAGGGCAAGGGAAATGACGCCTTTGGCGGAGGCGCCATATACGTGAACGGCTTCAGCCGTAGCGAATCCGGTTTTCACAACGGAGAGCTCTACCTGTCGAATGCCGAGATCACGGACAACCAGGCAAAAATCGCCGGTGGAGGATACGCCGCATGCCCCGTCTCCGAAACGAAGATCGTCTTGAAGAACGGCGTCGCAATCTATGGCAATTCCTCTGAAGAGGCAAAGGACATCTACATTCTCGCAAGCTATGCCTACGGTGCTCACAGCGGCAACCCCAAGTACGAGATATCGCCCTCCATGCTCGGTGGCGGAGCCTATCGCTGGTGCTACGAGAACGGCAACGAGGTGCCCCTGAACAAACTTTCCGGCTATCTGCGCGCGATATTCCAACAGGAGCTGAGGCTGCACACGAATGTCACCTCTGATGACCCCGGCGTGAAGAAGGCGCATTCGCTCGCGAAGGTTTTCATCACCGGCAACACCTCCAGCACCCGCGGCGGAGGAATCGGATCGAACGGCTCGGTGTTCGTGGGCACGGGTACGGAAACGACGCAGGTGAGCGTCACCAAGACCTGGGTCGATGCGAACGATTCCGATGATGTGCGCCCCTCGGACGTGAAAGTGGAGCTCTATCGGAATGGCGAGTACGTGGGCTACCGCTCGGTATCGGCTGACGAGAACGGCACCTGGACGGCGACGTTCGGCAACCTCCCGAAGGCGGATTCCGAGGGAAACGACTACGTGTACACGGTTAAGGAGCGCTCGGTGGACGGGTACAGCTCCCAGGTCTCCGGGAGCGCCTCCACAGGGTACACGATCAAAAATACCCGGACGGTGGACATCCCCGTGACCAAGAAGTGGGTCGGGCCCAAGGAAAGCGCCGTCACCGTGCACCTGTACGCCAACGGCGCCGACACCGGAAAGACGCTCGCCTTGAACGCCGACAATGACTGGACCCAGTCTTTCTCCGACCTGGCCAAGTACGACTCCGAGGGCAGCGAGATTTCCTACACGGTCGCAGAGGACGTGCCGGCAAACTACAGCGTCTCCATCACCGGCGATGTCTCGAGCGGCTTCACCATCACGAACACGAATACCGAGACCATCGACATATCGGTGCAGAAGAAGTGGGTCGGGACAGCAGCCGGTCCGGTCACCATCCACCTGCTGGCAAACGGCGCGGACACCGGGCAGACCCTCGTGCTCAGCGAAGACAACAACTGGCAGGGATCTTTCACGGGTCTTTCCAAGTACGCTGACGACGGATCGCAGATCACGTACAGCATCACCGAAGACGAGGTCGACGGCTACGTTTCCGCCATCACCGGTTCGGCTGACGAGGGATTCGTGGTGACCAACACGAAGAAGAGCTTTGCCGTGGCATCGTCCCTCAAGACAACAGACGACGAGTCTGGAGACACGGGCGAGAGCGAAAGCGGGACTGCCGCAAGCGAAGCTGAGAGCTCGACGCCCGACACGGGGGACAGCACATCGATGACCCTTGGGCTGTTAGCACTTGCCTCCGCAGCCGTCGCGGCCGCCGCAGTCTCCAGGAGACGCGCTCGCCGCAACGAGTAGCAGCTCACGCGGCAAGGTCTAGCACCGCATTTCAGCAAGAGGCCATCCCGTGGCAGGCATGCCCCCGCGGGATGGTTTTTTGTGCGCAGCCCCAGGCGCACTTGCAAGGTTACTCTCTCGCCCTGAGAGGCTATGCGTGCATCGGCAGGTGCTTTGTGATGCGGTCGACCGCGTTCTTCTTTCCGTACAGGGCGATACCCACCAGGTCCAGATCCTCGGTGGCATGGCGCGCGACCTCGGCGCGATTGTCCTCGTCGTTGTAGGTCTCGAAGAGCTCGTGCGTGTAGATGCTCGCATCGACGTCATCGCGCGCGTTCACCTTTTCGAGCACCGTGGACAGCTCCTCTGCCGTCGCGGAGAGGATCATGATCGGCTGCTGCGACATGGGCAGGTACTTCCTGCCACTGCCGTCCTCGTATGGTTCGCCGACGATATTCTCAGTCGCGGCGATGCCGCTCATGAGAAAGGCGCAAACGTTCAGTTCCTGCCACGGCTCCAAATCGTTGCGCAAGATGACCTTGATCTTCGTGTCGAAATTCATTTCCGTACATCCCTTTGAATTGCCGTTTTCCGGGTGCTACAGTACTTATCGTCCAATACTGCAGTCAAATAGATATATTTGCAGAAGTAATTCAGAAATTTTGATAGACAGTTTGGCGATGGTTTGGCAATGGAACTCAAGAACATTCTGACAGTCAAGAAGATCGTCGAGACGGGCAGCTTCCAGAAAGCTGCACGCGAGCTGAACTATGCGCAGTCGACGATAAGCTTTCAGGTACGCCGGCTCGAAAGCGAGTTGGGTGTGCACCTGTTCGAGCGCCAGGGTCAGATCATGCGCCTCACCCAGCAGGGCCAGGAGCTCATGCCCGCATTCGATGGAGTACTCGCTGCTGTCGACCAGGTCGAGCAGACCGCGGCCAGAAGCAAGAAGCCGCAGGGGCTGTTGAGGGTGTGCGCTCCCGAATCGCTAGTAACCTATAGGCTTCAACCAGTCCTTGCCGAGTTCAAGAGGGCAGCGCCCGAGGTGAACCTGCGCCTTGCGGTCGAGAACTGCTATGACATCTACGACCGCCTGCTGACAGGCGGCGTCGACATCGCCATCCATTACGACGTCGCCGATTACCCTGAAGGGTACGAAGCCGTGCAGCTGGGGACATTTCCACTCGTGCTGGTGGGTTCGCCCGGGCTGACGGAGCGCGACCGCGATTTCGTCACCGCCCGCCAGAAAAAGACCATCTGCCACATCAGCAACGATCCAAAGGCCCTTTACCTGCGTATTTGGAAAAGCTATCTGACCGAACGCGCCATTACACTCGCTCCCGAAATGGAGGTCTGGAGCATCGAAGCAGTCAAGCGCTGTGTGGAAAGCGGGCTCGGCGTCGCCTACCTCCCCCGCTTCACCGTGGAAGAGGAGCTCAAGTCGGGGTCCCTCATCGAGATCCCCACAGATCTTGCGGGCGCATCGATGAAGGCACTCTGCGTGCGCGACGCACGCAGATGGGAAAGCCCCGCCGCAAGTCTGTTCTGGCAGCTGCTCATCGATTCCATGCCTCTGTCGCAAGAGTCCTCCCGCGCAAGGAAAAAGCAGCAGAAACGACATGTCTCGAGCCAGAGATGAGGTCGCGTCTTTCAAAGGGACCTCTCAAGATTACGGAAAGTCCAATTTGAAACCTCCGTCTTCTACCCCTTTGTCAAAAACTCACGGTTCTGTAAATATTCCCTGTTTCGGAGACGGGTATGACCGGCAACAAGCCGATGTTTTCTCTCGGCTCAACCTAGCGCTGCCAATAAATGCGAGAAATGTAAGCGTGCTCCAGACAAATTCTCGCAATACGGGACTACGGACGTTTTCCTGGACACCTCAGACGGCTATGCCCCGCTCCTCGCGGAACTCCCGTATCGTCTTCCATCCCAGCGCCTTCTTGATCTTCCCGTCGCGGTACCAGGCGAGGTACTCTC
>JBMNPN010000056.1:0-15903 GCA_050943615.1 Coriobacteriales bacterium
CACTGGTATATACCCCATATCTTCATAGATGAGGGCGTTACCTATACTTTGCCCGCATTATCACTCTATTATTCGGGATGGTTTCCCTATGCAAAGGTGGCTGAGGCGGATTCCTCTTTAAATATTCGCTCCGCAGTCTGGAAACTCGGCGACCCCTCGCTTCCCCTGCACAGTCGGGGTGAACTATTCCTCGAGTGCTCCCTGCCGGATTCGCTTCATTCAAAGGCCTGTCTGGCATATTACCAGGATGGTGTGCTCTCTTATGCCGGTGGCAAATGGGCCGGTAACGGAGTGCGTGGCAGTGTCGGATTCGGTACCTGGTGTGTCACAACTGATACTACACCTCCTACTATTTCCTTCTGGGAGCGTAAAGGCAACATTCTCCGTGCGGGAGGTGAATTGTTAATCTATCTTGAGGATGATTTTTCCGGAATAAAGGATTATAGAGTGGAAATTGATGGGAAATGGCATCTTTCCATGTTCAACCGCGGTCGCATATCACTGCGTCTTGACCCTTCGCGTGTTTCACGCGGTAGTATGCATACCATTGTCGTCAAAGCAGAGGATAATTGCGGAAATAGCACAGTTGTTTCCAGGGAGTTCTTTTTCTAAACTTTAAGGTGCTTTTTTCGTTATTCTTGTTTCGAGGTTTCTTTATGATTGAGTGTAAACGAAAACAACGGATTGAACCCAATCCGTTGTTTTTGTAATACGTTTTATGTTAAGCTATTCTTTGTATAATCCTTCGCGTGATAGTAGGTGGTCAAGATTGGCTATGCCATAAACAATAACGGCGGTGACTACCGAAGAGTGTTCCATGTAGTCGGGGAAAACTTTTTGATACATATCATTTTCAGTATGCCAGATTTCACTGTAACTGAAGTTGTAGCCTTTGTGGTCAGTTTCGCTAAGTGAGATTGTGGGCACTCCGTTCATGGCAAAATGGGCGTGATCACTACCCCCTGCAGTTGTAGGACGTCTACGTGGCTCGCCCTGACGTTTGTTGACATTAAAAGGAAATTCCTCCGAATATCCCTTAAGCGGTTCGGCTGCCTTTACAAAATCATTGTACATCGCCTCGGGAACTGTGATTCCGGTTACACAGAGAGGACCTCCGTCACGATTGAAATAGTTGGATATTTTCTCCAAATCCACGGTTTTGTTCTCAACAAAATATTTGGAACCCAATAGCCCGAATTCTTCCCCTGTCCAGAGACAGAAAAGTATGGTTCTTTTGGGCTTTGCACCACTCATAGCGAGGAGTCTGGCAGCCTCGAGAACTACTGCGGATCCGTTGGCATCATCTACTGCACCGGTGGCGATATCATATGCATCTATATGAGCACCCAGCATCACGTATTCGTCAGGATACTTGCTACCCTTAATTACGCCAATTATGTTTCTATATTTGATCGGGCCGATGCTGAAATGGTTACGTATGTCAAATTCAAGGAAAAATGTCTGGCGCTCCTTAACTTTCTGTTCAATTATTTTGTATTGATGTTCGTCAAGTTTGATGTCGCATACAGTAGGCAGGTTGTCGTAAGTTATATCGTATGCGTTTTTTCTGTTGGAGAGGATAGTCATAGGCAGGGACGCAGACTGGATGAATCCGAGTACTCCGGCCTCGATCATCTCCTTGTAGAACATTGCGGGACACTCTACATAGGGGATCATCTCCTTAGGATTCTCCCTGTTTGCATAATTGTAGGCTCTGATTTCGTTGTTGAGACGTGCAATTGAGTCGTTTTCTGCAATTGCTTTCGCCCTAAGCTCTTCGCCTTCGGAGGAATTGTCAATCGGATTGCCGTTGGATTTGCCTGAAATAAGTACCCAGGCTCCTTTGAGTGCTCCTTTCATCCTTTCCAATTCTCCTCTGCTCTTGGGTTCAATCAATACATGGCCTATCTGACGGCCTTTTGTGCCGGCTGTATAAGAAGGTGTTGCGAAATGGAGCTGCATACCGTCTTCGCTGAGCATACGTCCGAACCAGGGGCCTCGGTTAAATCCTACATTGATAGAGCCTACCTCCTGGGTATAATACTCCATTCCCCACTCTTCAAATTTGCTTATAACCCAATTTTCGGCATCGGTGAGTGCGTGGGAGCCGATAAGACGGCCGCCTATGCGGTTGGCGAGGATGTCTATGTGGTTCATTGTGGTATTGTCACTCTTGCCGAGTTCGAGAACCTTTTTAACCACTTTGTCCTGCGCACTGATAGAAATGATGGTGCATATCAGAAGCACCGGCATAAGGAAAAGTCGCTTCATTGTTGTTTGGTATTATTGGAGTTGAATATTTATCAAAAACTGCTACCTCCGATAAAACTACGCATAAGGGAGGTAGAGGGCACATCTTTATCAGAAACAGGTGTGAAGTAGCTGAGGAATTTGAGCAGGCGGTGGGCTTCGCTGTATTCTTTGCAATTCTTGGGTATAGTCCTCAAGATTCTCTCTGCGTGTGAATGCAGCACAGCAAATTCGAGCAAATAAGAGGAATTGAACATTGCATCCGCATCCTCCTGGAAGGGATAGATCCATTTGACCTCTGCACGGCGCACATTAGGCCAGTTTGAAATGGTCTCCTTTGCAGTAAATGAGCCCAGATTGAAGTCGCGCACAATCCTGCGCAGGAGACGGTTGTCGCTTGTGGGGATGCAGTTGTGATCATCCAATGCGATACTGGTTATGGTATTGATGAATATCCTGTACTTAATGCTCTCTTCTACTTTGTCAGTCAAGCGGGGGTTGAGTGCATGAATCCCCTCTACAATTAGGATGGAACCCTCTTCCAGATGGAGTCTTCTTCCGTTAAATTCACGCATTCCGGAGACGAAATTATATTCCGGTACCTCTACCGTTTCTCCATTCAGAAGTTTGAGCATATCGCTCTGGAGGTATTTATGGTCTACGGTTTCAAAATTGTCAAAGTCAAATGAGCCGTCGGGCAGAAGTGGGGTATCCAGACGATTGACAAAGTAGTCATCTGTGGAGAATGAAACAGGCTTGAGTCCACACGCCATAAGTTGGATGCTCAGACGTTTGCAGAAAGTGGATTTTCCGCTGCTGCTTGGGCCTGTAATCAGTATCAGACGCAGTGGTTTGTCGGATTTCATCCTGCGGTCAATTTCTTCTGCTATCTGTACAATCTTCTTTTCCTGGAGTGCTTCGGCCACATAAATCAGGTCTGAGGTCTTTCCGCTTGCAATGGCGGCATTGAGATCTCCAACGGTATTGAGTCCCATTATATGGTTCCAAAGGTTGGCTTCAGAGAAAATTTCGAATGTCTTGGGCTGCTCAATCAAGGGGGTCAGCTGCTCCGGGTGATGCCTGTCGGGCACCCTGAGCAGCAATCCGTTTTTGTAAGGGGTAAGACTCCATATCTTAAGATATCCGGTGTTGGTAAGCAGCGCATCGTAATAGTAGTCGGGAGTCTCTAAAAGTGTATAATAGTTGACATAGACATCTCCTGTGGTTTCCAGCAGTCGTACCTTGTCATCAGCACCGACACTACGGAAAGTCTCTATTGCCTCCTCTTTTTGCACTTCGTGCCGGCGGAAGGGGATATCCAGATCCACCAGTTCTTCCATTCTTGCGCGAAGTTGCACCAGTTCTGCCTCGGAGATTGATATGGAGCCATTCCCATCTTTATCGATATAGCAGAAGAAGCCCTTTGAAATGGGCCTTCGGATTACTACCCTGCAATCGGGAAAAATATCGCGTGCAGCTTTGTAGAGCAGAAAACAGAGGGATCTGCGATAGACACCACGGCCGGTATAGGATGTGTAGTCCAGAAACTCCACGTTGCGGTTGTTGAAAGCGCGGTAGCGGAGTCCCTGACTCACATTGTTGACCTTGGCGGCTATAATAGGATGAGGCCTCTCGAAATCGAAGGCCTCAACCATATCTTGAAGGGTTGTCCCCTCCGGAAATTTTTGCCTGGTCCCTGTGTTGACGCAGTAGATGGTAATCATTGCTTACGGCAAGGCAAGGAATGTAGCGGCAAATGTAAGAATAGCATAAAGCTCGGGGAATACTGCGAGAATCATTGTTCTGGAGAAAACGTCGTGCCCGTTACCCATTTCGTTGATACCGTTTGCACAAAGTTTGGACTGCCAGATAGCTGAAAAATAGGCTGTAAAACCCAACGCTAAAGCTGCTGCTGCCATTGCGAGTGAAGGACCTAATGCGATTTGGAAATTGAGTCCCTTTAAGGCGTTAAGTATAAAGAAAAATCCTGCAAAACCGTAAAGACCCTGAGTTGACGGCAATGCGCAAAGGATCATAGATTTACCGAAAATGTCGGGATTTTTCTTAAGGGAACCGATGGTTGTGTTTCCGCACATTGTAACGCCGATTGCACTGCCGACACAGGCAAGTGCAAGCATAACGGCCATACTCGAATAAGCGATGAATAGGGGTACTGATAAATTCATATTGTTAAGATTTTAAGTTTGTAAACAGATTAATTATTTTTATTTAGAGGACGGTAAGGTTTACCACCGCCCACAAAATCAGCATTTTTATAAAATTCTACGAAAGTCAGACGCATCGGATGGACAAATGCACCGATAGCTGAGAGCAACATCACGAAAAGGTGACCGAAGACCAGAAGAACGATGCAGAGAATCCAGCCGGCATAAGGTATACCCTTGAGGGCCATAGACATTGCATTTATTACCGCTCCGAGGCTTCCTCCTGCTGCACCCAGTCCGAAAAGACGGATATAGGATAGCGCGTCTCCGAATAATCCGGTAATGTCATAAAGGGATGTAATTCCTCCTAAAATTCGTTTTACAGGGTTGCGTACCGGATTGGAGAAGAGTAGCACAAAGGCCAGACCTCCGGCTCCGAGTACCCATCCCAACCAGGAGGGCATAAGACTTTTGCCCATTTGCGAGCCTGCATAAAGCAGTGAAATCCACACCAGTATCATACACCAGCCGATGTTGGACATACCATGTTGCCAACCTTCTCTTCGTATCTTATAGATAGCGGAGATCAGTCTTGCTAAAATAATATGGACCAAACCGAAAATGATTGCAAACCAGAACATCTTGATATCGGTGAAGAAAAGTCCCGTGATCTTGTCGGACATGTTAAACACGTCATAAATCTTGGTGCCGAACATCGAACCGTTGAGCATCGGCATTATAATAGTGCCCACACCCAGCCAGATGCCAAGTTTGGCATATTCACGCAGGGAAGGAACTTTCCATATGACAAACAACGATGCCAGCACTATCACCAGACCATATCCCATGTCTCCCAGACAGAGTCCGAAGAAAAGCATATAGAAGGGTGCAAAATAGGGTGTGAGGTCGACTTCATCATATGTGGGCAGCATGTATAGATTGCCGATAAGCTCAAATAGTCTGGAGAAGCGGTTGTTCTTGAGTTTGATAGGAGGGTTGTCCTCAGCTTTGGCGGGCTCGGAGAGCCAAACAACCAGGTCGCAACTATTTAGAAACTCTGCAACTAATTCATCGTTCTCAGTAGGGGCGAAGCCCTCCATAACAGATAGCGAACCTTCCGCCTGACTTTCCGATGCGGCACTTGCAAAATACTTGTCAAGTTCCTGAGTGTCGAGCACATGTTTGCGCTCCATCTCCGGCATAGAATCTCTGAGAGCCGCCAGAGTTGAGTCAGTGTCTTTTATCTCCTGCTCAAGAGAGGCAATTTTGGCGTCAAGAGTTCTGGCGGACTGCTGCGGGAGTTGTGATTCCGGAATAGGGAACGCATAGGGTTCACCAATGGGCGACAGTACCACAAAGCAGTTCTTGCCTTCATGTGAGTTGAGTAACTGCAGAGGATACTCCTTCTCCCAATCCGGATCAAACCTTTTGTCAGATACAGTGTAGAAGTGGGGAGCGAATCCCGCTTTCTTCAGACGATCAATGTCCGCAGGATTAAAGTCCCCCCATGGAAGAGCATCATTCCGTTCGCGTATTGCAGTAGTGAGCTCCTGCTTCAGGGATACTGAAGAGTCGAGCAGAGTGTCAATTCTGTCGAAGATGTCACATTCTGCCGGGGAAGTAATTACTTCCTTGGCAGGGGTATCTTCGGGGAGAGTTTTGAGAAAGTTCTTGTAGCGCCTTATCAGTTTTTTTTGTGATGTGGTAATATCAAGAAGGCGGCTGGAATTCTCATCCGTAGCCTTGAAGGAGCGGGTAATATCCATCAGTCCCAGCTCCTGGAGCCGGTCAAGGAAATCCATCAGTTCCGGTTGGAACGAAATGATGGAATATCGTGTCATTCTCTTTACCATAATGCTTCCTCCTCTTCTTCAGCCTGATGGCGTACTTTAACTATCTTCTGTGCAGCCTTGGATAGGTTTTCTTCATCCTCAATAAATCTCTTGATTTTGAGTATTGCTTCCTCATAACCCGGAATCTGGACCTTTTCGTAGAGATTTACTTTCTGGGTGGTCTTTTTCCTTTGGTAATCCAGAATTCTACTCTTTTCCACATAGACTTCGGACTCAATTCCAAGCTGTGCGAGTTTTTTGAGAATTTCAACTCCTTCAGTAAACCACATCGGACTAGTGTAGCGGTCAAATTCTGCCACATCGTAGCTGACACTCTTCAATGCGGGTGTCTTGACTCCGGCAACCTTTACTGTCTCCAGTTCTACATCCCTGACCTTTATCAAGCCGGGTTCAAATTCGTGCCAAAGTGCAGCGAGATAGTCATATTGTTGTAGCGCTTTCTCCAACTCCTCCAAGAGCTCCTCTGAACGTTTCTTGGCCTTCTTAACCTCCAAACGGAGGGCCGACTCCTTGTTTTGAAGGGTCGGTAGAGCCAGTAACCGGATCTTCAATTGCTTGTTGATCTCGTTCAGGGATGTTTTGTTGAATTGGAATTTTATAGCCATAAGATATTATTCTTTCCAGTATTTTTCCACAAGGGCTTCCCTGATACCTGTCTCCGCTTTGGAGAAAAATTTGCCGAAGAGTTCCCACGCAGTATCAAGCATTTCGTCGATGGATATGTTAACATCGATGGCGAGCAGTCTGGTGGAGTATTCTTTTGCATAGTCAAGGCAGCGCAGGTCGTAATCGCTCAGATCAAAGCCGTTTTCGAGCTTAGTCTTGGCGTTGGATGCGTCGGCATATAGACGTACGGCAGTATTCATCACATGATTGTGGTCTTCCCGTGTCTGCTTGCCAATCACGAGTTGTTTGAGTCGTGAAAGTGAGCGGAAGGGGTCTATGATTACCTTGCCGGTATCGGTATCCATGCGGAGGAATAGCTGTCCCTCAGTGATGTATCCGGTATTGTCCGGGATGGCGTGTGTAATGTCACCGTCATTGAGCGTTGTCACTGCAATAATGGTGATGGAGCCTCCGTCGGGCAATTGTACAGCCTTCTCGTAAATCTTTGCGAGGTCGGAATAGAGTGATCCTGGCATTGAGTCCTTTGAAGGGATCTGATCCATACGGTTGGATACAATACAAAGTGCGTCGGCGTATAGCGTCATATCTGTCAGAAGTACAAGTACTTTTTCGTTTTTGTCTACTGCAAAATATTCCGCAGCCGCAAGTGCCATATCCGGAATAAGCAGACGCTCTACAGGGGGCTGTTCGGTGGTATTTACAAAACTGATAATCTTGTTGAGTGCACCGGCGTTTTCAAATACCTGTCTAAAGTAGAGGTAGTCATCATTGGAGAGCCCCATTCCTCCGAGTATGATCTTGTCGACATCTGCACGGAGAGCTACCTGGGCCATCACCTGGTTGTAAGGCTGGTCAGGGTCGGCAAAGAATGGAATTTTCTGTCCGGAAACGAGAGTATTGTTGAGGTCGATGCCGGCAATACCCGTAGGAATCAGCTGTGAGGGCTGTTTTCTTCTGAAAGGGTTGACGGAGGGACCTCCGATATAGCGTCTTTCACCTTCGATTGCGGGACCATCGTCAATAGGTTGGCCATATGCGTTGAAAAACCTTCCGGCCAAGTCTTCGCTCACATTTAGAGCAGGCGGTTCACCGTAAAAGAGGACCTCTGCATTAGTTGGTATGCCTTCGGTACCCTCGAATATCTGAAGGGTGACAATATCGTCTTTGATTTTCACCACCTGTGCAAGACGGCCGTCTACACTGGCAAGCTCGTCATTAACTATGCCGGCTGCCCTGAGCGAAACAGTAGCCTTGGTGATCGCTTCAAGCTGTGTGTATATTCTCTGGAACGCTTTTGTTGTCATTTTTTCAGTTTATTGTTAAGTTGCTCAAGGTATCTGTTAAATTGCTCGCTCTTGAATTCGGAATAATTCATCTGGCGGAGGATGTTAATCAGCTCCTTGTAGAAGTTTCCGCACTCTTCGAAGTTTTCAAACTCCAGATGGGTGTCGCAGACATCCAATACGAGAGTGAGCATATACTCCTGTCTTTCCATAGAAGTCAGGGAATCAATAGGGTCGAATGCATCTTGCTGTAGTATTGCAAAGTCTATCAGTTCGGATTTCCAGTAGAGTTCGTGATAACTCATAGGTACTCCGTCATCTCCGAGAATATTAATCTGGTCGGCTACCTCCTTACCTCTACGTATGATATTTTTGGTGCGATTGACTTTATCAACCCAATCTTTAGCTACGCGTTCAGTGAGAAATTCTATCACTTCAGGGTACTCCAGATACTTGGAATAGGAGTCGATGGGATCGACAGCGGGATATCTCTTCATATCAGCACGAGCCTGTGAGAGTGCGTAGAAGCAGCGTGCAGCCTTTTTTGTGGCTTCAGTCACAGGTTCCTTCAGGTTTCCACCGGCAGGGGATACC
This sequence comes from Coriobacteriales bacterium, assembly GCA_050943615.1. Classification (GTDB taxonomy): domain Bacteria; phylum Actinomycetota; class Coriobacteriia; order Coriobacteriales; family QAMH01; genus CACZQA01. The sequence goes on from JBMNPN010000056.1 coordinate 8,773, forward strand.
GTGCCGATAAAAGTTACGGAGCCTGTCTCTCCATTACGCAGTTTGACGATGCCCGCTCTCGAGTAGAAGTTGGAAATGATGGCGGTAATGTCCACGGGGAATGCGTCAGCACCCGGGAGTTCCTCCATACGGTTTGACATTTCGCGAAGTGCCTGAGCCCATCTGGAGGTGGAGTCTGCCAACAGAAGCACCTTCATGCCCATGGCACGATAATACTCACAGATTGTCATAGCCGTATATACGGAAGCCTCACGTGCTGCTACCGGCATATTGGATGTGTTACAAACGATTGTAGTTCTCTCCATAAGCTTGCGGCCGGTGTGCGGATCAATGAGCTTAGGGAAATCGGTAAAAATCTCCACTACCTCGTTGGCTCGCTCTCCGCAGGCAGCCATAACTATAACTTCGGCATCTCCCTGGCGGGCGATAGCGTGCTGAAGTACTGTTTTTCCGCATCCGAAGGGCCCGGGGATAAAGCCGGTACCTCCCTCTGCAATAGGGTTGAGGGTATCCATACAGCGCACTCCGGTCTCCATCACGCGATAGGGACGGGGTTTCTCAATATATCCGCCGACAGCTATTTTGACCGGCCACTTTTGGACCATGGTCACTTTGTGTTCTTCGCCTTCGGGGTCAGTGAGTACCGCTATGGTATCATCTATTCTGTAGTCCCCCTCCGGAGCAATGCTCTTTATGGTAAATTCTCCGTCGAAGGAGAAGGGGACCATAATCTTGTGGTGTAGCCAGCCCTCCATTACCTCTCCGAGCCAGTCGGCGGCAAACACCTTTTCACCCGGTTGTGCAGAAGGTGTGAAGTGCCATTGTTTGTCGTGATCCAGCGGTTTTGTGTATTCTCCCCTCTTGAGGAAAATGTCCTCCATTGTCTCGAGGTTGTTCTGAAGCCCGTCAAAACTGCTGGAAAGAAGTCCGGGGCCCAGGGTGGCTTCCAGCATGTGACCGGCAAACTCGACTTTATCGCCCTGTTTGAGGCCACGTGTGCTTTCATATACCTGTACAAAGGCATTCTTTCCGGAGATTTTAATCACCTCGGCCATAAGCTTGGTGCCACCGAGATCGATGTAGCAAATCTCATTCTGAGCGACGTGTCCGTTAACTTCGACTGTCACCAGGTTGGAAATGATGCCTGTTACAATACCTGTACTTTTCATGCTTGTTTGTATGTTTTACTTGTTTATGATTCGTAGTTGACTCCCTTGAAAGTGCCTCTGACATCATTTACAAGACGTGCAAAGAGTTCTCTGCCGCTCTCGGGATCGAGCTGCGTCCATCTTTCTACAACCCGTGCTTTGGTGAAGAAACCGAGCAGAACATTGATATTGAAAAGTTCCCCGGAGGTTATTTCATTAATCTTGTCCCACATAAAACGGTCTAGTTGGCGTTCCCTTTCTATGAGGTTGTCCATCGCGAAAATCTGTTTCAAACGCGGGTACTCCTCAAATTCGCCTTCATAGGTCACACCATCCAGCCAGCAGAGACGAGCGTCCCTTACACATTTGTCAAAGGCAAAATATTCTTTGATGAAGAGGTTGGAATGGTGCGCGGCAGCACGATAAAAGTGTCGGGAGATTGATTCCTTGTTCAGGCCGAAATCAAGCCAGTCCACGATCCTGCGATCCTTGTCCGAGAGCATTTCGGTAACGCTCTTTTGGAGTGAGGCGGCATTAAGTGCCTGGGGACCATAGTCAAGAAGAAGATCGGGCAGTCCGGCAATGATATAGTGATAATTGCCCATTACTCGCCGAATAAAATACGTCTGGTTGCAGGCCTGAGATATCTGCCAATCATGGCATTAAAATCGTCGTCGGTAAAGCTGATCATATAGCCTCCATCCTTAGGACCGATTTTGAATCCACTGGAGAGACCCTTTACATATTCAACTTCCAGCCCCTTACAGAGCTTACCATTGATTTCATTTTTGAGAAAATCCTCAAGTTCCGACTTCATGCTCTGGGGAAGTATCATTTCAAGAGCAACCGAGTCGGGATTTGCGGCATTGAATGCGCCTGCGATAGTGGTAATAACGGACTTGATCAGTTTGGTGTCGGACATCGCCTCTTTGACAGCCAGAGTGACGGTGTTTGTAACAATCATCTTCTCAACCTGCTGTCTCAATGCATTAATGGCCTGGGTAGAGGCCATTTTTACATCATTGTCAGCGCGGGTGATAATCTCCGCTGCCTCTTTTTCGGCTTTTGCGACAATGGCTGTAGCTTCGTTCTTGGCCTGTGATACAATTTGGTCCGCCTCTTGGAGTGCCTTGGCCTTGAGCTCTTCGGCTTCCTGCTTTCCTTTGGACAGCCCTTCGTTATAGAGCTTGTCTGTAAGTTCCTGCAACTTGTTTTGCATATTGTTAGATTTATAAGTACTTAATGTTTCAAGCGACAAATATAAATAAACTGAAAAGCAATCGCAACAAAAAAAACGGTAAATTTTCCATTTACCGTCTTTTTGTCCATAAAAGTGTCATAAATTATCCGAGGAAGCCAAGTACAATACCCGCAGCTACCGCGCTTCCGATCACGCCGGCCACATTAGGACCCATTGCGTGCATCAGGAGGTGGTTGGTCCTGTCATACTGTCTGCCCACCATTTGGGAGACTCTGGCAGATGCAGGTACAGCTGATATACCGGCGTTGCCGATAAGAGGGTTGATCTTGTTGCCTTCTTTAAGGAAGAGGTTGAAGATTTTCACGAAGAAGACACCTCCAAATGTTGCAATCATAAAAGAGAGGGCTCCGATAGCAAAAATCTTAATAGAGTCGAGGCGAAGGAAGTGATCTGCCTGAGTGGAAGCACCCACTGTAAGACCAACGAGTATAGTTACTACGTCAATCAGCGGACCTCCTGCAGTGGTGGCGAGACGTTTGGTAACGCCACTCTCTTTAAGAAGGTTACCCAAGAAGAGCATACCCAGCAGAGGAAGGCCTGAAGGCACAATAAATGCCATCAGTAGAAAACCGATGATAGGGAAAAGAATCTTCTCAGTTTGTGATACCGGTCTAGGGGGTCTCATACGGATGAGACGCTCCTTTTTGGTGGTGAGGAGTCTCATGATGGGTGGCTGGATAACAGGCACCAGTGCCATATAGGAGTATGCAGAAACAGCAATTGCTCCCAAAAGGTCCGGAGCTAGTCTTGATGTCAGGAAGATAGCTGTAGGACCGTCAGCACCACCGATGATACCGATGGAGCCTGCTTGAAGAGGGTCAAATCCGACTGCAAGCGCGATAGCGTAGGCTCCGAAGATACCAAATTGTGCCGCTCCACCGACTAAAATCAATTTAGGGTTGGAAATCAATGCGGAGAAGTCGGTTATTGCCCCGATACCAAGGAAAATAAGAGGTGGGTAGAAGCCCTGTTTAACTCCCTGATAGAGTATATTTAAAACTGATCCCTCCTCATATATTCCGACCTCCATACCGGCAAACAGAGGAATGTTTCCAATGAGTATTCCGAACCCTATAGGGACGAGCAGCATCGGCTCCCACTCTTTCTTGATTGCAAGATAGATAAAGATACAGCCGATGACAATCATTGCCAGATGACCCCACTGTACGTTGGCAAATCCGGTATAGTCCCAGAATGTTTTGAGATTTAATAAAATATTTTCCATACTAGATTAACCTATTACCCTATTACTACAAGTGTGTCGCCTTCAAGTACTGAGTCGCCCTTGCCGACTTTGATGCTTTCAATTTTACCATTTGCAGTAGCTTCGATGACATTTTCCATCTTCATAGCCTCAAGGATGAGGATAACGTCACCTTTTTTAACTGTGTCACCAACAGCACACTTAACTTCAAGGATAACGCCCGGGAGAGGTGACTTAACAGGTGTACTACCGGAGTCAGGTGCCATGGGTTGAATGGGTTTTACTGCCGATACGGCTGCAGGAGTAGAAGTTCTGATGATTTTTATGGGAGCGGAGGATTTGACCACAGGTTTTTCGAACTCAACAGTGTAGCTTGTACCGTTTACCTCCACCATAGCAGAAGTCTCCTCCACATCACCAATTACAACATTGTAATTATTGCCGTTTATTATAAGTTTGTATTCTTTCATTTCAATTCAAGTTATAAATGTTATTTCTTTTTGAGTTGGGGAACCTGGCGTAGGCCGTATATCTTGGAGCTCCATGGTGAGTATGACCTGTCGGTGTGCTGGAGGGTCATTACGTAGCTTTCCTCATCATGTGACTCAGCTTGTCCTTTGTAGAGATATAAAGCCATAGCGATGGCTGCGTAGGTTTCTCCGGGCAACTCACCATACTGGACCTCGGATAGATCTTTGCCTGCTTTAGCGGCAACTCTCTTCTTGCCTTGCCTGATGTTGAATTTTCCGACGTACTTGAAAATCACATAGAGTAGGAAAAGAGCAGTGAATATGATAGTCATGGCTAATGCGGCCATCATCCATCCGTATGGGTCCATATCCTTCATCTTGGTGGACTTTATAGTCTTGTCAATGGTGACGTTGTTGGTGCTGGGGGTGGTCCTTTCCATGATTCCCCATCCTTCTCCATCTCCATTTACGGAACCCACACCGTCATTCAAGCGGCCGAATGAGACATTTTCGCCAAGGTCCTTATGTACGGGAATCCTGTCGATAATGGTCTCTCCGTCACTTTTAACAAGAATAATTTCAATGGCATTCTCAAGATCAAAGGATGTGTGGAATGTTCCGCGATAAGGTTGATTATCTGCCCAGAAGATTACATGCTGGCGCGGTTTTATAGCCGTCAGTACGTCACCTCCGGGGATGGGATACTTTTTCAGGTCTGCCGGATCGTCTGTAAGGTAACATCCTCCCAGATCTACAGTGCCATAGGAAGAGTTGAAAAGCTCTATCCACGAGCTCTGTTGTCCGAAGTCATCCTGATAGTCGTCGGTATTGAAAACGAGATACTCGTTGATGCGCATGGAGCTTTGGTTTTGACCATTCGCACACAGCGCTATACTCAATCCGGCAACTACAAGAAATATTTTTAATATTCGTTTCATTGGCATTGTCCTGAATTAGAGTGGAAGGTTATCGTGTTTCTTTGCAGGGTTGAGTAGCTTCTTCGTAGAGAGCTGCTCAAGAGCACGGATAATACGGAAACGGGTATTCCTGGGTTCGATAATATCGTCAATGTAGCCATACCTGGCAGCATTGTAAGGGTTGCTGAAGAGGTCTTCGTATTCTTTTTTCTTTTCCTCTATGAATGCAGCTCGTTTCTCGGGATCCTCCTCGGCTCTGATTTCTCTGGAATAGAGCACCTCTACGGCACCGTCAGCACCCATTACGGCAATACTGGCCGTAGGCCATGCATAGTTGATATCACCGCGGAGCTGCTTACAGCTCATCACGATGTGTGCTCCACCGTAGGATTTTCTAAGGGTAATAGTCACTTTAGGGACAGTAGCCTCACCGTATGCGTATAGAAGTTTTGCACCGTTGAGGATGATTCCACCATACTCCTGCTGTGTGCCGGGAAGGAAGCCTGGAACATCCACGAGAGTTATAATAGGGATGTTGAATGCATCGCAGAAACGTACGAAACGTGCGGCCTTTTTGGAAGCATTGATGTCAAGTACTCCGGCCAAATTTTTGGGCTGGTTGGCAACAATGCCCACAGAGGTGCCGCCAAAGCGTGCAAAACCGACAATGATGTTCCTCGCAAAGTTCTTGTGGATTTCAAGGAACTTATGGTCGTCAACTATGGCACCGATAACATTATACATATCATAAGGAGCGTTGGGGCTGTCAGGAATAATATCGTTTAGAGAATCTTCGAGACGGTGTATAGGATCCTCAGTGTGAACGTAGGGAGGCTCTTCCATATTATTCTGGGGAATGTATCCGATCAGTTCGCGGATAGTTGAGATAGCCTCTTCCTCAGTGGGGAGTGCAAAGTGAGCCACACCGCTCTTTGAAGCATGTACGCTGGCACCGCCAAGCTCTTCCTGGGTTACAACCTCACCGGTAACCGATTTTACCACTGCAGGGCCGGTAAGGAACATGTAGCTGGTACCTTCAACCATGAGGTTGAAGTCGGTGAGTGCAGGAGAATAAACTGCGCCACCTGCACAGGGACCCAGGATAGCTGAAATCTGGGGAACGACACCGGATGCGAGAATATTCCTCTGGAAAATCTCAGCATACCCTGCGAGTGCGTTCACACCTTCTTGGATACGGGCTCCACCGGAGTCATTGAGACCGATTATGGGAGCACCTACTTTCATGGCTTGATCCATAACTTTGCAGATTCTGAGAGCAAGAGTCTCTGAAAGAGAACCGCCGATAACGGTGAAGTCCTGTGCAAATACATAAACAAGTCTGCCTTCGATAGTTCCGTAACCTGTAACAACACCGTCACCGAGGAATGTCTTTTTTTCCATCCCGAAGTTGGTGCAACGGTGGGTCATGAACATGTCAAATTCTTCAAAACTACCCTCATCGAGGAGCATAGTGATCCTTTCGCGAGCGGTGTATTTGCCTTTTGCATGCTGGGCGTCAATGGCCTTTTGGCCACCGCCTAAACGAGCTTTCTCCCTAAGTTCGATAAGCTCTTTTACTTTTTCGAGTTGATGACTCATTCTTATAGATTTTAAATATTTAATTATTGGTTATTCGCCTTTTTCACAAAACTCTGTGAGAACACCCATTGTGGACTTCGGATGGAGGAAAGCTATGTTGAGACCCTCTGCTCCCTTTCTGGGAGCCTTATCAATGAGTCTGAGGCCTTCAGCTTCGGCTTTAGCCAGACAATCCTTTACACTGCTTGTGGCAAATGCAATGTGGTGTACACCTTCACCTCTTTTCTCAATGAATTGTGCAACGGGTCCTTCTGGTGATGTGCTTTCAAGAAGCTCAATCTTGGTCTCTCCAATTCGAAAGAATGCGGTCTTTACCTTCTGGTCTGCTACCTCCTCAATTTTGTAGCACTTAAGACCCAGTACATTTTCATAATAGGGGATAGCCTCCTCCAAAGACTTGACGGCTATACCGATGTGTTCAATGTGAGTTAAGTCCATATTTATAGGGATTAATTTATAAGATTATTTAGATTTTTAACAATTCGGCAAACTTAACAATTATTGTGATATAAACCATTAATTTTAACAAAAA
>JBMNPN010000057.1:0-15898 GCA_050943615.1 Coriobacteriales bacterium
TTCGCCTCCTTTGTTGAGCGTGAGACATGATAGCCCAAGAGGGGAGGGCAGAGCGCGTGCGCGCGCAGGGGCGATGGAGACGCGTGAGATTAGAGAGCCGATGGGAGGGCAAAGCGCGTGCGGGCGGAGGGCTGCACACGGCGCCGTCCAGGTCTAGTGCCATCCACCTGCAAATCTTGCTCCTTACCGTTGATAGGGCGCTCACGCTCTTGACCGTGACGTAACGTCATCCCCTATGGTTTTCCGAACGCAACGAGATAAAGGGGTAGCACACATGTCTCAAGAGGGGACGGATACGTATCTCAGCGTGGGCCAGCTTGCGCGCAAGATGGGCGTGACGGTGCGCACGATTCAGTACTACGACCAAAAGGGGCTGCTCACGCCCTCCGCCAAAGGTCCCGGCAACCAGCGCCTGTACTCGAGCGCCGACGAAGAGGCGCTCTGCCGCATCCTCGTCCTGAAGTACCTCGGGCTCTCCCTGGCCGACATCCGCGCCCACCAGGAGGCGCTCAACGACTCGGATGCCTTCCGCATCCAGATAGGGCGCACGCTCGCCGACCTCGAAGAGGACTTCGAGGCGCTGGTCAGGAGGCTGTCGATTGTGCGAAAGATGCTCGCCGACTCCGAGGACTGCGCTACCACGGATTGGACGCACATGGCCCAGCTCATCGAAGGCGACCAGCCCGACGGCCAGTCCATTTGGCGCGCAGCCGAGATGGTTGACGTCGTACCTGCCGAGCCCAAGGACAGCGAAAAGCGCGGCTTGGCGGTCGGCGAATGGCACGAGCTTATCGCGGATGCCATCGGGCTCATATCCGAGCGCGTCCCGGCAACCGACGAGCGTGCCCGCGACCTGGCCCGCCGCTACCTCGAGCTCGAGGGCGCGCAGACCGGCTCGCTCGAGGACAGCTTTCTGCTGATGGAGAACATCTCTCCGCACAGCGGGGGCAACGGCTCGTTCGACGTGCTGCGGCAGAGCGTCTCGGCGTACCTGGACGAGGCCTCAGCTGCGCTGAAAGGGGAATCTGACCGATGATCGTCTCGTGGATGACCACCAACGCCTGCAACCTGAAGTGCGCGCACTGCTATCAGGACGCCGAGATGCGCGAGGCAGGCGAGCTTTCGACCGAAGAGGGGCTGCGCCTTATCGACCAGATTGCCGAGGCGGGCTTCAAGATCATGATCTTCAGCGGGGGCGAGCCGCTGCTGCGCCCCGACATCTTCGATCTGGTCGCCCACGCCGCCGAGCGGGGGCTGCGTCCCGTGTTCGGCTCCAACGGCACGCTCATCAGCTACGAGACGGCGCGCAGGCTGAAAGAGGCCGGCGCGAAGGCGATGGGCATCAGCGTCGACAGCCTCGACCCCGCAAAGCACGACTGGTTCCGCGGCGTCGAGGGCGCGCACGCGGCGACGCTCGAGGGGATTGCGCACTGCCGCGAGGTGGAACTTCCCTTCCAAATCCACACGACGGTCCTCGAGTGGAACCGCGACGAGATCCTCGACATCACCGATTTCGCCGTCGAGCAGCAAGCCATGGGGCACTACCTCTTCTTCCTGATTCCCGTGGGGCGCGGCGAGTTCATCGCAAAGGACAACGCGCTTGCCGTGGAGGAAAACGAGCGCCTGCTGCGCGCCGTCATGGAAAAGCAGCGCACCTGCCCCATACCCATCAAGCCGACCTGCGCGCCCCAGTTCACGCGCGTCGCATCCCAGCTCGGCGTGAAGACGCGCTTTAGCCGGGGGTGCCTGGCCGGGCTCACGTACTGCGTCGTCGGCTCGCAGGGCATCGTGCGCCCGTGCGCGTACATGACCGAGGAGGCAGGCGATGTCCGCGAACATCCCTTTGACGAGATCTGGCGCGACAGCGACGTCTTCAAGCGCCTGCGCTCCAAGGCCTACGGGGGAGCGTGCGGCACGTGCGATTACCAGGAGATATGCGGTGGCTGCCGGGCGCGCGCGGCCCACTACCACGACGGCGACATCCTCGCCCAGGACGACTACTGCGCGCACAGCATGCACCTGCTCGGCGCCTAGGAAAACAACGAAAAGGGGAAAGCCATGTCCATGATGTCTCTGCATAGAATCTCACGCTCGCGCCTCGCGCTTGCCTGTGCGTTGGTCCTGGCGCTTACCCTGAGCTGCGCGCTGCTTTCCGGTTGCGGATCGCAAGGCTCCGACGAGAGCGCGAGCAGCACGTCTGCAACAGAATCCTCCTCGAGCTCCCAGACCGTCAGCTTCACCGACGACCTGGGCCGTAGCGTCGAGGTCTCCAAGAACCCGCAGCGCGTCGTTGCCGGCATGGGGAGCTTTGCGGAGATGTGGCAGCTCGCAGGGGGCACGCTCGTCGGCGCGACAGACGAGGCTTTCAACGATTACGGCATCGACAAGGACAAGGTCTCCTCGATCGGCGGCTTTTCCAGCATCAACCAGGAGTCGCTGCTCGCCCTCAACCCCGACTTCGTCATCCTCACCGGCACGACCGCAGGCCAGGCGGGAACGGCCGACCAGACGCAGCTCGCCGATGCGCTCGAGGCTGCAGGGGCAAGTGTGGCGTACTTCAAGGTGACGACCTTCGACGACTACCTGCGCGTGCTGCAGACGATGTGCGGCATAACCGGGCGCGACGACCTCTACAAGAAGAACGGCGCGCAGGTCAAGACGCGCATAGAGCATGCCATCGAGAAATACGGCGCGGACGCGAAGGGCAAGAAGGTCATGCTCGGCGTCTCGTATTCCCAGGGCGTGCGCGTGCAGCGCTCCGACACGCAGACGGGCACGATGCTCGCCGACCTGGGCGCGGAAAACATCGCCGACGAGAACCAGAGCCTGCTCGAGGACTTCAGCACCGAGGCGCTCCTGGACATCGACCCCGACTACATCTTCATCATCCCGATGGGAACGAGCGATTCTGCCGCGGAAAGCTCTCTGGAGAGCCTGACGAGCGACAAGGCCTGGAAGTCGCTCACGGCGGTGAAGAAGGGGCACTTCTTCACGCTCGACCCCGAGCTCTTCCTGTACAAGCCCAACAACAGGTGGGACAAGGCGTACGTGCAGCTCGGCAAGGACTTCCAGAAGTAGGCGTCGTGGCCGAGGCGCGAGAGAAAAGGCAGATTGGGGCGGGGGCGCTCGCGGCGCTGCTCGCGGTGGCGCTCGTCATCGCCTGCGTCGCCTCCCTGCTCATCGGCGCCTCTTCTGCCGGCTTGGGCGATCTCCTTGCCCTGATACGCGGTGACGAGGTAGCGGCCAGCACGCGCGCCATCCTGCTCAACGTGCGCCTTCCGCGCGTCCTTGCTGCGGTACTTGCCGGCGCCGCGCTCGCCGCCTCGGGCTCGGTCATCCAATGCGTGCTCGACAACCCGCTTGCCAGCCCCAACGTCCTCGGCATCAACGCAGGCGCTGGGCTCGCTGTGCTGCTGTGCTCGGCGCTGCTTCCAGCCGCGACGGCGTTTCTTCCCCTGGCGGCTTTCCTCGGCGCCCTCGTGACCTGCCTTATCGTCTTTGCCATCTCGCAGCGCGCGGGCACGAGCAAGATCGCGGTCGTGCTCGCGGGCATGGCGCTCACGGCGATATTCACCGCGGGGATGAACACGGTGCTCATCGTCGACTCCGACGCCTACGTGGGCTCGTCGCGCTTTCTGACCGGTGGCCTTGCGGGCGTCCAGACAGACGAGCTGCTCTGGCCGGCCGTGGCAATCGCCGTCGCCCTGGTCCTGAGCGTGCTGCTCTCCCGCGCCCTCAACGTTCTCAGCCTGGGCGATGCCATCGCGCACAGCCTCGGGATGCACGTCTCCCGCGTGAGGATGGGCGCGCTCGCCGTGGCGGCGCTGCTCGCGGGGGCTGCCGTGAGCTTTGCCGGGCTCGTTGGCTTCGTCGGCCTCATCATCCCCCACATCATGCGCTTCTTCGTGGGGCACGACGCGCGCAAGGTGATCGTCACGAGCATTCCCGCCGGCGCGCTCTTCGTCGTCGTGTGCGACCTGGCCGCGCGCTGCCTGTTCGCCCCCTACGAGATCCCCGTGGGAATCCTCATGGCGTTTATCGGCGGTCCGTTCTTCGTCTACCTCATTCTCGCGAGAAAGTACGACCATGTCTGAGCCGGCATCGCAGACCGCAGCGCTCAGGTTCTCGGGAGTCTCGTTTTCCTACGACCCGGGCAGCCGCCTCATCGAAGGCCTCTCCTTCGAGCTTCCGCAGGGTGCGTTCACCGGCATCATCGGCCCCAACGGCTGCGGGAAGTCGACGCTCCTCAAGCTCGCGACGTTGCTGAACAGGCCGCAGGCAGGCAAGATCGAGGTCTGCGGCAAGGACGTCTCTGCGCTTTCCGCCAAGGAGCGCGCGCGGATGGTATCTCTGCTCCCGCAGGACGTTCCGGCGGCGCCCATGAGCGTGAGGAGCCTCGCTCTGTGCGGGCGCTACGCCATCCACGGGGCGCTCTACCGCACCGATGCCGATGACGAGGCCGCTGCCGCATCGGCGCTCGAGGCCGTCGGCTTAGGACAGCTCGCCGAGCGCTCGGTCAGCGAGATATCGGGCGGTCAACGCCAGCGCGCCTACCTGGCCATGTCGCTCGTGCAGAACGCGCGTGTCATGCTCCTCGACGAGCCCACCAGCGCGCTCGACATCAAGTCGGCCCACGAGGTGCTCGGTCTCGTGCGGGACTGTTCACAAGAAAAGGATGTCACGGCCATCGCCGCCCTCCACGACCTCGACCTGGCGCTGCGCTATTGTGACCTTCTCATGCTCATGGACGCCGGCCACGTCGTGCGCATCGCCTCGCCTGCCGAGATGGCGGCGTCGGGGGATATCGAGCGGGTCTTCTCCGTTGCCCTCGAGCGCCACGAAGGCACGCGCGGCACGTCCTGGTCGTTCTTTCCCGCTGGGTGAGATTCGGGATAGGGGCTAGACCCCTGCTGCTTCGATTCCTCGTGCGAAAAAGAAGCCTCCCCACGGGTTCCATGGGGAGGCTTTCACGTGCAGGGGTGCCGATTAATCTGGCGGGGCGCCTGCATCTTCAAGTGCAGCCCCGCGGTTCTAGCTGTGCCTTCTCACGCGGGCCCTGCCGGCAAGAGCGGCGGAGCCGATGAGGACGATGATGAGGAGGGCGTAGGGGGCCGCATCGCCCGTGTCGGGATTGTCCGACGTGTCATCGTCCGTTGAGCTCGAAGAGTCCGCATCGGAGTCTGAGCTCGTAGTCTTTAGATTCGAGGCCACGGTGTACTGCTTTGCGGTCGTATCGGAGCTGCTATCTGCAGTGCTATCGGTGGTGCTGTCGGTAGCATCGGCAGTGCTGTCAGAGCTGCTGTCGCTCGTGTCCGCCACATTTGCTGTGTACGTTATGTCGACGGTCGTGTCGGCCGTATCCGACGTGACCGTTTGCTCGGCGACGCTCGCCGGGCTGGCGGTGTACCCCGAAATCTCCGGTGCCGTGAAGCTCTCCCAGGTGCCGGTGCTCCACTCGCCGTAGGTGACTTCGCCGGTCTGGATGTCGGTTGTGGTCGTGCGCGTAAGGGTCGCCGTCTGCGTCGTGGTGTCGACCGTGCCGTCGGGGTTGTGCACGTTGATGGTGCGCGTGACGTCCTTGGTTTCGGTCGAGACCGGGTTGATGTAGACGTACTGCCGGTTGTAGATGGTCGTGCCGCTGTAGTCATAGGAGAAGGTTACGAGGTACGTGCCGGGCTTGGAGTCATCGACGCTGTCGACCTCAACCGAGTCCGTGGAGCCGTAGGCGGTGTAGGTGTAGCTGACGCTGAGATCGCTCTTGTCGTATTCGCCCAGGTCATCGACGGCAATGGCAGTTGTTCCGCCCGAATCGTAATCGGCCTTGTAGAAGTGCGTCACCAGACTCGTGGGATTCCAGTCATCGGGCATCTCGCCCTGCTTGTACGTCTGGGGGTCTCCCACCAGAATCGCGGGGATCACGGAGACCTGGATATGTATGGCGCTATCGGAACTCGAATCAGAGTTCGAAGACGAAGAATCGGGATCCTCGGTAAACACTGCGCGGCTGGAAATCGTGGTGTAGGAGTAAACCGTCATCGGATCGCCGTTGTTGAACTGCACCGTCCACCCGTTCTGCGTCAATTTGCTCTCGATCTCAGTGAGGTCGACCGTGTACTCCGCGGTCTTGTAGATGGTGCGAGGTTCCGAGGTCAGCGCGGTAAGCGAGCTGCTCTTCGTGGCCCTGAAGTTCGTGTATTTCAGAACGCTGAAGACGTCATCGGGCATGTATTGGTACAGATCGTACTGAGGTTCCCAATACTGACCGGAAGTGGTATCGCTGACGAACACAGACGGGATGAGCTCGATGTTGGAAGACGTGCTCAGCGTGCTCACGGCATCCGAGAAGGCGACACTGAGGGAATAGCTCGCCCGAGAGCTGTAATCGGTGAGGGAATACGAGTAGAAGGCAGAGTCCGTCGTATCGCTGCCCTTTTTGACGGGGATGGTCACCTCGACGGTGTCATTGGCCGCAATCTTGGTCTGCAGATAGACAGCGAAGATGTCATCGGGGTCGAGTCCGTTGCCGACATAGGTGTCGTAATCGTAGTACTTCCCCGCATTGTTGATGCTGGACATCGTGACCGAATAGCTCGCGTCCGAAGAGCTCGCGACTTCTATGTCGCGGCTATCGTCGTACTGGAGCCCTTTCGTCCCCAGGGTCCTTATCAGAAGCAGGGGAGTAGCTGCTGAGCTTCCGTTCTTATAGATGAGGTGAATCTCGATGTCGCTGTAATTAGCGTTGTCGATGATCGAATACACCGTCGAACTGTTGAACGAAGAACTGATGTAGGTGCTTCCGTCGGTGCCCTTTGCGGCGATGAAGGCAGTGAATTCGCCTGAGCCGGACCCAGTTGTGTACCACTGTGTCTCCGACGTGCTGGACAGGTCGTTCACAATCGACTGCCCCGTAACGGATGCGGGGTCCGTTGTCGTGACGCTCGGCGCGCTTATTGTTTGATTGGTAGTGGAGACCTCGCTTGCCTCAGCTGGGGCCACGCACACCATGGCCACAGCAATGCTGAAAACAGCAAGCAGCATGATCTTTTGGATGGCATCTCTCCTGGTGTAGGTTGAGGCGCATCTTCCCATGATTCTCACCCCTTTTTCTCTCCGTGACGCTCTGTTGCTGGCATCTTTATCCGGTCATTTGCAATCTACTCCTTATTCGCTGTACCGTCCAATCTAGGAGTTTACTTTAGTATAGATTAAAGTAATTCTTAATAAGCAGAGGATGAGAAACCTGAAAGAACTTCTTCCAGTTCCTGGATAAACAGCAGCTTTACCTGCGAATTTATTAGGTAATCCGAAGATTTGGGGTGAGTGGGGAACGGTCTAGGATACGCCCTAAACGGCAAATTCGGCATGACTGCTGAGGCGACGCATGACCTGCTGTCGACCACGCCCCTGGGTTCGGCGCGCGATGCATTGAGAGGTCCCCGGTGGTCGACCACGTGGCGAGGTTCGGCGCAGCTTTCATCGAAGTGTCCCAGGTGGTCGGCCACGTCCCTGGGTACGATGTGTCGCTTGCATCGAAAGCCCATTGGTGTGCGCGCACGTAGCGAGGCTCTGCGCACGGTGCGCTGAACTGCCCTTGGTGCGCGCACACGAGCAAGGGTTCTGCGAAGAATCAGGCTAGAAATGCGCCGAACTCCTGTTCGTGCGCGGATCTCCGCGCGGAACCAGCCTTCGTGCGCGCGCACTAGCAGGGTTTCTGCACGCGGCGTGTGGAACCAACCTTGGTGCGCGTCCACGTGGCTGGTTTCGATGCTCCACTTGCATCGAGAAGCCCCTGGTGGTCGGCTGGTGCTCGCCCACGTGGCGGGCTTCGGCGCACGCTGCATCGAAGTGACCTTGGTGGTCGACCACGTCCCTGGGTTCGATGCGGATTCTGGCCTGCTGCTCGCCCACGTGGCTGGGTTCGACGCGGATTCTTCATCGAAAGGCCCCTGGTGGTCGACCACGTGGCGGGCTTCGGCGCATTCTTCATCGAGAGGCCCCTGGTGGTCGACCATGTCCTAGGGTTCGATGCGGATTCTTCATCGAGAGGTCCTTGGTGGTCGACCACATGAGGGCCTTCGGTGCACGCTGCATGAAGGTCGGGCCTGACCGTCTCCTCTCGCGGCGTTAGCTGCGGTCGTTCTTGCGGCGGCGGTGGACCAGGCAGATTACGACGCCCGCGCAGACCATCACCACGACGAGCAAGATCACGATGTTCGCGATCAGGTCTCCGGTCTGGGGCGTAGCGCCGGAGGTGTCATCGGATACATCGCCCGATGTGCCGCTGGACACATCGCCGGACGGCTTTGTCTTGTCGGTCTTCTCCGGGGATGACTTGTAGACGTTCTTGAAGGAGATGCCGTCAACGCCTACCTCCTCTGACCCGTTGCTGACGGAAACCGAGGAGTTCAGTGCGCCCTTGCCGTTGTCGGCTACCGTGACCGTGATCTTGTAGGAGGTGGTGTCGTAGGTGTAGCCCTCTTCTCCGTCATCTCGCTCTGACAGGGTGTAGGTCCAGGTCCCCGGCTCATCGTAGCTCCACTCCGGCAGCGTGATCGTGCCATCGGCATCGTTGGTGAGTACGGTGGAGCTGCCGTCAGACCCCTTGAGCTCGAAGTTGAACTGCTCGTCGGCGAGCTCTGCCCCTTCGAGCGTCTTGTGGGCCGAGAGGTTCACTTTTGCGGGCGTTGCCGAGTAGGTGTTCGCGAACACGGGCGGCGTCTCTGATCCGTCGTCGTAAGTCACCGTGGTGGAGAGGCTCCCATCGCCGGCATCGGAGACGGTGACGTGGGCGGTGTGGGTCGTGCCGTCGTACGTGATGCCGTTCGACTGCACGCCTTCCGCGTCCTGGTCGTCTGTCGGCATGACCTCGGTGATGGCGTAGTCGAACGTCTTGGAAGTTGCGCCGTCGAGGTCTTCGAGAGAGTAGGCCAGCGGTGCGAATGCCACCGTGCCGTCAGCTGCGTTGCTGGCAGATTGCAGGAGCGTCCCGGTGGCGTCAGAGCCCTCGTGCAGCTCGAAGCTGAACTCGCCTTCTTCGAGGTCGCTGCCGGTGAGCGTCTTGGTTGCCGAGACCTGCGCCGTGCCATCCGCCTCGTACGTGTTGGTGAAGGCGGCGCTCTCGGAATCCGACTCTCCGTCGTAGGAGACGCTCGAGTGGAGCTGTCCTGAGCCATCGTCGGTCACCGTGACCGTTGCGGCGTGGGTGCTACCGTCGTAGGTGACGCCGTCCTTGGTCCACACATGGGCGGAGGCGTCGAAGCTCGTCTCGCCGCTCAGCTCGCCGTAGGTCCTGGTGTTGCCGTCAACCGTGGTGGTGGCGTCGTCGGGGATGACCTCGGTGACGGTGTAGAGGTAGGTGCCCGCCTTTTTGTACGTGATATCGCCGAATGTCGCACCATGCTCGAGCGTCTTTTCGGTGCCGTCTGCCAGCGCGACGGTGGCAGTTGAGTCGTCGCTTACCGTCACGGTCGAGGAGTCGGGCATGGGCGTGGTGGTGTCGGCGTCGTTGGAGCCGGCGGTCAGCTGGAACGTGTAGGTCTCGTCGTCGTTCCACGTGCTGCGTCCCGAGACGCCCTTGCTCACGAGGATCTGAGCCGAGGTGCTCTTGGCGGAGTAGGTGTTTTGGAAGCTGGGCACGTAGACGGCGCCGATCTGGGGTGCTCCGTACGTCACCTCCAAGGTGCCGTCGCCGTTATCGGAGACGTTGACGGTGACGGCCTGGTCGTCGGCGTAGGTGATTCCCTTGTAGGCCCAGTTTCCATCCTCGTCCTGCACGGCTCCAGAGGGATGTTCCTCGTGGATGTTGTAGGTGAACGTCTTTGCGGAATGGCCGGTGATGTTGCCCTCCGCGTCGGTGTCGGCGAGGTCGCTGTACTCGAACACGAGGTCGTCGAACGCCGGGGCTCTGTCGTCCTTGGTCGCCACGGCGGTGATGCTGCCCTTTTCGCCGTCTGCCGTGCGCAGCGGGGCGCCGTCCTCGGCGGTCAGCGTCAACTCGAAGGCATCATCGTCGGTCCAGTCGCGTCCCGAGAGCTGCTTGATGGCACTGAGGGTCACATTGCCGGTCGCATCGTAGGTGTTGGTGAACTCGCACCCCTTGGAGCTCGTGCCCTTGTCGTAGGAGATGTTCGCCTCGAATCCGCTATCGAGCGTACTGGAGACCGTTACCGTGGCGGTTTGCGGCGTGGCGTCGTAGGTGACGCCGTCGAGCGTCCACGTGTAGTCGGCGGCGTTGAAGCCGTCGCTTCCCTTGAGGTCGCTGTACTTCTTTGTTTCCGTGCCCACCGTGGTGGTGGCGTCGTCGGGAATGACCTCGGAAATCTGGTACTTGAAATTCTTGGTCTCAAATTCGCCGTACTCGTTCATGAGGTCGTCGGGGGAATAGTAGAGTCGTTCGAACTCGGCGGTGGGGCACGTCTCCGATGCGTCGGTGCTGGTAAGAGACGCGACGCTTTCTCTCCCATTATTTACAAGCATCGGTGCGCCGTCTTGGGGCGTGACATTGAACGCGAAGGTCCTGCCATCCCAGTCGGAATGAGTGCTGCCGTCCTTATTGACCAGGCTCTTGGTGGCTCTGAGCGTTACCGTGGGCATCGTCGTGTTCTTGATGATGCGCGCGCTTGCCGCCACGTCCGCCGTGTCATCGGCGTTGCGATAGGCAACCGAGGTGGACAGGGTGCCGTCTCCCTGGTCAGCGACCGTGACCTTGGCCTTGTACATGGTGTCATCGTATTTCACGCCGTCTTGCGTGCTGCCAGCGTGGGCCTCTCTGATGGTGTAGGTGAAGGTCTTCTCGTTCGTGCCGTCGGAGCCACTGAGGTCGTCGAGCGAATAGGAGACCTTGCCAAAGTCGACGTTTCCGGATGCATCGTTGGTGACGCGGCTCACGACGTTGCCCGAGGATTCTGCAGATGCGTCCGGGGAATCGACCAGCTCGAAGGCGAATTGCTTGTCCGCGAGCATCGCGCCCTCGAGGACCTTCCTCGTAGTGATTATCGCAGAGCCGGACGCCGCATAGTCGTTGGTCAACGTCGCCTTTGGAGTGGTGGGCTCTGTTGAATCTGCACCTGTAAAGAACGCGGCGATCGCCTTGATGCCAAAAACGCCGGTATCGTTCGCAGAATCGGATTCGTCGGCCGCGACCGTGCCGCTCATGTTCGATGAGGAGGCCTTCGTCCAGCCGGACGGTGCCTGCTCCTCGAAGGAATAGGTCGAGCCCGCGGGCAGGTTGCGGATGTAGAGCGTCTCGCCGTTCTCGAGGCTGACCGTGCCGCCGTTGGAGATGCTCCCGCTTTCCGTTTCCGCGCTGTCATCGCTGCTGCCTGCGTAGATCTGATACTCGTACTCTCCCGCAGCCGAGAGGCTCACCTTGAACGGGAACTCCTGATCGGGCTTGGCGGGCGAAGTCGTGTCCGCGGTCGTCGTCATCCATGCCGTGCCGTATTCGATGCTGTTGGTGAAGGAAAGCTGCGTTTCATCCGACACCGAGGCCGTCAGCTCGCCGGACCCGTTGTCGGTCACGGTCACCGTGACGATCTGCGGGTTGTCCTTCTCGTATTGAATCCCATCGTATGTATAGGCGCCTCTGCCTTCGTCAAAGGCGGCGCCGTCTGGAATCACCTCTTGCACGGCGTAGGTGAAGTTCTTGGACCGCGTGCCATCGCCGTTGTCCGTGGCGTCGCCCATGTCCTCGAGCGTGTAGGTGATGGGGGAGAACTCGAATGTGCTGACACCGAAATCGCAAGACGCGGTATCCGCGTTCGGCGAGCCGTTGGAGACGATCTGGACTGGGCTTCCGGTGGTAGTGCCCTGCGCGTCTACGTTGTAGAGCGCGAACTGGGAATCTCCCGCCTCGTAGCTTGCGGAGCTTGCGCCGTCGAGGCCTTCCAGCTTCTCTTCGCCCTTGATGGAAACCGAGCACGATGCGCTGGAGGCATCCGCCGCGAGCGAGGCGGAGTCCTCTGCCCCATAGCTGCTGGCAAAGACGCACTCGTTTGACTGGGTCTCGGTCTCGCAGGCCTTGTCCGAGTAGTACTTTGCCGTGCAGGTCATGGTGCCGTCGCCGTTGTCCTTGGGCGTCACCTGGGCGTAGCGAACGTTGTCCGAGTCGGCGTAGCCATCGGCCTTTCCGTCGGTCTCGACAATCTTGTAGGTGAACGTGTGCCCGGCATCGGCCGTATCGTAGAACAGCGCCCCGAACGTGGCCGTGCCATCTTCGCCGTTGGCGCTCGTGCGCAAGAGCTCGTCTGTGGCGGCACTGACCTCGTTGCCATCGGCATCCTTTTCGCCCTCGTCACGCAGTTCGAAGTGGAACTGGTTTGCCGCGAGGTCCGCGCCCACGAGCTCCTTGCTTGCCGAGAGGCTGATCGACCCCTTGGAGCTGTAGGTGCTCGTGAAGTCCGCACGCGAGGTCGCGTTGGATGCGATGGTCCCGCTCAGCGCGTTGGAGCTTGCCGTGTACCCTTCCTCGGCGGACCCGGAGACCGTGTAGGTTACGCCTTCGGGGATGTCCTTGAGCGTGAGGGTCTGGTCGGCCTTGATCTTCAGCGTCTGGCCGTTGGCGAACGTGCCGGTGGACGCCTTTGCGCCGCTGGCGGTTCTGGTCACGTAGGACACCTTTTCGGCAAAGTCGCTTCCGTCGGCATTGGCCAACTTGACGTTGAACGAGAACTCCTTGCCCGCGCACTGCTCGGGGGCGTTCTTGACCTCCTCGCTGATGGCGAGGCTTCCGTAGGGATGGTAGGTGTCCGTGATGTTGGCGGTCACGTCTCCGGATGTCCTGCTGGTGGACGTGTCAATCTTGGTCGTGTAGTCCTCGACGGTCTCGCCGACCGTGTAGGTGTACTTCGTCCCCTGGTCGTGGTAGCGGGGCAGGCCGTCGAAGCTGTAGGACCAGTTGCCCTTCTCGTCGGCGGTCACCGTCTTGGTCGAGCAGCTCTTTCCGTCTTGATACAGGGTGATGGTGACGGAACCGGGGCGCACGTCGGCAGAATCGCTCACCCAGGTCTTGGTGCCCGACACGGATGCGGTCTCGGGCGTGTGGGTGTTCACGAGCGTCTCTGCGCCCTCGGGGCTTATCTTGACGCTTTGCGCATAGCCGCCGGGAACGTCCTCGACGATGCTGTAGCAGTAGGCGTTGCCCTGCTTGTCGCAGGAAGGGACGCCCTTGAACGTTGCGGCCCATGATGCGCTTTCGCAGCCGGTGCCCGCAGCTGCGGGTTCCGCGTCCACGGTCCCGTCGAGCGTGAGCTTCTTGCCGGTATCGGCGCCGTTGCGGTACAGGTGCACGGTCACCGAACTCGGCCGTTTGCCGTCCTGGTCATCGGCGTCGTTCCATTCCATGGTGCAAGACACATCGCGCGCTTCTGCTGTGGGCTGTCCGCTTTCGGCATTCTCCGTCGTGGCAGTCGGGAGGGGTTCGGTCGTCGTTGCGCCCGCGTACACGAAGTTGGGGTCGTCGGCATTCGGGTCGAGATTCGTCATCGCGCGCTTCTCGGCCTTTCCTGACTCGTCGTTCGCAAACGTCGAGTCCAGGCCCGTGACCGCGTTGTTGTGCGCCTTGGCCGCGGGGCTATCGGGTTCGCCGGAGCAGCTCTTTGCAGTGCCGAGGGACTTGTTGCCGCTTTCGTAGGCGACCACGTTGTGAATGTCGCTGCCATAGGAGCGCGCCGACTCGAACGAGTAGATCGCATCGAACGTGATGGTGGGCATGTCCTCGTAGCAGTTCGTGCCGCCGTCGTTTCCGTAGGCCACTGGCGCAGGGGCGAGCTCTGCCTTTACCACCAGCAGCGTGCGGCCGCTGTCCTTGTAGTCGGGCACCGTGTAGACATCGGTCATCGCGTCGCCGTCGCGAAGCGCGATGCTCGAGAGGTCGGGCACAACGCCCTTGGGAAGCAGGTCGTACCAGGTGCAGGTCTTATCGGAAGCGATGTCTCCCTTTGCCGCAGCGGTCTGCCACGCGTCGGCGCTCGCGATGTTGGAGCGTTCCTCCACCTTTGCGGCAAAGGTGAGCTTGGTCACCTGGTTGGCGTAGTCGATGCTGGTGCTCACGGTATTCGATGGCAGCACGGAGATATCCTCGTTGCAGCCGCGCAGGCAGTCGCTGTCCGTGCCGTCCTTCGAGTAGATGACGTCCCCGTTCTTATATGTGGCCGTCATCGAGTCCGCGCTGGTGAGGCAGGTGGCAGGGTCGGTCTGGTTGTCGAGCGCGGTCTGCGCCACCGCAAGGACCTTCTCGGTGGGTTCGAGCGTGACCTTGGGGAACACGAGGGCGTCGGCGATCGCTGCCACGTAGCTGCCGTTGCCGTCGGCCTTTCCGAACGTGACCGACACCTTGTAGTGGGCAGTGACGTCGGGCAGGCCGACGTCCTTGGTCTGCACGCCGTCGCTCCAGTCGACCGTCTTGGTGGAGATCGCATAGCCCGCGGCGTCATACGCGGTCACCGTGAACTTGGGGATGTGCGTGTAGTCGTCATCGACGACGTAGCCAACGCCGTACGTGCCGCCGCAGGCCTGGCTGCCCCCGTCGGTCCACACCTGCTGCCCGTTGTCATACGAGACAGGCTTGTTGGAATCGAGGTCCGAGCCGTCGTACTTGACCGCCTTGTAGATGGTGGGCTTGACCAGGTGCAGCCGCGTGAACGTGAAGTCCTCGCCAGCCGTCAGCTCGCTGCCCTGTGCGCTGGTGCTGTCGGCGTAGGTCAGCGTTCCGTCGGAGAGGTTCATCGTCACGTTGCGGGCGCCAAAGTCCTCGGGGTCGTCGGCAGTCTCGCTGGCGATGCCCGCCTTCATGGTCCACGGCAGCACGTAGCCGCGCATGGACTGCTCGTAGGATGCCTCGACGCTCCCGCCCGTCTTCAGCTTGTTGAGCTCGTTGGAGTACGAGTCGCCGTCGCCCCATGTCTCGTGGTAGAAATGTCCTCCCGCATTCGCCTGCCGCGGCGCGTTGTACGCAAAGTCCATCGAGGCAGAGGCGGTCTGGGCCGACTGAGACTGATCGTCGGTCTCGGTGCAGGTCCACGTGGCATCGTTGCTGAGCGTGTACGTGCTCCCCACTTCGAACTGCGAACGCGGGTAGGCGACCTTCACGCACTCATTGGAGGTGGTGCCGTCCTCGGACCAGCCGCTCTTGTGCTCGGTTCCCGACCCGTTGCCCACGATGAAGTGCCGATAGCCGTCAGAGGGGCTACAAGCGTATTCCATCTTGTAGGACGTGTTGCCCTCGTGGGAGGCGTACGTGCGCCACGTGACCACCACGTACTTGCCGTCGGTGGAGGCCATGTTCTCGGGTATGGTCCAGCCCTTGGCGGCAATCTCGTCGGCCGTCATCGTCTTATAGGTCTGGTCATCCATACTCGCCGACGTCACCGTCTCCTGCGTGTCAATCTGCGCGGTGAGGGGGTCGGCCGTGCTCGTGAGGGTGTCCTCCGCATCAGTGACAAGCTCGATGCTTGCGGAGAGGTCTTTCGTCGTGGCGTTGTCCACGAGCTCGGAGGGGACGACGTTCTCGTAGGCCAGCTGGATGGAGACCTGCGCATCGGCAGCCATCTCGCGCGTGTTGGTGAGGATGTAGTAGCCGCCATCGCCGTCGTCGATGTAGGACCAGTTGAAGTCGGTCCTGGTCGAGGGAGCCTCGGCCAGCGGGAGCACGAGGTTGCCGCACTGGCTACCAGAACGCGTCTTGAAGATGTGCCCCGGGACCTTCACGCGGATAGCGCCGGCATCGTAGCTCTGATTGCCGGAGAGCGAGAAGTCGACCTGCGCGGTGACGGTCTGGCTGCTGTTGTCGGAAGGATCGAGGTAGAGCAGCGAATCGTTGTTGTTGTCGGTGGTGTCTTCGGTGAGCCAGGTCGTGCTGAGCGAGTCGATAGAAGATTCCGCGGCAGAGTCGCTGTTTCCC
>JBMNPN010000058.1:0-15805 GCA_050943615.1 Coriobacteriales bacterium
CCGTGGCGACCTTCAGCCCGCTGGCGTGGAACTGGGCGAGGATCGCCTCCTTCTCCCGTCTCGTGTACATGTCGGCTCCTTTCCCGGAGCCGCCCAAGCTGTCCAGGATTTTGTCCGTAGTCCCGATATGGACTCGGGAAAGTCATTTTCAACCCCCGCGTCGATATGGAGGAAACATTCGCAATCTCGCCGGAGAAGAGTTCGCGCGTCCCCGATATCATGTTAGCCGGCACTCGTGTGGGGCTCAATTACGACGGAACCAACCACCTCGACCTCAACTCTATTGTTGAAGCTACGAGCGAAGTCGAAAGGAATCCCGGGGCGCAAGCACCGGAAAAAGCCCTTCAGCAGGCGTTACGCAGAGTACGGGGCAAAGCCGTCGATGACATACGCCGGACTCGTGAATTTGCCGCCTGCAATCTCACAGTGTTTCCCGTCACGAAAGAAGACCTCTACGAACCTGATGCGTTCGACCGCCTGATGGCCCAAGTGCTCGAACTAGTTGCCGTTCAAACGGGTAAGGATCTTAGAATGCAGCGCCGCTGCCTCGTAAGTCCACTTGCAAAAATGCTCAGGGACGAACTGCGCCATTCCCTGCTCTCCATGAAGGCAAGACCCGAGATTTCGTTTTCGATATCAGATGTGGGGCCAATCAAAAAAGTGGCCGGTGAGCAAGTGAGCATTTAGGGTCTCACGTGGGCGTGCGGGCGGAGGAAAACACGCAAATGTCGCGACCCGAAATCCGCGACCTGCGGGTTTGCCGAGAGTGAAAAACATTTGCGTGTTTTCGTTGGCGAGGCTGAAGGGCATTCGCATGCAAAGCACGCAAATGTCGCGGCATGCTGACCGGCGACCTGCGGGTTTGCCGAGAGTGAGTGAACATTTGCGTGTTTTCGGCGGAGCGGAGGCAGGCAACCCGCATGCAGAACATGCAAATGCCGCGGCCTCCCGACCCGCGACCTGCGGGTTTGCCGAGAGCGCGTGAACATTTGCGTGTTTTCGGCGGCGCGGCGGCGGAGCATGAACTAGCCAGCGGGCAGGTATGGTCTATCATGGGAGCGTCTCGCCACCACAAGGGGGACGCGCGCAATAATGACACGAGAACGGAAACTAACCTGATGCAAAACGACACCCGCAAGCCGCGCCTCGCGCTGCTCATAGACGCCGACAATATCTCGGCGAAATACCTCCCCATCATCTTGAACGAGGTTCCCAAGTACGGCATCGCCACGTTCAGGCGCATATACGGCGACTTCACCGACCCGCAGATGGCGAGCTGGCGTCCCAAGCTGCTCGACCACTCCATCACGCCCATTCAGCAGTTCTCCAACGTAAAAAGCCACAAGCCCGGGGAGAAGGCCGGCAAGAACGCGACCGACTCCACGCTCATCATCGATGCCATGGACATCCTCTACGGCGGCAAGGTCGATGGCTTTGTCATCGTGAGCTCCGACAGCGACTTCACGCGCCTGGCAGCCCGCCTGCGCGAAAGCAGCATGATCGTCATCGGCATGGGGCGCAACCAGACCTCGGTCTCGTTTCGACATGCCTGCACGACATTCGTGAACATCGAGTACCTCTATAAGATCGAGAACAAGCGCACTGCAGACATCGAAGTCGCCGACACGAGCGAGGCCGGCAACGTCGACGCCGAGGACATCGGTACGACCGTCACCCTCGAAGACGTCGCAGACGTGATCGGCGGCGTCATCCACACGAACGACAACAAGGGCCGCACCACGACGCTCTCCGAGGTCGGCGACAGCCTCAACACGAACTTCCCCGACTTCGACGTGCGCAACTACGGCTACAGCAGGCTGAGCAAGCTCGTCGAGGAACTCGACCGCTTCGAGCTCGTCAAGACGAACGTGGGCTACGACGTCAGGATCGCCGACACGACCGATTCGACCGACCGTATCGCGCAGTACATGATTTTGGAGATCGGCAAGCACAAGGGAAAGACGATGAGCCTGTCGGCGCTCGCCACGCTGGTCTACGACAAGTTCCCCAACTTCGCCATCAAGGACACCGGCTACACGCAGTTCTACAAGTTCGTGAACTCGATCAACGGTATCACGGTCACCGGCAACAAGCGCAAGCAGGCAAAGCTCGAGTAAGCAGCCCTCAGTCGCTGATATCGGAATCGAGCGTCGCCGACACCTTATAGTCCGGATAGCGCGTGGCAAGCCCAGAGCGTACGCGCTCCACCACGGCATGACGGTCTTCGGCATCGAAGCTCACGACGAGGTCGAAGGTCACGGTCTTCTCCTTTTCGTCGACGTAGAGGCCATGCGTTTCGAGCACCATGTCCTCGGCTGCCGCAACCTCGAGCAGGTCGGCGCGAATACGGCTTGCCACGCTGCCGTCGGTGTTGGTCGAGTAGATGCCGACGGTATGCAGGATCACGCCCTCCTTCCTGAACACCGCCTGCTGGATGGCACGGGTCATCGCGTCGATCTGCGTGGCCGTCATCGTGTCGTCGACCTCGACGTGCACGCTGCCCCACAGCTTTTCGGGACCGAAGTCGTCGAGGATGAGGTCATAGGCACCCCGAACGCCCTCGACGCTGCACACCGTCTCCTTGACCGCGCGTGCAACGGAAGCGTCGACGCGCTGACCGATGATGCGACTTATGACCTCGCGCAGCATATCGATGCCCGCCTTGATGACGACGAGCGCGATGATGAGGCCAAGCCAGGCCTCGAGCGCGATGCCCGTGAAGATGAAGACGAGGGCCGCCGCAAGGGTCGCAGCCGAGATAACGGAGTCCATGAGGGCATCGGTGCCGGACGCGCGCAGCGCACCGGAGCCGAGCCTGTCGCCCGCGCGCCTGGTATAGAGCCCGAGAGCGATCTTTGCGAACACGGCGACGGCGACCACGACGAGGGTGACCGTGTCGTAGGAGGCGAGCTGGGGCTCGATGATGCGCGATATCGATTCTTGCAGCGACGTGATGCCGGCCCACAGGACGATGACGGCGATGACGATGGTCGTGAGGTACTCTATGCGCCCGTAGCCGAAGGGGTGCTTCTTGTCGGGACTGCGGGACGCGAGCTTGGTCCCCACGATGGTGATGACCGACGAAGCCGCATCGGAGATGTTGTTGACCGCGTCGAGCACGATGGAAATCGAGTTCGCGAGCAAACCGAAGACGGCCTTGAAGGCGGCGAGCACGACGTTTGCCGCAATGCCGACGACGCTTGTGCGCACGATCTGCGCATCGCGCGAGACAGCCCTTTCGATTTCGTCTTGTTTGTCTACAGATGAATCGGGCATGTCAGACCCTCCCCTTCTCACATGCTTTGCCGCGCTCGCCTTCGAGGTTGTCGATGACCTTTTCGAGCAGCCCTTTCAGCTGGAGCGCATCTGACATCTCGAGGTCGACGCAGCTGCCCATCTCCGCAGGGACCGACAGTGCGCGCTCGCGCAGAGCCGCTCCTTTCTTTGTGAGCTCCACGAGCGTCACGCGCTCGTCTTCTTCGGCACGCGTGCGCGTGGCGTAGCCCTTGGCGGCGAGCTTTTTTACCACGGGGGTGAGCGTGCCCGAATCGAGGTGCAGCCGCGCTCCCAGCTCCTTGACCGAGACCTGCTTGCACTCCCACAGCACCATCATCGCGATGTACTGCGTGTACGTGAGGTCGAGCTTATCGAGCATCGGCGCGTACCTGCGCGTTATTGCCCGCGACGCCGTGTACACGGCAAAGCACAGCTGGTTGTCCAGGCTCAGGGGGTCGTAGCTCTGTGACGAGGCGCGGCTTCGCGTTTTCGTATCGCCCATGTGGCCACTCATCCCCTTCTTAGAGGAGCTTTTCGATGGCGGCCTCGACGTCGTCCATCTTTGCCGTCGGCTCGAAGCGCGCGACGAGCTTTCCATCGCGGTCGATGAGGAACTTGGTGAAGTTCCACTTGATGTAGGCCTTGTCGCCGAACTCCTTGTCGACGCCGGCGGCAACGCGGTTCATGAGGATCTTCTTTGCGCCGGTGAACCCCTCGAAGGGCTTCTCGCTCGCGAGCTCGGCGAACAGGGGGTGCGCTCCCTCGCCGTTCACCTCGATCTTCGAGAACTGCGGAAACTCGGTTCCGAACTTGACCGTGCAAAACTCGTGAATCTCCTCGTCGGTTCCCGGAGCCTGGTTGCGGAACTGGTTGCACGGGAAATCGAGGATCTCGAAGCCGCGGTCGCGGTAGGCGGAATAGATGCGCTCGAGGTCCTCGTACTGCGGCGTGAAACCGCAGCCCGTCGCCGTGTTCACGACGAGGAGGACGTCTCTGGCATAGTCTGCCAAGGAGACCTCGTTTCCCTGCTGGTCTTTGACCGTGTAATCGTAGACGCTCATTTTCGTTCTCCTTTCGCACGCCCCGTCATGACAGGACGATTTATTTTGTTCACAATTATATTGTACACAATATTTTAATGAGAAGAAGGGCCTTTCAGGTTAATCTCAGGGACGCGCATCATCATGCTGCCACGTCTACCTTCCAGATGTCTCCTCAGGGACCATGACATACCTCGTTCGACCTGTTCAGAGACGTGGTACAGCACATGGTGATATGATGCAGGCAAATGTTGACTGAACCTTGCGATTTGCCGGAGGAACCATGAACCTCACGAAGCTCCTCGAGCGCTGCCGCAGCTACCGCCGCTTCGAGCAGAAGCGCATCCCGCACCAGCTCCTGCTGCTGATGATCGACGCAGCGCGCCTGTCGAATTCCGCCATGAACGCCCAGCGCCTGCGCTACGTCGTCGTCGAGAGCCCCGACAAGGTCGAGACCCTGCAGCCCCTCGTCACGTGGGCGGCGAAACTGCCCCGCGAGATCGCAACGCCCTTCAAAGACGAGCAGCCCACCGCCTTCATCGCCTGCCTGACGCCGAAAAACGCGACGCGCTACGACTACATCGACCTCGGTCTGGCAGCGCACGCGATGACGCTCACCGCCTGCGAGGCAGGAGTCGGCTCCTGCATGCTCGGCGCCATCAAGGCCGATAAGATTGCCGAGATCCTCGACGTCGATGACGACATGCACGTCGAGCTGCTGATCGCCCTCGGCTACCCCGCCCACTCCTCCACCGTCGTCGAAGGCCCCGAAGGCGGCGACCTCTCCTACTACGTCGACGACAAGCGCGACTACTACGTTCCCAAGCTGCCCGTCTCGGCGCTCGCGCGCTTCGTGTGAGCCGGTAACGTCCCATTTGCTCCTGGCACATCGCACGCGCGCACTGAAAGAGCAGGTGCGCTATCCTGTACGGCTATGAGACAAGCTGACCCCATAGACGATTTGTACCTCGACTACGCCGCGGCCACACCCGTCGATTCCGACGTGCTCGCGGCAATGCTCCCCTACTTCTCCGAGGAGTTCTACAACCCCTCGGCACCCTATGCGCATGCCCGCAGGGCAAAGGCCGCACTCGAGGACGCACGCGCCACGCTCGCGCACCTCATCGGCGCCAAACCCGCCAACATCACGCTCACGGCAGGTGCAACAGAAGCCGACAACCTCGCCTTTGCCGCTGTCGAGGGCCATGTCGTGACCGATGCCATCGAGCACGAGAGCACGCTCGCCTGCGCCCAGGCCCGCTCCTCGACGATCGTCGGCGTCTCCCCTGAAGGGCTCGTCGACCCCACAGCCATCGCCGCTGCCATCCGCGATGACACCGAGCTGGTGTCGGTCGCGCTCGCCAACGCCGAAATCGGCACCGTGCAACCCGTCCATGAAATCGCGCAGGTCGTGCGCGGGATTCGGATGCAGCGCCTCGAGACGGGAAACCCGCATCCCATCTGGCTCCACACGGACGCCTCTCAGGCGGCCAGCTGCCTTTCGGTCAACGTCTCCTCGCTGGGCTGCGACCTCATGACGCTCTCGGCCGCCAAGGTCTACGGCCCCAAGCAGGTCGGGCTGCTCTGGGCAGCAGATGGCGTCCCGCTCAAACCGCTCGTCCTGGGAGGCGGGCAGGAAAACGGCGTGCGCTCCGGCACGGAAAACGTCGCCGGCACCGTGGGCTTTGCCAAGGCCCTCGGACTCGCAATCGAGAGGCGCACCCAGGAGGCGCGCAGGCTCAAGGGACTGCGCGACGAGCTCGAAGGGCGCATTTGCGCGCAGATTCCCTCTGCCGTCGTCTCCGGCCCCCGCAAGGCGAGCTTGCGCCTTCCGGGACTTCTCCACGTCTCGTTTCCAGGGCTCGAGGCACGCCGCCTCGTCATCTTGCTCGACCGGCAGGGCGTCTCGGTCGGGACCGGTTCGGCCTGTGCGGCCTCCAAGATGAAGACCTCGCACGTCCTCCAGGCAATCGGCCTCGATCCCCGCGCCGCGCAAGGGAGCCTGCGCATCAGCCTGGGAAGACCCACCACGCAAAGAGACATCGAGCGGGCGGCCTCGATCATCTGCTCGACCGTCCGTTCCGAGGCAGACCGCCTCGGCATCGAGATATAGGAAGCATCACATGGCAAAACGCGTCTATCTGGGAATGAGCGGCGGCGTCGACTCGGCGCTTTCCGCGGCCCTGCTCTTGGAGGAGGGCTACGACGTCAAGGGCGTCTACATGCGCAACTGGTCGCAGGACCTCCCCGGCTTCAAGTGCCCGTGGGCAGCCGACCTAGCCGACGCCGAGCGCGTGGCCGTGGGACTCGGCATCGACCTGGACGTCTGGGACTACGAGGACGAGTACAAGCGCGAGGTCGTCGACTACGTCGTGGAAAGCTACCGCAACGGGCGCACCCCCAATCCCGATGTCATGTGCAACGAGAAGATCAAGTTCGGCACCTTCGCCAAACGCGCCTTCGAGGAGGGCGCCGACCTCATCGCGACGGGCCACTACGCGCGCGTCACGTACCCAGAGGAGCCCGGCGAGCCCGCCCGGCTCCTGCGCGCGGCCGACGAGCACAAGGACCAGACCTACTTCCTGTGGCGCGTGCCCGGCAGCGTCTTTGCCCGCACGCTCTTTCCCATCGGGGAGGTTCCCGACAAGAAGACCGTGCGCGCCATGGCCGCCGAGCGCGGCATCGAGGTCGCCGAAAAGCCCGATTCCGATGGCATCTGCTTCATCGGCCCCATCAGCATCCAACAGTTCCTCCTAAGCCAGCTCGACCGCCAGCCCGGTGACATCGTGGAGTACGAGACGGGGAAGGTCCTGGGGCGGCACGAGGGCGCGTTCCTGTTCACGCTCGGGCAGCGAAAGGGACTCGACCTGGGTGGCGGCCCCGCCCGCTACGTTGTAGGAACCGACCCGAAGGAAAACATCGTCTACGTGAGCGCGGACCGCGACTGCCCGGCGCTCTGGACCGAGACGCTCGAGCTTGAGGACTGCCGCTGGGTATCCGGGCACGCGCCTGTCGCCGGGGCTTTCGACATCCGCACGCGCCACACCCGAAAGCTCGAGCACGTCGAGGTCACGCCCACAGAGGACGGAACGGGCGCTCACGTCTCCTACCCCGCACGCGTCCCCCGCACGGCAGCCGGCCAGGCCGTGAGCATCTACGATGGGCTCGTCTGCCTGGGCGGCGGCATCGTCGCAGGCTGATACCGATACATTTTCGCCTGGTATAGGGTATTCACATCAAGCACCGAGAAGTAAAATAGCTGCATCTCGGTGAGCTTTCCAGCACACCGAGCGCATCGCCGTATCAAGGCGAAGATGACCAGCCGAGCATAGGGTTTCTCGGCACAGGTCATACAGACAACACGTACTCATGTCAACGGGCAATAGGGGGCTTGGACATGAAGGGAATCAAGCAGCTAGCGACTCTGGCCTTGTCGGCACTTCTCGTCTTCGCGTTTCTTCCCATCGCGCCTCAGGCAGTGCCCCAGGCTCGGGCTGAAGACCTGGAGGGGCACGCCTACGCGGTGCTCTCGAGCGACGGCACGACGATGACCTTCGTGCGCTCCCACGACACGTTTGAAAACCCCAATCCCCTACGGCATTTCCTGGACGACACCACCGTCACGGGACTCGACGGCAAGGAATACACCGGCACCGTGTTCTACGACGTCGAGACGAGCGACTTCACCCAAACGGACAGCGCCGGGTCGGCCGGCAACAACTGGCACGTCGACGGTCCGGAGTACTTCTACAATGTCACGACCGTGAACTTCGTCGACGAGATCAGGCCCGTCTCGACGGCACGTTGGTTCGAGAACATGCGCAGCCTCACCACCATCAACTCGTTTGAAAAACTCGACACCTCGCTGGTCACGAACATGAGCGGCATGTTCTGCGAGTGCTACAGCCTCAAGCACATCGACCTCAGCGTCCTCGATACCTCCAAGGTAACCGACATGAGCAGCATGTTTCAGTACTGCAGGAGCCTCGCTTCCCTCGACGTGAGCCCGCTCAAAACCTCCAACGTGACCGACATGTCCTACATGTTCGACGGCTGCGTCAGCTTGACCAAGCTCGACTTGAGCACGTTCGACACCGCAAAGGCCACCAACATGTTCGCGATGTTCGGCGAGTGCACCAGCCTCGCAAGCCTCGACCTGCGGGCATTCGACACATCGAAGGTCACCAACATGGGGGGAATGTTCATGGCCTGCACCGCGCTGAAATCGGTGAACGTGAGCAGCTTCAATACCTCGCAGGTTACCGAAATGCGCTACCTGTTCTGCGATTGCCCGAGCCTGACCTCGCTTGACCTGCGCAGCTTTGACATCTCTCACGCGAGCTCGCTGGAAGGCATGTTCACCGGGGCGTGCGCGAACAACGACACGGGCACCCCCTACCCCGGCTGGGCCGTCACCGACGCGATCGCAGCGTCATTCAACGACAGCTCCAAGACCGGCATCGACACCACAAAGCTGCTGTTCAACGCAAAGCCACTCGATCCGCCGGCACCTTCCGCAGACGAGAAGATCTCCCAGGTGGCAAGCGAGCTCAAGACCACCAAGGGCGAAAGGGACGCGGCAGGATCCACGTTCGGGTTGCTGCAGTTGAGGTGCGTCAAGGTCGGCAAGAAGTATGTCAAACTGAAGTGGAACAGGGTCCGGGGCGCCAAGACTTACGTGCTCTTTTCCAACAAGTGCGGCAATAAGGGCTACAAAATTCTGAAGAAGCTGTCGAAGAGTACGCTCACCGTCAAGAAGGTGGCGGGAAAGAGGCTGAAGAAGGGCACCTACTACAAGTTCTTCGTTGCCGCCTTCTACGGCAGCGGCAACAAGGCAGCTGTCTCGAAGACCGTGCACGTCGCCACCAAGGGCGGCAAGGTCGGGAACTTCAAGTCCGTCAAGGTGAGAAACGTCAAGAAGGGCAGACTTTCCCTCAAGAGGAAAAAGACCTTCAAGCTGAAGACCAAGTCGATTCGCCAATCGAAAAAGCTCAAGGTCAAGGTCCACAGGAAGACCAAGTTCGAGTCATCCAACCGGAAAATTGCCACTGTCAGCAGCAAGGGGGTCATCAAGGGCAAGGCAAAGGGTCGTTGCACCGTCTACGCCTACGCCCAGAGCGGCGCCTTTGCCAAGGTCAAGGTGACCGTCAGGTAGCTTCGGCGGACAACGGGGTTTTTCGCATGGACAAGCGCCTCCTGCCAGCAGCGACCGGTAGGAGGCGCTTTGGTACTTACTGGTTCTCCAACGGAAAAACCCTAGTCGCCCAGGAAGACCGCCTTGATGCGCTGCCACAGCGTGCGCTGCCCAATCGGCGGAAGTCCGTTGTCGGATTCGCTCGCGATGCCCGTGCTGGCAGAAGGCACCTTCGCGTTACTGGCCGTGCGCACTGCGGCACGGCGCTTGGGGGTGTCGACGCGCTGCAGGGGGTGCTCGATGCACCAGTCGTGCAGGCAGAAGGGCGCGTCGTCTTTCATGAGCGCGGCCTCTGGTCCGTCGGCGACGTGGACATAGCTTCCATCGGGCATGAGCGTGCGCGCCTTGGTGTTGTCGGCAAAGATCTTTTCCAGGTACAGGCAGATCGATGCCCTCAGGTCGGGGTCGTGAATCGGGGCGGCGACCTCGACGCGGTGCACGAGGTTTCTCGTCATGAGGTCGGCAGACGAGATGTAGAGCTGCATGTCGTCGCCTTCGCCAAAGCAGTAGATGCGGCTGTGCTCGAGGAACTGGCCGACGATGCTCCTCACCAGGATGTTGTCTGTCTTGCCCTCGATGCCCGGCAGCAGGCAGCAGATCCCGCGGATGTTCATGCGGATGTGGACGCCCGCCTGCGAGGCTGCGGCGAGCTCGTCGATGATGTCGCGCTCGGTCACGGAGTTGGCCTTGATGAGGATGCGGCCCTTGTCGCCCTTGGAAATCTCGCGGTCGATGAGCGACATGATCGTCTGCTTCATCGTGGCCGGTGCCACGAGCAGGCTTTCGTAGGCACCGTTGAGGTTTCCGATGAGCATGTTCTGGAAGAAGTTGACGGCATCGTTGCCGATCGTCTCGTCTGCGGTGAACATGCACAGGTCGGTGTAGAGCTTGGCGGTCTTCTCGTTGTAGTTGCCCGTGCCTATCTGGGTGATGTTGATGACGCGGTCTCCCTTGCGGCGGGTGATCAGGCAGATCTTGGAATGGCACTTGTAGTTCTCCATCCCGTATATGATCGTGCAGCCGGCTTCCTCGAGGCGCTGGGACCAGTCGATGTTGTTGGCCTCGTCGAAGCGGGCGCGCAGCTCCATGAGGACCGTGACGTCCTTGCCGTTCTCGGCGGCCTCGATCAGGTGCTGGGCAACACGCGATTCGCTGGCCAGGCGATACACCGTGATCTTGATGGACGCGACCGTCGGGTCGATTGCCGCCTCCTGCAGCATCCGCAGGAACGGCTCCATGGAGTCGTAGGGGTAGAAGAGCAGGCGGTCGCGCGTCTCGACCTGGTCGAGGATGGGCTTGTTCTGATCGAAGACCTTGGAGTTGCGCGGGGCAAAGGGCGGGTAGCAGAGCTCGGACTTGAGGGAGGGCTCGAGTTTGCCCTCGAAGCTGTAGCAATCCTGGATGGAGATTGGCGAATCGAAGATGTAGACCTGGCTCTTATCGAGCTTGAGACGGTTCATGAGCTCGTTTCTGAGCGCCTTGTCGGGATTGCCCTGTATCTCGAGGCGCACCGGGTTCAGACGGTTGCGCTTCTTGAGAAGGTTGGAGACGTGCAGGCGGTAGTCGCTTTCATCATCGGCGAACTTCTCCTCGTCGAAGCTGATGTCGGCGTTGCGGGTCACGGAGATGATCACGGGATTTTCCGCCTTGTAGATGCCGAAGAGCTTGCCGATGTTGTGCTTGATGACCTGCTCGGTGCGCACGAAGTGCAGCGGGTTCTCCGGATCAGAGATGATTCCGGGAACCTCGTCGGGCACGGGGACGAGGCCAAAGGTCTTGCTGCCGTCCTCGTCGGTGAGCATCGTGGCGACGTAGAGGTCCTTGTTGCGCAGGTGCGGGAAGGGATGGCGTGCATCGATGACCTGCGGCGAGAGAATCGGGACGAGGTACTCGCGATAGTAGTCGCGCGCGAACTTGCGCTCCTTCTTGCTCATCTCCTCGAGGTCGAGTTCCTCGACGCCGTAAGCGGCCAGCTCGCCCATGACCTTCTTGTACGTCTCGTTGCGCAGCTTGATGAGCGGCTTGACCGCCGCGTTGATCGCGTCGATCTGCTCGGCGGCTGTCATGTTGGACTTGTTCTCGCGATCGTCGGGGTCGATGAAGGTGAGGTCGGTCAGGCTGCCGACGCGCACCATGAAGAACTCATCGAGGTTGCTGTCGAAAATCGCGATGAACTTGAGCCGCTCGTAGAGCGGGACCGTCTCGTCGAGCGCCTCGTCGAGCACGCGATGGTTGAACTCCAGCCATGAGAGCTCGCGGTTCTGCGTGTAGCTGAAGTCGCGCTTGTGTTTTGCGGATGGGGCCTTCTGTGCCGCCTGGACATCGGCGGCTTTGTCTGCAGTTGAGTTGTCAGAGGTCTCCTGGGCAGCTGGCTCATCTGATATGGCAGCCCCAGCAGCGGCATCATCGGCCTTGTTGGCCTGTGTCTCCTCGACATCCTCTGCCATTTCGCCATCAGTGCGACGGTCGTCCTGATTCGTCTCCGACACGAGAGAAACCTCCTCACTCGAAAGGCAGAGAGCACTCCGCCCCGACACGATAATCCATGTCTAGTTTATTCCAATTCAAAAAGGTAGTTAACGCTCATTACGTTGTTAGACATCTGACAAAAATATATCGAAAAACGCTGGTAAAACCACGTGAGTTGCAAATTCATCTTCCTAGAATCCGATGCGAGACATAGCCCTCCCGCACGCCATAGCGACTGATATGCAGACGATGCACTCCAAAGCGCTCGACGATGGCATAGAGCACGATGAGACCGGGGACGATCGTGTGGATACGATCGGGCGCCGTGCGCAATATGAGTTCGCGCGCTCCGGAGTCACCCGAGCACAGAAAGTCGAGCAGCTTGCCGCATTCCTTGGCCGTGAACTCCCGCTCGAGGGGCGAGCGCTTCTTGGCGGCGTTGACGAGCTTGAGCACCGCACGCGAAGTTCCGCCGATGCCGCAGAGCATCTTGCAGGGCTTCGGGTCCTTGAAGCCGAGCTTGTCGAGCTCGGAATCGGTCTGTTTTCGGATGGCCTTGCGCTCTGACGCGGTCGGCTTGATGCCCTTCACCTTGCGCTTGAAGAGCTTGAGCGAGCCGATGGGCATGCTCTCGAGGCAGACAGGTTCGTTGTCCTTGAAGACGACGACCTCGGTAGATCCACCGCCGATATCGCACATGACGCCTTCCGACATCGGGCAGTCGAGCTTGAAGCTGCTAAAGCCCAGCAGCGCCTCCTCCTCGCTCGAGAGGATCTCTATGGGGTGCCCTATCGCCTGCTCGATTGCCGCGCGGGCCTCCTTGCAGTTATCGACGTTTCTGAGCGAGGCAGTTGCAAAGATGCGCGTCTCGTCGATGGCGAGATTGTCGACGATGCGCAACAGATATCTGAGCGCGTTGGTGGCCGTCTCGATGCCGTCTTCGGAAAGGCAGTTGTCGTCATCGACGTACTCGGCAAGCCCCGCGTTCACCTTCTTGGTGATCAGGCGCGCAAAATCTCCGAGGTCATCGATCTTTTCGGCGTAATCGTCGGAACGGAGCGTGCGCGCCTCTTGCCCGATCGCGTAAACCGATAAGCGTATGGTGTTGCTTCCCATGTCAATGAGGGCAAGCGTCATTTCCTGGTGTCCTCCCACTAGCTGCCGGCACGGCTGAAATGCCGCACGCGCTTATTAGGTTACAGGTTTCGCCCGTGCCGCATGTCATAACGATGTGAACTTTGCGCTACGGCCATCTACGAAACACAACGTTAACGCTTGAAATCTCGTCTTAATCTCCACGACATTTTTCCGAAACACGCCAACTCGACAATCGAGGTGTCCGAAGGAACGTGGTCGGGCGCGCAACGACATACGCGTCCCCGACAACCTGGCTCGCGGGCAGGTTGCAGCGTTCTCTCGGGCATGTAAAGGAAGAAATCGAGGTAAGGGGGCAACATGAGCACTGATATCGTATCAATGTTCATTGGCGCCGACAGTCTTTGGTACATCATTGGCGCCGTCCTAGTGTTTTTCATGCAATGCGGTTTTGCGATGGTCGAGACCGGCTTCACGAGAGCGAAGAACGCCGGCAACATCATCATGAAGAACCTGATGGACTTCTCCGTCGGCACGATCGCATTTCTTGTCTTGGGCTTTGGCATCATGTGCGGCGAGGACGCACTGGGTGGATTCATCGGAATCCCGACGCTCGGCATGTTCTCCCTGTCGGGCTTTGACAATGTCGACTGGGCGAACTTCTTCTTCCAGCTCGTCTTCTGCGCAACCGCCGCGACCATCGTTTCCGGCTCCATGGCAGAGCGCACCAAGTTCTCCGCCTACATCCTCTATTCGCTGTTCATCTCGCTGATCATCTACCCGATCGAGGCGCACTGGGTCTGGGGCGGCGGCTGGCTGTCCGAGATGGGCTACTTCGACTGGGCTGGTTCCACCGTCATCCACATGGTCGGCGGCGTGATGGGCTTCATCGGCGCGGCCTTCCTGGGCGCCCGCATCGGCAAGTACGATAAGGACGGCAAGCCCAACGCCATCGCCGGTCACTCCATCACCCTGGGCGCCCTCGGCGTCTTCATCCTGTGGTTCGGCTGGTACGGGTTCAACGGCGCCGCTGGCGGCAGCACCGCCCAAGTCGCGCAGATTTTCGTGACCACCACCATCGGCGCTGCGGCAGCCGCCTGCACGACCATGTTCTACACCTGGATCAAGGACGGCAAGCCCGATGTCTCCATGACTCTGAACGCCGCACTTGCGGGCCTCGTCGCCATCACGGCACCCTGCGCCTGCGTTGACTCGGTCGGCGCTCTCATCATCGGCATCGTCGCCGGCCTGCTCTGCCCGATCTTCGTCCTTCTCATCGACCGCAGCGGAATCGACGACCCGGTCGGCGCCTCCACGGTACACGGCATCTGCGGCATCTGGGGCGGCCTTGCGGTTGGCCTGTTCGCCAATCCCGACATCATCGCAACCTACGATGTCGGCATCAACGCTGGTCTGTTCTATGGCGGCGGCGCCACCCAGCTGGGCATCCAGTGCATCGGCGTTCTTGCAATCCTTGCCTGGACTGCCGTCTGTGGAGTTGTCCTCTTCGCGATCTTGAAGGCGACCATCGGCCTGCGCGTCGAGGAGGTCTACGAGGTCGAGGGCCTCGACATCTCCGAGCACGGCCTGAACAGCGCCTACGCCGACTTCATGCCCGTCGTTCCCGCAATTGCGGCCGAGAAGAACGAGAGCCTGGCAGTGGACCTCACCGGCCTTGCCCCCACTCCCGTCAACGCGCCTGGCAGCATGACCCGCATCAGCATCATCTGCAACCAGGACAAGTTCGTTGCCCTCAAGGACACGCTGGCGCAAATCGGTGTCACCGGCATGACCGTCTCGAGCGTCATGGGCTGCGGCATCCAGAAGGGCAAGACCGGCCAGTACCGCGGCGTCAAGACCAACGTGAACCTGCTGCCCAAACTGCAGATCGACATCGTGGTCTCCGAAGTCGACCCAGGCCTGGTCGTGGCGGCAGCCAACAAGGTCCTGCACACCGGCGGTGCAGGCGACGGAAAGATCTTCGTCACGAACGTCCAGGATGTCATGCGCATCTCGACCGGCGAGACGGGCGTTGCGGCGCTCAACATGAACGAGTCAATCGCCGAATAGCGCCGATGCGGTAAAAGGAGCCGCAAGAGTTTGGTTTTCAGCCTGGTTCCTTCCTTTCCCAGGCTGGAGATACGGGGTCCGAACAGGAACATTGGCCCCGGATGAGCACTGGGCCGAGAGGGGCTGCACCCTCTCGGTCCAGCCTTTTTACGGCAAAACTGCTTGACAACACTTTGGCTTCCTTGTCCCGGATGTCAAAAAAGTCCCGAAATGTAAATTTGGGGATTTGGAGCAATAGGAAAATCAGGTGGGAACACCGACTCTCCCCCGCTTCTGTCAAAAATCTCCAGTTTTGCAAATTTGAAGTGCCCCAGGATTTACAGAACGAGCAATTTTTGGCTACAAGCCAGAAGAAGAACTCGCGCAGAGGCATTTGCACAGGAGAAATCCGAGCCAGGTGCAGTCCAGATTTACAAAACGGGAGATTATTGACATGCACGCACTCAAACAACCGGATGCAGCCCGAGCGTTGCCGTCTTTGCAGAGGGACCAATCAGCTCCGCATTGCCGGCGCACGCATGAAGGCTTTTTGCTAGAATACCCTCTTGCGCGCCTCCGTAGCTCAGGGGATAGAGCACCGCTCTCCTAAAGCGGGTGTCGACGGTTCGAATCCGCCCGGGGGCACCAGATAAAACAGCAGGTCAGAGGACATTTTTCCTCT